>JBDSHF010000483.1:0-16426 GCA_039918595.1 Thermoanaerobaculia bacterium
CCTACCGCAGCCAGTCCTCCAACTGCACCCGCTCGTCCGTAGAAGCGTCGCGATACTTGACGATCACCGGGGTGTAGAGGGAGAGCCCCCACTCCTTGCCGGCGCCGCGGGCGACGGCGCGGGAGCCGGGGACGACGACCGCCTCCTCGGGGATGATCAGAGGGAGCTCGTCGGTCGCGCGGTGGATCGTCTCCCGGACGAGGTCGTAGACCGGCGTCGAACGGGTGAGGATCGTCCCCGCCCCGAGCACGGCGCGGCGCTTGACCACCGTCCCCTCATAGACGCCGCAGTTGCCGCCGATCAGGACGTCGTCCTCGACGATCACGGGCGAGGCCCCCACCGGTTCCAGCACGCCGCCGAGCTGGGCGGCGGCCGAGAGGTGGACCCGCTTGCCGACCTGGGCGCAGCTCCCCACCAGGGCGTGCGAGTCGATCATCGTGTCGTCGTCCACCCAGGCGCCGACGTTGACGTACATCGGCGGCATGCAGATCACGCCGCGCCCGAGATAGCAGCCGTCGCGGATTGCCGAGCCCCCGGGGACGACGCGGACGCCATCCTCCAGGCCCAGCGGCCGGGGCGGATAGGTCGACTTGTCGAGGAAGGGGAGCCGGCCGCCGGGAGAGCCGCCGACCGACATGTCCACGATCTCCCCCATGCGGAAGCCGGCGAGGATCCCCTGCTTGACCCAGGGGTTCACCCGCCAGCCGGTGGGAGAGGCGGCGTCCGGTTGGGCGGCGCGGATCTCCCCGCGGTTGAGCGCCTGCTTGAAGCGATCGAAGAGCTGGCGATGCTCGGGCCCATAGGTGGCCGGCGGCTCGGCGTAGAGACGCTCGACGCCCTCCCGCATGGCCTCGAGATCCTCAGACCGCAAGACGGTTCTCCACCGCGGTCTCCGCCTCGGGGCTCTCCGGGATCAGCCCGAGCCCGAGCAGGATCTTCTCGATCTTCCGCACGCTCTCCGGCCGCGGGTAGACCGCCGGCAGGCGGAACGCCGGCTCGAGCAGCCCCATGAGGCTCATCGCCGCCTTGACCGGTCCGGGGTTCGATTCGACGAAATTGATCTCCATCAGCGCGTGCAGCCGGCGCTGGACCTCGCGCGCCGCGGGGAAGTCCCCTTCGAGGGCGAGCGAGGTCAGCCGCGCCATGGCGAAGGGGACCTCGTTCGAGGCGACCGAGATGACTCCCACGCCGCCGAGGGCGATCACCGGCAGGGTGATGGCGTCGTCGCCCGAGAGCACCGCGAAGCTGTCGGGGACCGCCTGGAAGATGGCCGCGATCTGGGAGATGTTGCCCGACGCCTCCTTGACCCCCACCACCGTCTCGATCTCGGCCAGGCGCGCCAGCGTGGCGGGCTCGACGTTCAGGCCGGTGCGGCCGGGGACGTTGTAGACCACGATCGGCAGCCGCGTGGCGCGGGCCACCGCGCGATAGTGCTGGTAGAGCCCCTCGGGTGTGGGCTTGTTGTAGAACGGGGTGACGACCAGCAGGCCGTCCGCCCCGAGCCCCTCGAGATGGCGGGCGAGCTCGACCACCTCGCGGGTGTCGTTGCCGCCGCAGCCGGCGAGCACGGGGGTCTTCCCTTGCGCCTCCTCGAGCGTGATCTCGACCACCCGCAGGTGCTCCTCGCGCGACAGGGTGGGGTTCTCGCCCGTCGTGCCGCAAGGGACCAGGAAATGGATTCCGGCCTCGATCTGGCGGCGCACCAGCCGGCGCAGGGTCTCCTCATCCAGTGACAGATCGGAGCGGAACGGAGTGACCAGTGCGGTACCGCAGCCTTGAAACATGATGTCTCCTGAACGCGCCCTTTTTCTTGAGAGACGGCGCTTTAAATCCATTCTATGGCTGTTCGCGAACGATCTCTTCCCAGACCTGGCTGAACTCATGGAAACCCTGGCGCCCGATCATCCAGCGGGCCGCGCGGAGGGCGCCATGGGCGAAGCCGGAGCGGTCGCGGGCGCGGTGCTCGAGGGTGATCGTGTCCGCCTCGGAGTCGAAGCCGATCTGGTGGGTGCCGGGGATCGATCCCGCCCGATTGCTCGCGGCGTCGATCGGCCGCGACCACCCCGCCACCGCCATGGCCCGCTCGATCTCCAGCAGCGTCCCCGAAGGGGCGTCTTTCTTCTTCTTGTGATGGATCTCGTAGGCCCAGGCGTCGTAGGCGGTCTCCTGGGAGAGCAGCCGCGCCGCCGCCGCGGCCAGACGGTAGAACACCTGCACGCCGACGGAGAAGTTGGCGCCATGGAGGAGACCCGCGCCGTGCCGCTCGACCGCCTCCCGCACCCGCGGGAGCTGGTCGCCCCAGCCGGTGGTCCCCACCACCAGCGGCACTCCGAGAGCGGCGATCCGCTCGGCGTTGGCCGGCACCGCCGCCGCGGTCGAGAAGTCGATCGCCACGTCGATCCCGCGGAAGCTCTCGGCGGTTATTTCGACAGCGGTACCCTCGACATCGGCGCCGTGGAGCCGCAACGCCACCTCAAAACCGTGCTCGGGGGCGAGCCGCTCGACCAGCTTGCCCATCCGGCCGTAGCCGACCAGCGCCAGCCGGCTCTTCATTTCACTCATTCGACGACCTCGTCCGGCTCACCCGGCAGCAGCGCCGCATGGAGCCGGGCGATCAGCTCCGGAAGCTGCTCGTCCTCGGCCAGCAGGCGGACCACCGGCGCCGCGACCCCCCTGAACACCAGCCGCGGCTCGAGCTCCCGCGCTGCCTCCAGGACGCGCTCGGCGAGGTCCGGATGAGTCGCGAGGTCCTCCGAGACCAGCGAGACGACCGTACGGCCGCGGGTGACCCAGAGCTCCGCCTTCTGCCCCACGGCCGAGAGCAGGGCCGAATGGATCTCAGGGAGCCGGTCCTCGCGGTCGAGGGCGAGATCGCCGTTCCCCATCGCCAGGAGCGACGGGCGGAAGCGCTCGCAGACCTCGAAGACGCCGGCGAGCAGGCCGTTCTGGGATTCGCCGGTGGCCTGGGCGGAGAGGCGGGTGGAGATCAGGTGGGCGTTGGCGCGGCAGGCGATCGACTTGATCGTCGGCGGCGCGTCCGGATTGCGGCGGCCGATCACCGTCCCCTGGCCGCCGGGGTGGCGGGAGTCGAGGATGCGAATCGGCACGCCCGCCCGGCTCGCCGGCCCCAGCGTGCCGTAGTGGGGCTTCTTGGCGCCCGAGCAGGAGAGCTCCAGGGCCTCGGCGAAAGAGAGGGTGCGGATCCGCCGCGCGCCGGGGAAGTTGCGCGGATCGGCGGTGCGGATGCCGTCGACGTCGGTCCAGATCACGATCTCCTCCGCGCCCAGCGCGGCACCGACGATGGCGGCCGAGAAGTCCGACCCCTCCTTGCCGAGCGTCGTCGTCACCCCCTGCGGCGTCGCCCCCACGTAGCCGCCGAGGACCGGCACGCGTCCGGCGCGCAACAGCGGCAGGATCGTCTCGCGCAGGCGGGCGTCGGTCGGGCCGTAGAGCGGGAGGGCGCGGGTAAAGTCGTGGTCGGTCACGATCACCCGCCGGCAGTCCACCCAGGCGGCGTCGACGCCGGTATGGGTGAACGCGAAGGCGAGGATGGTGCTCGCCAGCAGCTCGCCGAACCCCGCCACGGCGTCCGTCGCGCGCGGTGTCAGGGCCCGGGTGGCGAGCAGCTCGTCGAGCTGGGTACGCAGGTCGTTGAAGAAGGGGTCGAGCGCCGCGTCCAGCGCGGGCCGGCCGGCGGGGGGGACCACGCCGTGGGATTCGCGGCGGTGATAGGTCTCGATCTCGTCGAAGGCGGCGAGCGCTCCATCGCGGTCCCCGGCAGCCGCGGCGTCGGCGGCCTCGAGCAGGCGGTTGGTGGTCTTGGCCATCGCCGAGACCACCACCACGGGCTGGCGGGGGAGGTGGTCGCGCACGATGCCCGCCACCCGCTCGATCGCCGCCGCGCCGTCGACCGAGCTGCCGCCGAATTTCATCACGATCATGCGCCGAGCAGCCCCTCGCTCTTCATCATCTCGGCGTTGAGCAGGGCGGCGCCGGCGGCGCCGCGCAGGACGTTGTGCGAGAGCGCGGCGAACTTCCAGTGGAAGAGGTTGCACTCGCGCAGCCGCCCGACGGCGGTGGCCATCCCGCGCTCCAGCCCGGCGTCCTTGCGCGGCTGCGGGCGGTCCGCCGCCTCCATGTAGTGGATCGGCCGCTTCGGCGCCGAGGGGAGGCCGCGCTCCTGGGGGAGGCCGGAGAAGGCCGCCAGGGCCTCCAGGATCTCCTCGCGTTCCGGCCGGCGCTCGAACTCGACGCTTGCCGAGATCAGATGGCCGTCGACCGAGGGAACCCGGTTGCAACTCGCGCTCATCGTGAACGGGAGCGGCCGGACGTGATTCCCGTCCAGCTCGCCCAGGATCTTCTGCGGCTCGGTCTCCAGCTTCTTCTCCTCGTCGCCGCCGATATAGGGGATGACGTTGCCGAGGATGTCGAGCGACGGCACGCCGGGGTAGCCGGCGCCGGAGACCGCCTGGAAGGTGGTGACCGCCACCCTCCGGATGCCGAAGGAGCGCAGGGCGGCGAGCGGGATCACCAGCACGACGGCGGCGCAGTTGGGATTGGTCACGATCCCCCCCTCCCACCCCCGCTCCCGGCGCTGGACCGCCAGCAGGCTCAGATGATCGGGGTTGATCTCCGGCACCAGCAGGGGGACGTCCGGCGTCATCCGGTAGTGGCTGGAGTTGGAGACCACGATGTGGCCGGCGGCGGCGAAGTCGCGCTCGATCTCCCCCGCCAGGCTGCCGGACATCGAGGAGAAGACCAGCCGCGGCCCCCGGCCGGGCACGCACTCCTCGACGACGCGCTCGGCGACGTCCGCCGGCGGCTGTCCCTCGAGCTGCCAGGAGGTAGCCTCGCGATAGCTCTTGCCAGCGCTGCGATCGCTGGCGCCGAGCCATTTGAGCTCGAACCACGGGTGGTTCTCCAGGAGCTGCACGAACCGCTGGCCCACCGTGCCGGTGGCGCCCAGGATTCCGACCTCGATCTTCTTGTCCATGCGTGACCTCGCTCTAGCGGTCCATCAGCCGGCGAACCATATCCCTATAGTGCCGCGCGGCGTCGAAAAGGTCCCGCTTGGCGACCCTCTCCCCGGGAGTGTGGGCGACATGGATGCTACCCGGCCCGAGCAGGAAGGGTTCCCCCCAGGCCCCCAGCCGGGGGATGTCGGTGGTGTACTTGACGATCGTGGTCTCGAAACCGGGAAGGGACCCGAGATGCACCGCCGGCACCTCGCGGATCTCCGCGATGTGCACCCCTGGAACGGCGTGCACCGCCGCGGCGACCCTGCGCCGCAGCTCCGCCGTTTCTCCGACGGTGCGGATCGTGACCTCGGCCCGCGCCTGATCCGCCACGACGTTGGGAGCCCGGCCGCCGGCGAGGGTGCCGACGTTGAGCGTGGTCTCGCCGAGCACGGGGTCGGAAGGGAGGGGCAGGTCCCGCAGGCGCGCCAGGACGTCGACCAGCTTGTCGATCGCCGAGTCCCCCAGCTCCGGATAGGCGGAGTGGGCCGCCCGCCCCTCGGCCACGAGGGCGAGATAGAGATTCCCCTTCGAGCCCAGGGCGAGCCGGCTCTCGGTGGGCTCGCCGTTGATCAGATACCGGGACCCCCGGGGGTGGCGGTTGGCCATCTGGGCGCCGATGCTGTCCGTCTCCTCGCCGACGACGAACAGCAGGCCGAACCCGTGGACCCCCTCGTCCAGCAGCTCCCGGGCGGCCTGGAGCATGGCGGCGATCCCCCCCTTGGTATCGCATGCCCCCCGGCCGTGGAGTAATTCACTGTCCTCCGAGGAGGGGAAGAACGGCGGCACGGTGTCCATGTGAGTCGAGAGGACGACCACCGGCTCCCCCCAGGCGGCGAAGACGTTGAAGCGATCCCCCTCGACCGGCATGCGCTCGACCGCGCCGCCAGGGGCTCGGTCAACGAGCGCCTCCAGATGGCGGAAGAGGAAGTCGCCGATCTCTCGCTCCCGCCCGGTCGTCGAGTCGATATCGATCAGGGCGCGGGTCAGCTCGAAGAGGTTCATGGGGTGGTCAATGCTCGGAGAGCGGACGATTGACCCGGACGAGCCGCCCCGCCATTCCTGCCGGATCTTCCAAAGCCTCATGAATCCGGTGGGCTTGGCCGAAAAAATCGGGGTCGAACGTACACACCACGATCCCTTGATGCTCGGGCTGGTCGTGATGCAGACGGATGAAGTGCCGCCGGTTCAGCGTCACCAGGACACGCCTGTCCCGGGTTGCGAAGGTGAGGACCTCCGTATCGGGAATCGCCTGGCCGGCGTTGCCGGCTTCCTGGACGGTCAGGACATCATTTCCCAGACGGCGGAGCTCTTCGGCGACTTGGAGCGGGAAATTCTCGTTCGTGTAGAGCCGGGTCATCGATCAGGCGGCCTCATTGTCCTGAATCTGCCGCTCGATCTCGTCGCGGTGCGAGCGATAGTAGGCCCAGGCATTCCCCAGATCCTCCGCGCGTAGGGTTGGATAGGCGCGAAGCAACTCGGCCTCGCTAGTTCCAAGATGGCGAGCCTGGACGAGCAGCCAGATGGGGATCCGGGTGCGGACAATGCACGGCTCGCCACCGAGAACCTCCGGCGAGCTCTCAATCCCGGGGAAGGCATCCCCCAGGTCGCGCACGACCCACTGAAGGATCTGAGACTTCTCGGCTCGCGTCATTTCGGAGAGGAGGCGCTCGGCCTCTTGCAGCTTGGTCATCGCTCGTCCTCGGACTTGATCATACCCGAGGGCGCCCTCAGGGGCCGATCGGATAAGATACGCCGCCATGATCGAAATCGATTTGCAGGGCAAGCGTGGACTGGTGATGGGCGTCGCGAACTCGCGGAGCCTCGGCTGGGCGATCGCCGAGCGGCTGCACGCGGCGGGCGCGGAGCTGGCCTTCAGCTATCAGGGGGAGCGGCTGCGGGAGGATCTCGAAAAGCTCACCCGCGACTGGCCGGGAACCCGGCTCTCCCAGTGCGACGTCACCCGCGACGAGGACCTCGCGGCCACCTTCGCCGACCTTCGCGACGCCTGGGGGAGCCTCGACTTCGTCGTCCACTCCATTGGCTTCGCTCCCCGCGCGGCCATGGACGGGCGCTACATCGAGACCACCCGCGAGGACTGGCGGACGGCGCTCGACATCTCCGCCTACTCCCTGGTCGCCGTCGCCCGCGAGGCCGAGCCGCTGCTCAACGAGGGGGGCTCCCTGGTTACCCTCACCTACTACGCCGCCGAGAAGGTGGTGCCCAAGTACAACGTCATGGGGATCGCCAAGAGCGCCCTGGAGGCGAGCGTCCGCTATCTGGCCTACGAGCTGGGGAAGAAGGGCGTGCGCGTCAACGCGGTGTCCGCGGGCCCGGTGCGTACCGTGGCGGCGCGCTCCATCCCCGGCTTCATGAAGATGTACAACAAGGTCGGCGGCATCGCCCCGCTCGGCCGCAACGTCACTCACGAGGAGGTGGGCAACCTCGGCCTCTTCCTCCTCTCGCCGCTGGCCGGCGGCATCACCGGCGAGACCGTCTACGTCGATTCCGGCTTCCACATCATGGGGATGGAGCTGGGAGAAGAGTAAGAGGGAAGAGATCAGGGGCGGCACCTGCCGCCCCTCCTTACCGCGCGGGCCTTACAGGCCGGTTTCGACTGGATCGGCCGATGGCGTCCTCTGTGTGGAGCCGGACGCGCAGAGCGGCACGCCATTGGGGTCCATTCCACAGCCCTGCTTCTGGTGGCTCCGCGCCGGCCGCGCGGGGTGCGCGCCCGGGAGCCTGTCCCAGAGCTGCGCCAGCTTCATCAGCGCGCCCGGCCCCGGAATCCAGCTCAGAGGGCTCGCCTGCGAGAGGCTCGGGATGGAGAGACACATAGCGATCGCGGTAACGACGATTTTCTTCTTAAGCATCTCTAATAATCTCCCAGATAGAAAGTTTCAATGGAGTTGCAACAAAAAGTGTGTGGTCTTTGCCATAGTGCAGTCGGAAAGGAAAACCGGGGCACTCTTCGGAACGGACGGGTATACTCCGCCGCCATGAAAAAGATGATCCAAGGATTGCCGAGGGAGGAGCGCGCATGCGGGCATTGATCCTGGCCGGCGGCAGCGGCACTCGTTTCTGGCCCCTGTCGCGGAAGTCGCGGCCCAAGCAGCTCCTCGCTCTGGAAGGGGAGCGGACGCTCCTGCGCGATACCCTGGAACGCTTGGCGCCGGCGATCGGCCCCGAGTCGGTCTGGGTCTGCACCACGGAGGAACTGGCGGCGGCGGTCCGCCGGGATCTGCCGTCGGTGCCGCCGGAGCAGATCCTGAGCGAGCCCCAGGGGCGCAACACGGCGCCCGCCATCGCCTGGGCGGTGCGCTCGATGCCGGACGAGGCGCGGCGCGAGGTGGTGGCGGTGCTCCCGGCCGATCACCGGATGGGGGACCCCGCCGCTTTCCGCGACGCTCTGGAGCGCGCGGCGCGGGTGGTCGAGCGCGAGGACCGGGTGATGACCCTGGGGGTCGTGCCGCGCTGGGCCGAGACCGGCTACGGGTATCTGGAGCTCGAGCCGGTGGAGCTCGAGCCCGGCGAGGGGGCTGAAGGAGTGCGGCGGGTGCGGCGCTTCGTCGAGAAGCCCTCGGCCGAGAACGCGGAGCGCTTCCTGGCCTCCGGCGACTATCTCTGGAATGCCGGTATCTTCCTTTTCCGCGGCTCGACGCTGCTCGACCTCGTGGCCAGGCATCAGCCCGAGCTCTCCCGCGGGCTGGAGGAGATCGCCGCCGCTCCGGACCGCCTGCGCGAGCTCTACGGCAACCTCCCCGCCGATTCGATCGACTACGCGATCATGGAGAAGCTCGACGGCATCGCTACCCTCCCGCTCGACTGCGGCTGGAGCGATCTCGGCTCCTGGGAGGCGCTCGACGAGATCCTGCCCAAGGACATCCAGGGGAACACCCGCCACGGCGACACCCTCGCCGTGGACGCCCGCGGCAACCTCCTGTTCGCCGACCGGGGGACGATCGCCGTGTTGGGGGTCGAGGATCTGGTGGTCGTGCGCACCGGCGACGCGGTGCTGGTGATGCCGAAGTCGCGCTCGCAGGAGGTCCGCAAGCTGGTCTCCGAGCTGACCGTCCGCGGCCGCAAGGACCTGCTGTGATCCAGCCGGCGATCCTCTCGACCGCCGCGGGAGACCAGACGCTCGCCACCCTCTCGGCGCCGCTCCCGCTCGATGAGCTGGTGCCCGGCACTTCCCCTGAGTCCGCGGACTGGGAGGTCGAGATCGGCTTCGGCAAGGGGCGCTATCTCCTCCGCCGCTGTCAGGAGGACGCGGATCGGCGTTTCCTCGGCATCGAGGTCGCGGGGGAGTACCACGGCCTCTTCGTCGACCGGGCTCGCCGTCATGGCCTGAGCAACTGGCTGGCGATGCGGGGGGACGCGCTCTGCCTGGCGTCGTCCGTGCTGCCGGCCGGCTTCGCCTCGGCGCTCCACGTCTACTTCCCCGACCCGTGGCCGAAGAGCCGCCACCACAAGCGCCGCCTCTTCGATCCCGAGACGGTCGACCTGGTGCTCCGCCTGCTCCGCCGGGGGGGGCGCTTCTCCTTCGCCACCGACTTTCTCGACTATGGCGAGCGGGTGGCCGAGATCCTCGCGGGCTATCCCGCCCTCCGCTTCGACCGCCGCGACCGCCCCTGGGACGAGGGGCCGCGCACTAATTACGAGGCCAAGTACGAGATCGAGGGGCGCCCGATCCTGCGGCTCGAAGGGGTCCTGGAGGTGGACGGGCGCGACGCCCCCCTCCATCCCGAGGGAGCCAAGGCCGTGCTGGCCGCGACCTGGAAAGAACCGGACCTTGTAGCGTAGGCTGTGCGAAGCCTTGAAGCGGGCTGGAATGGAGGCCAGGTCCATGGAAAAAGTCATTGTGATCACCGGGGCGAGCGCCGGCATCGGAGCGGCCCTCGCCAGGGAGTTGGGAAAGGCGGGGCACCGGCTCGTGCTGGCCGCGCGCCGCCAGGAAGAGCTCGGCCGGATCGACGTCGCGACGTTCGAGGCGCAGACCCTGGCGAGGGCCCGATGACCGCGATGACCGCGACCTCCGGCTGGTTCCACTGGGCTCTGCTCTCGGCCGTGTTCGCGGCGCTCACGGCGATCTTCGCCAAGATCGGCATTGCGGGGGTCGATTCGGACTTCGCGACGCTCGTGCGCACCACCGTGATCCTGTTCGTTCTTGCGGCGTTCGTCTATTTCACCGGCAAATGGAGCAATCCGCTCGAGCTGAGCCGGAAGACGTGGACGTTTCTGACCCTGTCCGGGCTGGCGACGGGGGCCTCCTGGGTCTGCTACTTCCGGGCGCTGAAGATCGGGGAGGCCTCGAAGGTGGCGCCGGTGGACAAGCTGAGCCTCCTTCTCGTCGCCATCTTCGCGACGATTTTTCTCCACGAGCGCCCGAGCCCGCGGGAATGGTTCGGCATTCTCCTGGTGGGCGCGGGCGTCGTCATCCTCGGCTTCAAACGCTGAACGCTCAGATCTCGTACTCGCTACCCTGTCGTCCCCTCTGGAGGACAGGAGTAAGTCTCTCCCGGGGAAACGGGGTTGGAACGGAATTTGATACGTACGCGGGAAGGAGGAACGAACATCATGAGCTCAAAACGAATCCCCGCTCTCGCCGTCGTCCTGACCATGCTGGTCTCCATCTTCTCCCTCGCCCCGGCGGCCTCCGCCTATACCCGTACCCGCGTAGGCGTGCGGGTCTACGCTCCGCTGCCGCCGTTTCGCCACGAGCGGGTGCTGGTCCGGCCCGGCGCGCGGTACGTCTGGGTGCCCGGGCACTGGCAGCCCTACCAGCGGCGCTACGTCTGGGTCCGCGGCTCCTGGCTGGTTCCGCCCCAGCCTCGCGCGATCTGGGTCGCGCCGCGCGTGGTCTACCGTCACCACCACAACCCCTACTACTACCGCGGCTACTGGCGTTATTAGGCCGGCTACCAGGCCGGCTACCAAGCCGGCCTGACCGGCCCGGCTGCATCGGGGGGCTCCCGGCGGTGATATTCTTTCCCGCCGGGAGCCCAAATCTTGTTCAAACGACTCAAGTACCTCTGGCCTTATCTCCAGCCCCATCGCCGCAAGCTGGCGATCGGCATGGCCGCCGTCCTCGCCTCGGTGCTGCTCGGGCTGGCGAGCCCGCTGCTCGTGGGCAACGCCATCGACTCGATCCGCCACGGCTCTTCCCGCAGGGTCCTGCTGGGCTACGGGGGCCTGGTCATTCTCTTCTCGCTCTGCACGGGGGTGTTCAGCTACCTGCAGCGCATGGTCCTGGTGGGGATGAGCCGGGATATCGAGTACGACCTGCGCAACGCTTACTTCGCGGCGCTGGAGAGGCAGGCGCCCAGCTTTTACCATGAGTACCCCACGGGCGACCTGATGGCGCGGGCGACCAACGACCTCCAGGCGGTGCGGATGCTCTGCGGCCCGGCCATCATGTACATGGCCGGCACGCTCTTCACGGCCGCCGGAGCGCTCTTCTTCATGACGCGGATCAGCCTGCCACTGATGCTGATCGCCCTCGCTCCGATGCCGCTGGTGGTGCTCGTGACGACCATCATCGGACGCCGGGTCCACGGGCTCTTCAGCAGCGTCCAGGGGAAGTTCTCGGACGTTACGACGAAGGTGCAGGAGAACCTCGCCGGCGTGCGGGTGGTGCGGGCCTATGCCCGGGAGATCCATGAGGACGCCGAGTTCGAGCGGGTCAACCAGATCTACCTGGACGGCAACCGCCGGCTGGCGGCCCTGTCGACGGCGTTCCAGCCGCTGCTCCAGATCCTCGTCGGCGTGGGCTTCGCGGCGGTGCTGATGTATGGCGGCCTGCTGGTGATCCGGAACCGGATCTCGGTCGGCGAGTTCGTCACCTTCCATCTCTTCCTGGGCCGGCTGATCTGGCCGATGATCGCGATCGGCTGGGTGGTCAACCTGACCCAGCGTGGCACCGCCTCGCTCGCCCGCATCCGCAAGGTCCTGGACACCCAGGCGGCCATCCGCGACGAGGAGCCGCTGGTCGATCCCGGCGCCATTCTGGGCGAAGTGAGCTTCCGCGGCCTGACCTTCGCCTACCGCGAGGGGGTGCCGGTGCTCGCGGATATCAACCTCCAGGTGCCGGCGGGGCAGACGGTGGCGGTGGTGGGCCGGACCGGCTCGGGCAAGAGCACGCTGCTGGCGCTGATCCCGCGGCTGATCGATCCGCCCCAGGGCACGCTGTTCGTCGACGGCGCGGACATCCGGCATCTGCCGCTCGCCCGGCTGCGCGGTGGGATCGGCATGGTGCCGCAGGAGACCTTCCTCTTCTCGGCGACCATCCGCGAGAACATCTCCCTGGGGCGCTCCGACGCGCCCGTGGAGGACGTGATGGAGGCGGCGCGCCTGGCCGGCCTGGCGCCGGACCTCGTGGCCTTCCCCAACGGCCTCGACACCATCGTCGGCGAGCGGGGCCTCACCCTCTCGGGCGGCCAGAAGCAGCGCGTGACCCTCGCCCGGGCGCTCCTGCGCAGCCCAAGCATCCTGCTGCTCGACGACTGCCTGTCGGCGGTGGACACGGCCACGGAGGAGGAGATCCTCGGCAACCTGCGGACCGTCTTCCGCGGCCGCACGGTCTTCCTGGTCTCCCATCGCATCTCGACGGTGAAGGACGCGAACCTCATCCTGGTCCTCGACCAGGGGCATATCGTCGAGCGCGGCACCCACGCGCAGCTCATCGCCCACGGCGGCGTCTACGCCGAGCTCCACCAGCGCCAGCTCCTGGAAGAGGAACTGGCGGCCGTATAGTCCGATGAAAATCGTCATCACGGGTGGATCGGGTCTCATCGGCCGCGCGCTCGCCAGGGAGCTGGGGAGCTCGGGGTACGAGGTGGTGGTGCTGACCCGCGATCCGTCCCGGGTGGGCGCGCTGCCGCCGGGCACGCGCGCCGTCCAGTGGGACGGCAAGACCGCGCGGGGGTGGAGCTCGCTGCTCGACGAGGGCACGGCGATCGTTCATCTCGCGGGGGACGCCATCGCCGAGGGGCGGTGGACCGACGAGAAGAAGCGCCGTATCCGGCAGAGCCGCGTCGAGTCCGGCCAGGCGGTGATGGCGGCGATCCAGGAGGCGAAGTCCCGGCCGCGGGTGCTGCTCCAGGGCTCCGCCGTCGGCTACTACGGCGCCTGCGGCGACGAGGTGGTCGAGGAGTCCCACCCGGCCGGCAATGACTTCCTGGCCCAGGTTTGCGTCGAATGGGAGGCCTCCACGGCCGGGGCGGAGGCGCTCGGCGTCCGGCGCCCCGTGCTGCGCACCGGGATCGTGCTCAGCGACCAGGGCGGGGCCCTGCCGCGGATGGCGCTCCCCTTCCGTCTGATGGCGGGCGGTCCGCTCGGCAATGGCCGCCAGTGGTTCCCCTGGATCCATGGGGCGGACGAGGTGGGGGCGATCCGTTTCCTGATCGAGCGCGAGGAGGCCGGCGGCCCGTTCAACCTGAGCGCGCCCGATCCGCTGACCAGCCGCGACTTCAGCCGCGCCCTCGGCCGGGTGCTGATGCGGCCGAGCTTCGCGCCCGCCCCCAGCTTCGCCCTCCGTCTCCTCCTCGGCGAGATGGCCGACGCGCTGCTCCATGGCCAGCGGGCGGTGCCGCGGCGGCTGCTCGACCTGGGCTACGTCTTCCGCTACCGGGAAGCGGCGGAAGCCTTGCGCAACCTGCTCCACTGATCTCCACGCAGTCTCCACCAAAAAGAAAAAGGGCGGCCCGCGGGGGCCGCCCTTCCGTCGTTCGCTTCCGTTTGCTGGCGTCTAGAACCGCACGCCGGCGGTGAAGGTGTAGGTCCGCGGCGTCTGGTAGCCGAAGGGATTGATCGGCTTGCCGAAGTTCGCCCCCCGCTGCCAGTTCACCCCCTCAACCGGAGTCTGGGTGAACGGGTTGAACGGCTCGCAGTTGCCGCCGACGCCGTTCCTGCACTTGCCCCGGTTGTCCAACGTCGCGATCGAGGCGTCGAAGAACCGGCTGTCCGTGGTGTCCACCTTCTGCTGGTTGAACACGTTGGTCACCTGAGGGATCACGAACAGCTTGAGGCCGGCGAGCTTGAAGTCGTAGTTGAAGGACAGGTCCGTCCGGTAGATCGACGGGGTCCGCAGCGAGCCGCGGCCAGAGAAGTAGTAGGTGGCCCGCGACGGCGGCGTCAGGTAGCCCGGGTTGGTGACGTAGTTCGTCCGCGTGACGGGATTGACCAGCGAGACCGAGCCGACCTCTTCGTACGCGCGGCCGGAGAAGTAGCTCTGCAGCAGGCTGACGCTGAGGGACTGCCGGTCGTACGAGAAGAGCTTGAAGATGCCGTAGAGCGACACCCGGTGGCGCTGGTCGGTGGCCAGGTCCCCCTTGGGGTTGTTCCACTCGACCCGGGTGTACTCCGGATACTTGCCCGCCGCGCCGGGGATCGGGCCGCTGCCGCGGTTCTCGCCGTCGAAGTTGCCCTTGGTGTGGGACCAGGTCCAGTTGCCGCCCAGGTCCAGCCGGGTCGAGGCGTTGTAGCGGAACTGGGTGAGGAGGGCGTCGTAGCGCCGCTCGTACAGGCTGTCGTTGTTCTCGACCAGCGTCAGGTCGGCCGGCCCGTTGCCGGTCACGATCCGGCCAGTGCTGAGGTCGGTGCGGTTCGAGTAGAAGTCCTGCCAGTCGCGGTGGATGGCGTCCGCCCTCACGATGCCGCGGTTGCCGAGCCGCGCGGTGGCGCCGAACGAGTACTCGGTGACCGACGGCGAATTGAGCGAGCCCCGGATGATCGTGCTGCCGCCCGGGACGTCGACGAAGATCCGCGGCAGGGGACCGTTCGGCCCGCCCTGGCTCTGGAACCAGTCGAAGAGGGCGCGGATCGCCTCGTTCTGGGTCAGGCGAGGGCCGGAGCCGGTGTTGATGTCCGGGCCGGCGTAGGCCCACTGGAAGGTCGCCGGCGCGCCGGCGGAGGAGGTCGAGTCCGCGATGCTGTTGGCGATCGCCGCCACGTACTGGCCGTAGCTCGCATGGAGGACGAGCCGCCCGTCGTTACGGGTGTCGAAGGTGGCACCCACGCGGGGGCTGATCTTGCTGTCCTTGACGACCTTCTTGCCCTCTTCGTCCTTGCCGTCGTTGGAGTCGTAGCGCAGGCCGACGTTGATGCTCAGGCGGTCGTTGAAGCGCCAGTTATCGTTGATGAAGGCCGAGTTGGTCTTGAAGTTGGTCCCCAGGCTGTTCTTGGGGATCGGGTTGTACTGGATGATCGTCGAGCCGTCGCCGGCGAAGATCGGGAAGATGTCGTTGCCGCTCAGGATCGCGCCGCTGCCGTAGATCCGGTAGTCGCTGCCCGACTGGTGGTTGTTGGCCAGGCGGATGTCGTTGTAGGAGTCGACGCCGCCGACGAGGTCGTGCGAGCCGAGGCTCTCGGTGGACAGGAAGTAGGACAGCTTGCCCAGGTAGTTCTCGTTGTTGCGCAGCTCGTCGTCGCAGACGCCGCAGAACGTCGGGCTGTGGTAGCGGGCGTTGCTGCGCGAGCGGTCGAGGAGCAGCGTGCCGAGGATCAGGTCGGTCGACGTGGCGCCCGAGCCGATGAACGTGAACTTCCGCTTCGAGTACTGAAGGGTGGCGAGCAGGTTCTCGCTGAGCACGCCCGTGTAGTTGCCGCTGTACAGCTCCTGGGGGGTCTCACGGTCGTAGAGGCTGAGCCGGTCGAGGACGGTGTTGAAGGAGCTCCCCGTCTGCACATCGTTGATCTTCATGTAGGTGCCGATCAGCGTGTGCGACGGCGTCAGCGAGGCGGTGAGCTTGCCCTCGTAGCGCTGCTGGTCCTGGCCCGAATCGTAGGGGATGTTGGTGATGCTGGTGTTGAGCGTCTCGGTCTTGTCGAAGGTGCGGCCGGCGAGGAAGAACCAGACCCGGTCCCTCAGGATCGGACCACCCAGGGTGGCTTCGTAGGTCGGGATGTTCTTGTCCGTGCGGACCTTGGTCAGCGGCGTCTTCGCCACCCAGCTCTGATTGATCACCCGGGTGCGCAGCGAGCCCGAGAAGCTGTTGCCGCCCGACTTGGTGAGGACGTTGACCACGCCGCCGGAGAAGCGGCCGTACTCCGCCGAGATGCCGGCCGCGGCCGTGGTGGTCTCCTGGACCGAGTCCTCGATGAACAGGTCCAGCGCCTGGCCACGGAGGTTCTCGTTGACCACCACGCCGTTGACCAGGAACAGGTTCTCGTAGGTGGGCGCGCCGGCGATCGTGATGTTGCCGATGCCGGTGTCCGTGCTCTTGGACGGGCCGTTTGGCTGCACGCCCGGCGACAGGGAGACGATCTCGGCGACCGAGCGTCCGACCGGCAACTGGTCGACGAGCTGCTTGGTCAGGGTGGTCGCCGTCTGCACCGACTGCGAGATGTTCTCGAGCGTGCCGGTGACCTGGATCTCCTCGGTGATCGCGGCGCCGGCCATCTCGGCGTCCAGC
>JBDSHF010000484.1:0-4907 GCA_039918595.1 Thermoanaerobaculia bacterium
GACGCTTTTCTCGGCTGGCAGAGCTTCTCGGGGATGATCCGCGACGCCGGCAAAGTCGTCACGCTCTAAGGGGACCTCATGGAGACGCGCATCGCCTTCGTCGGCTCGGGGGTCATGGCGGAAGTCATGATTCGCGGCCTCCTCACCCACGAGCTGGCCGCGCCCGGCCGGATCTGGGCCGCCGGTCCCCGGCCGGAGCGGGCCGCGCAACTCGCCGGCACCTATGCTATCCACGGCACCACGGACAGCCTGGAAGCCATCGACAACGCCGGCCTGGTCGTCCTCGCGGTAAAACCGGTGACGCTCGCCAAGGTGTTGACGCAGATCCGCGGCAGCCTGCGTCCGGATCACGTCGTGATGTCGATCGTGGCCGGCGCGCGCACAGGAGCGATCGGCGGCGCCCTGGGTCGCCCCGCGATCGTCCGTTGCGTGCCCAATCTGCCCTGCCGGATCGGCCGCGGTCTGACGTTCTGGACGACGACGCCCGAGGTCTCAGAAGAAGCACGGGAGACCGTGCGGGCTCTATTGCGTACCCTGGGGCGGGAGGTCTACTTCGCCGACGAGGCTCAGGTCGAACGCGCCACCGCCGCCTACGGCACGGGTCCGGCGCTGCTCGCCCAGTTCGTCAAATCCCTGGAGGACGCGGCGGTCTTCACCGGCGAGCCGCGCACCCTCGCCCGCGAGATGCTGCTGGAGACGATCCTCGGCACCGCCGAAATGATGCTCGCCTCCGGCCGCCCTCCCGGCGAGCTGGCCGACGAGGTAACCTCGCCCGGAGGGATCACCTCCCGGGCTCTGCACGAGCTGAACGAGGGGCGCTTTTCAGCGGTGCTCAACCGCGCGATCGAGGCCGCCTACCGGCGGACGCTGGAGATCGGCGATCAGCTCGACGAGCAGTTGAGAAACGAGAGCCGCTAGTGCTTGCGCGAAGGTGTGGGCATTAGAACGGTGCTGACTTGCTGGATATCCAGAAAGTGGTCATCGTAGGTTAACACAGGCACGCCCATCCGTTTGGCCGTGGCTGCGATCCAGACATCGTTCGAAGGAATCGGGGTCCCGGCCTTTCGGAGAGATACGATCATCTCAGCGTAGATACGGGCAACCTCATGATCGGGGATCAGTTCCTCAACCGGCGGATGGGTCAGGAACGCATTCAGCTCCGTCTGATTTTTCTCCAAGCGGTCGCCGAGAAGAAAGCCGATCCAGAGCTCTCCCAAGACGATGGAAGGTACTCCCAACCATTCGGCACGGTCGATAAGATCGACCACCGGCGGATCTCCCCTCTTGAAGTGACTGTAAGCGGATGTGTCCAGGCAGTAACGGCTCAACGCCAGAGATCCTCGTCCAACTGCTCGGTTACGGCGATGGCAGCCTCAAAGCGCGCGTGCTCGTCATCGGTCCAGGTTCCAGCCAGGCTCGCCAAGCCATTTCTCCTCTCGCCTGAGGAACCGATCTGCAAAGCTCGGCGGAGGAGCTCGATGACGGTCTGATCGAGGGGAGCCTGCAGCTTCATGCTTTCGCGCTCGAGGGCTTGGGCGAGTTCAGGAGGTACATTGCGGATCGTGAGATTTTCCATTTTGGGCTCCTCTTCTCGTCTCATTCTACCCCTTAGCGCCTGCCGGTCCAGTGGAGCAGCTTGCGCGTTCTAGGCTCGCGGCCTTACGGCTTCCGCCTAACCGTCACCCGGATCGAGCCCTGCTGCACGGGCGCGGCGGTGACGTGGAGGCGCAGCTTGCCGCCGGCCGCGGCGTCGCAGGAGTCGATCGCGACCTTGAAGGGGTCCCAGGAGTCGCGGCGCCGGAGCTCGCCGGTGGCTTCCAGGCCGTCGCAGCCGCCCAGGGCCGCCGAGGAGATCTCGGCCTGGAGGCCGCGCAACGTGAGCGGCTGTGCGTCGTTCGAGTTGACGATCCAGAACTGCTCGGTGCCGGCGGGCGGGTTCTTCACCCCTTCGATATAGAGCCGCCCGGGCTCGATCACGTCGTAGGTCACCTTTCTGCCCGAAACCCGGACGATCACGTAATGCGAGAAGCCGCCGCGGTCGGGAGGCGCGTAGAGCGGCGCGCCGGCGCCGCCGGCGATGAAATAGTCGATGAAGTCGTGCTGCTCCGGGGGCTCGTGCCAGAAGAGATGTTCGTGCCCCGAGAAGACCGCTGCCACCGGATGGCGGGCGAAGAGGTCGTGCAGCTCCGAGCGGCGGGCGACCGACGGATGGCTCCGGCCCGCCGGTGGATCGATGCGCGGCGAGGAGTAGAACTCGGTGTGGGTGAACAGGAAGATGGCCCGCGCGTTCTCGTTGCTCTTCAGGTCCGCCTTCAGCCAGTCGAGCTGCGGGCCGGAGATCGCGTCCTCGTCGCCCGGCATGGCGGTGTCGAGAGCGATGAAGTGGACCCCGGCGTAGTCGCCAGACCCGTAGAGCTGGCCGAAGTGGCTGATGAAGACCTCCTCGGAGCAACGGTTCCTGGCCGCGGGATCGGGGTCCGCCCAGCAGAGCTGGCCGGGTTTCTTCGCGCAATCGCTCGCCGTCTGGGTGCTGTGGATCTCGTGGTTGCCGGGGGAGTTGTAGAACGGGACGAAGCCGACCAGCGGCGCGGCGGCCTCGCGGAACCGCTGGTACTCCGCCTCGAGCTCGTCGCGCGAGTCGCAGTAGCCGTAGACGGTGTCGCCCGTCCAGAGCACGAAATCGGGCCGGATCAGGCCGATCTCGGAGAGGATCATCCCGGCCACGCGCGGTAGCGGCGCGTCCTTGGCGGTGGGCCGGTTGTCCCCGGCGACCACGAAGATCACGTCCTCTTTGGGGTCTCTGTCCTTGAGCTCGATGCCGGTGAAGCTGGTGAGCTTGCGGTCGGTCGCCGCGCCGAGGGGCGCCGCGAGGCAGAGCGCGAGAAGGATCAGGGAGGGGACTCCCGCCTTGCGGATCATCCGGATCATGGTCGCACCTCGTGGTGGAGAGATTGAGCCCTCGCGGGCCGGTTTGGGGGAGATTATCACCGTGGGGGCCACGCCCGGGGCCACGGGGACGGCGGTCGCCTCAAAACCCCGAGCCGCCAACCGCCTGCTCACTCCCGGGAAGGCTACCGGCCGTTGTAACAATTTTCACCTGCCGCCGCCTGTTATTTTGACACTGGCGAGCGGGCGGGCAGCCCATTACCCCTCTCCAATCCACTGTTCTCAGAAAGGAGCTATTGATGCAAGAGATCGAGCAGAAGAAATCTTATCGGGGCGTGCGCCACATCACCGTCGCGGTCGAGTCCACCACCAGCTTCAAAGACCTCGTCACCATCCTGGAGAAGACCCTTGTCGTGCCGGAGTTGCCCGGGGTCCGAGGCTGCGGCCCTTGCCTCTCCGGGCTAGACCGGTTTGTCCTCGAGGATCTGGTACTTCCGGCGATCCGTTGAGCACTGCCCGTCCGCTCGCCCGATTATTCAAGGAGACTGGTGCCATGCACAGTGAAACCCCCGTTCCCCGTCTCGGAGTCGGTCTGGCATACCAGCCGGCCCTCCGCCCCTTTATCGAGCAGAAGGGAGATAGCTTCGACTACATTGAGGTGGTCCCGGATATCCTATGGACGGACCTAGGAGTCGGGCGGATGCCGCGGTACGTGGACGACGCGGAGGGGCTCGCCTTTCTGCACAGGGTGGCGGCCGGCCGGCCGGTCCTACCCCATGGCATCGGTTTGTCGATCGGCACCGCGCACCGGTTCAATCGCGAGCACCTGAACCAGATCGAGAAATGGTTCTCCTGGTTCGACTTCCCGTGGCATAGCGATCACTTGGCCTACAATTTGGCGGAGCATGGAGTCGACGAGATCAACGCCGGCCTCACGATCCCCCTGCCGCGCGACCATGAGACCCTGGAATCTCTCGGCCCCCGCATCGCCGAGGTGCGGCGCCGGCTGCCCGTGCCCTTCCTGCTCGAAAATAACGTTTATTTCTTCGACATGCCGGGGCAGGAGATGACCGATGCCGGCTTCTTGAACGCCCTTTGCGCGGTGACCGGCTGCGGGCTGCTCCTCGACCTGCACAACGTCTACTGCAACAGTCGCAATCACGGCACCGATCCCTTCCGATTGCTCGACGAGATCGATCTGAGCAACGTCCTTGAGTTGCACGTCGCCGGCGGCATGGAGTACGAGGGCTTCTATCTGGACGCCCACTCCGGGCCCCTGCCGGAGCCGGTCTGGGCCCTGCTCGAATATGCCCTTCCCCGCTGCCCGAACCTTGGCGGAGTGACCTTCGAGCTTCTGGGCTCCTGGTTTGAGCCCCTGGGGAGCGCGCGCCTGGAAGCGGAGCTCAGGGGTCTGCGGGAGCTCTGGCAGCGCTACCAGCCTGCGCTCGCGGCGTCGGCGGAGGCCGTGGCGTGAGCGCTCCGGCCTTCCAGTCGGCCCTCGCCCGGCTGATCGTCGATCCCGACTTCCGGGACGACGTCCGCGAGCGGCGGGCGGTGGCGCTGGCCGGCGACCTCACCGCGCTCGAGCGGGAGCGGCTCCTCGCGGTGTCGGTGGACCCCGGTCTGGACATCACCCGTACCTTGCACAAGGGTTTTCGTCTGGGCAAGCTGCTGGCCCGGTTTCCCCTCACCCGCGTTCTGCTCGACCGGGACACTCTGGCCCGCGAGGTCGGAGAGTTCTGGCGCCGGCGTCCGCCCGTGAGCTTCTACTTCCTGGAGGAGGCGCTCGCGTTCTGCGCCTACCTGCTGGAGCGCGTTCGCGCGGGAGAGCTCGCGGTCCGCTATCTGGAGGAGATTGCCGCCTACGAGCAGGCCGCTCTCGAGCTCCAGCGGACCCGGCCGGACGGCTCCGCTCCGCCACCGCAGACCGTCGAGTTCCGCCACGACCCGCTGCCGCTGATCGCCGCCCTGGCCCACGGCGAGGTCCCGGCTGACGCCGCCGAGCGCCGCTGCTGGCTCCT
>JBDSHF010000485.1:0-4088 GCA_039918595.1 Thermoanaerobaculia bacterium
TCCGGTTGCTCTCCACCCCGCCTCTCGGCGACGCAGTTACCTTCGGCTTCCAGGCCGGAGAGCGTATGCCTGGAGAGGATTCTCACCTCTATACGTGTGCGCTCGCGGGCGCACTAGCCCAGGGCAACGCCCTGGGTATCCGGGCGGGCCTGGAACCCGATGCGGCCTGAAGGGCCGCGCTAACCGTCGGCCCGGATTTTCACCCAACCCATAGCGCGGCCCTTCAGGCCGCAACAGGCGATGAGCGATGGCCCAATCCCAGGGCGATGCCCTGGGCTAAAGAAGCCCGGGCCTTTGGCCCGGTACTGCGGGATGTTGGAACCTGTCATTTCAAGGTTGCAGACCATAGGCTGATCCGACCCTTTCTTGCCTCTCCCTTCCGAAGCGCATACCTTAGCGGTATGGCGCAGCCCTGGGACAACGATTTAGAACGCGACGAGGAGTTCGCCCTCGAGGAGCGGCGCCGCCCCAAGCGCCCGCGCAAGTGGAAGGTGCTGCTCCACAACGACGACTTCACCTCCATGGAGTTCGTCATCCACGTCCTGGTGACGCACTTCCACAAGCCGCCGGCCGAGGCGACCCAGATCATGCTCCAGGTGCACAGGAAGGGAGTCGGGCTCGCCGGTGTTTACTCCAGAGAGGTGGCCGAGACCAAGATCGCCGAGGTCACCGACGAGGCCCGGGCCGAGGGCATGCCGCTCAAGCTGACCGCCGAGCCCGCGGAAGAAGGAAGAGACGAAGACGAATGAAACTCTCCGACGATCTGCAGATCTCCCTCACCGTCGCCATCTCCGAGGCGGGACGGCTGGGGCATGAATACGCGGGGCTGGAGCACCTGCTCTACGCCCTGACCCTGGACGACGACACCGCCGAGGTGCTCAAGCACGCCGGCGCCGACATCAACCAGGTGCGCGACACCCTCACCGAGTACCTCTCCGACGAGCTGGAGTCGGTCGACGGCGGCCGGCAGCCGCGCCTGACCCTCGGCGTCCAGCGCGTCCTCTCGATGGCCGCCGCGCGGGCGGACAGCTCCGGCAAGGAAGAGATCGACGGCACGGACGTGCTGGTGGCGATGTTCGACGAGGCCGAGTCCTACGCCATCCAGGTGCTGGAAAGCGAGGGGGTCACCCGCCTCGACGTCGTCAGCTTCATCGCCCACGGCGTCTCCCGCGACCCGCAGCCCCCCTACTTCAGCGGCAGGACCTCGCGGGGGACCGGCCAGACCGCCGGCGAGGAGGACGACGAGGACGAGGAGACCGGCCGGCGCGGCGGCGCCCCGCAGAACGACCCGCTCAAGGCGTTCGCCCAGGATCTGACCGAGCTCGCCCGCAACGGCGGGATCGACCCGCTGATCGGCCGCGACAAAGAGGTGCTGCGCACCCTCCACATCCTCCAGCGGCGGCGGAAGAACAACCCGATCTACGTCGGCGACCCCGGGGTCGGCAAGACCGCCCTGGTCGAGGGGCTGGCGCTGCGGATCGCCGGCGGCGACGTCCCCGAGGCGTTCCGCCAGACCAAGGTCTACCGGCTCGACATGGGCTCGCTGATCGCCGGCACCCGCTACCGCGGCGACTTCGAGAACCGGCTCAAGGCCGTGCTCGCGGCGCTCGCCGAGCAGGAGAGCCCGGTCCTGTTCATCGACGAGATCCACACCGTCGTCGGCGCCGGCAGCGCCGGCCGCGGCACCATGGACGCCTCCAACCTGCTCAAGCCCGCGCTTCAGGACGGCTCCCTGCGCTGCATCGGCGCCACCACCTGGGAGGAGTACCGCCAGACCTTCACCAGCGACCAGGCGCTCGCCCGCCGCTTCCAGAAGGTCGAGGTGACCGAGCCCTCGGCCGAGGAGACCACCCAGATCCTCCTCGGCCTCAAGGACCGCTACGAGAAGCACCACGGCGTCACCTACGCCCAGGACGCGATGGACAGCGCCGCCCTGCTCGCCGAGCGCTACCTGAAGGACCGCAAGCTGCCCGACAAGGCGATCGACCTGCTCGACGAGGCCGGCGCCGCCGTCGCCCTGCGCAGTACCGGAGACAGCACCGAGCCCAAGGTGGTCACCGAGGCGGACCTCGAGGAGGTGCTGGCCACCATGGCGCAGATCCCGCCGCGGCGGGTGAAGGGGAACGACAAGGAGCAGCTCCGCGTCCTGGAAGCGGACCTCAAGGCCCAGGTCTTCGGCCAGGACGAGGCGATCCAGCGGCTGGTCTCGGCGATCAAGGTCTCCCGCGCCGGCCTGCGCGACGCGCAGAAGCCGGTGGGCGCCTTCCTGCTGACCGGCCCCACCGGCGTCGGCAAGACCGAGGTCGCGAAACGGCTCGCCGAGGTGATGGGGATCTCCTTCCTGCGCTTCGACATGAGCGAGTACATGGAGGCGCACACGGTCTCCCGGCTGGTCGGCGCCCCGCCCGGCTACGTCGGCTTCGACCGCGGCGGCCTGCTGACCGAGGCGGTGGCCAAGAACCCGCACGCCGTGCTGCTGCTGGACGAGATCGAGAAGGCGCATCCGGACATCTTCAACATCCTGCTCCAGGTGATGGACCACGGCACATTGACCGACGCCAACGGCAAGCCGACCGACTTCCGGCACGTCATCCTGCTGATGACCTCCAACGTCGGCGCCCGCGAGCTGGCGGGGCGCGCGCCCGGCTTCGTCGACCACGGCGATCACGGCGAGGGCCTGCCGACGCGCACCGCCAAGGACACCGACGCCGACAAGGCCGTCGAGCGCCTGTTCAGCCCCGAGTTCCGCAACCGCCTGGACGCCCGCCTGCGCTTCAATCCCCTCTCGCCGCTGGTGATGGAGCAGATCGTGGACAAGTTCATCCGCGAGCTCTCCGGCCAGCTCGCCGAGAAGAGCGTCAAGGTGGAGATCACCGATCCCGCCCGCAAGCTCCTCGCCGAGAAGGGCTACGACCCCGCCTTCGGCGCCCGGCCCCTGGGCCGCGTCATCGAGGAGACGATCAAACGCCCGTTGACGGATGAGCTGCTGTTCGGCGCCTTGGAGAACGGGGGGACGGCGACGGTGGACGCGGAGGGTGGGGAGATCGTGATGCGGTATGCGGGAGTGGCGGCGGAAGCGGAGACAGCGGCGGAAGCGGCGGCCTCGTAGCCTGGGGAATCCTGCCCTTCGCGCCGTTGAGGGCGACCACAGGTCGCCTCTACACCCTGCGTCCCACGTACACTTTTGCGCCGCAGGTTGTAGGGGCGACCTGCGGTCGCCCTCAACGGCGATCCTCGCCCGCTGCCCTCACCGCATCGTCTTTCGCTCACCCCTGGGCGGCCCGTTCGACATTCCGCCCGGAGGCGGCTTCCCGGACCTCGCACCCGATCTCCCCGGCCTCGCCCGCGCCGGCGGCTTCGGCACCGTGGACGCCGCCGCGCAAGACGTCCGGGCGGCGAGCGCGCCGGCGTGCCTGACCAGCTCCCGCTCTGGCTGACCAACCACTACCATCCCTGGCTCTACCGACCGGCGGACGTGATCCGGGATACGATCGCGGGTGAGGTGATCCATCCATGAGGACGTCATGAGCAAACCCGAGATCGGCAGCATCGGCTGGGTGGACCTGACCGTCGGCAACGCCGATGAGGTCCGCGACTTCTACGCGCAGGTGGTCGGCTGGAGGCCTGAGGCGCTCGACATGGGCGGGTACAGCGACTTCAACATGGCCGCTCCCGGCAGCGGCGAGCCCAAGGCCGGCGTCTGCCATGCCCGCGGCGGCAACGCCGGCGTGCCGCCCGTCTGGCTGATCTACATCGTGGTCGCGGACCTCGACGCCAGCGCCGCCCGCTGCGCCGAGCTCGGCGGCAAGATCCTGATGCCGCCGAAGTCCCTGGGACCGTCGGGGCGGATGTGCGTGATTCAGGACCCGGCCGGGGCGGTGTCCGCGCTGTTCGAGGCGGGCGGCTGACCCGACTTTGTCAGTTGCCCGCACGGCCCACGTCGCCGTCTATCACGATGCCGGGCATCCGAGCGCGCTGGAGATTCCGCTCGGTCGCTGAGGCGTATTGAGGTACGATCCCTTCAGCGTTTCTGAAACGAAGCTTTCCGCCGCGACCGCGCCCGGTCGCAAGGAGCGAATATGGCTGGT
>JBDSHF010000486.1:0-18878 GCA_039918595.1 Thermoanaerobaculia bacterium
GTCAGGGCGAGCTCGGCGACGGTGGTCTCCTCGGCCAGGCTGCGCAGGGGGACCTGGACCTCGAAGTCGCGCCGCAGGCGGTGCATCACCTGGGGGAGGTGCAGGGAGTGCCCCCCCAGGTCGAAGAAGTCGTCGTGGACCCCCACCCGCTCGATCCCGAGCACCTCGCGCCAGATCGCCGCCACCCCCTCCTCGGCCGGCGTGCCGGGAGCGACGTATTCGGCGGCGAGGTCCGGGCGGGAGGCGTCCGGGGCGGGGAGAGCCCGGCGGTCGACCTTGCCGCTGGAGTTGAGCGGCAGGGCGGCCAGGGTCACGAAGGCCGTGGGCACCATGTGCTCGGGGAGGCGCTCCTTGAGGAAGGCGCGCAGCTCGCCGGCCGCCGCCTCCCGGTCGGGGTAGGGCGCGACGTAGGCGACCAGCCGCCGCTCGCCGGGGCTGTCCTCGCGCGCCAGCACCGCCACCTCGCGCACGTCGGGGTGCTTGGCCAGGGCCGCCTCGATCTCCCCCAACTCCACCCGGAACCCGCGGACCTTCACCTGCCGGTCGATGCGGCCCAGGAACTCCAGGTAGCTGGAGGGGAGCCAGCGCACCAGGTCGCCGGTGCGGTAGAGCCGGGCGCCGGGGATACCCGCGAAGGGGTCGGGCCGGAAGAGGGCGGCGGTGAGCTCGGGGCGGCCCAGATAGCCGCGCGCCACCGCCACGCCGCTCAGGCAGAGCTCGCCGGGCACCCCGACCGGCGTCAGCTCCAGCCGGGAGTCGAGCACGTAGCCGCGGAGCCCCGGGACCGTCCGGCCGAGCGGCGCCTCGCGCAGACCGTCCGCGCCCTCCGGGAGACCCTGGAGGTCGAAGGCGGTCGCGATGACGGTGCATTCGGTGGGGCCGTAGGTGTTCCACGTCTGCACCCGGCCGCCGAGCCGCCGCGTCCAGTCCGCCACCCGCTCCGGCAGGGCCCGCTCGCCGCCCACGATCACCCGCGTCATGGCGGGCGGCCACTCCTCCCCCGCCGCCAGGTCGGCGGCCAGCCCGTGCCAGTAGGCGGTGGGCAGGTCGAGCAGGGTGATGCCGCGGGCTCGGCAGCCGGCCAGGAAATCGGCGCTGGAGCGCATCATGCCGGGGGTGCGTAGCGCCAGGGTGCCGCCGGTGGTGAGGCAGGGGTAGATCTCCTCGGCGCTGGTGTCGAAGCTGACCGAGGCGAACTGCAGGACGCGGTCGGCCGCGGTGACCGAATACAGACGGCGCACCGACTCGTTGAAGGTCGAGAGCGACCCGTGCTGCACCATCACCCCCTTGGGCTTGCCCGTGGAGCCGGAGGTGTAGATGACGTAGGCGAGCCGCTCCGGCGGCACCGATGGCTCCCCGGTGGGGTCCTCCGGAGTGCCGGCGGGGCGGGTGGCGATCGTCTCGCGATCAACGTCCAGGAGGACGGCGTGCACCCGCGAGAGAACCTCCTCGCCGAAGCCGGCGAGCAGCCGCTGCTCGGTGACCAGGACCGGCGCGCCGGTGTCGGTCAGCAGGTAGTCGAGACGCTCGCGGGGGTAGGTGGGGTCGAGGGGGACGTAGGCGCCGCCCGCCTTGAGCACCGCGAAGAGGCTGGCGATCAAGGCCGGCGAGCGCTCCAGACAGAGCGCCACCCGCACCTCGGGGCCCACACCCAGGCGCCGCAGATGGTGGGCCAGGCGGTTGGCCTGGGTGTCGAGCTCGCCATAGGTCACCTCGACCTCCCCCTCCTCCCCCGCCACCAGGGCGACGGCTTCGGGGGTCTCACGGGCCTGCCGCTCGAAGGCGCGGTGCACCGGCGGCTGGGGCGCCACCTCCTCCGCCGCTCCCCAGGCGAGAACCTCGGCCCATTCCTCCGGCGAGGCGAGCGGCAGCTCGTCGAGAGCCCGCTCCGGCGCGGTGACCGCCCCGGCGAGCAGGGTCTCGAGCTGAGCCAGCATGCGTTCGATGGTGGCGGGCTCGAACAGCCGGGCGTTGTAGGTCATCCAGGCGCCGATCCCCTCCTCCCCCGGCTCCATGACCAGAGCGAGATCGAAGATCTCCGTCGCCAGTTGGCTCTGCAGGCCGGCGCGCGAGGCCCGGAGGGTGAGCCCGGCGAACTCCATCTGCGGCTCCGGCAGGTTCTGGACCTGGAACATCACGGAGAACGGCGGCGCGTGGCCGACGCTGCGGTCCGGCTGCATCGCCTGGAGCACCGTCTCGAGCGGCAGGTCCTGGTGAGCGTAGGCGCCTCCCGCCACCTCCCGTACCCGGGCCAGAAGGGCGCGGAAGCCGAGGTCGCCCGTGAGCTGCGTACGCAGCACCAGCGTGTTGACGAAGAAGCCGATCAGCCCTTCGATCTCACGGCTCGTGCGATTGGCGATGGGAACGCCCACCAGCAGATCCTCCTCCCTGGTGTAGCGGTAGAGGAGAGTCAGGAAGGCGGCGAGAAGGAGCATGAAGAGGGTCACCCCCTCGCGGTCGGCGAGCGCCTTCGCGCCGGCCGCGAGAGCCAGCGGGAGGAGGCGCGCCCCCCCGTCGCCGGAAAAGCCGTTGGAGGCCGAGCGCGGCCGGTCGGTCGGGAGCCGCAGGGGCGGCGCCGCGCCGTCGAGCTGCCGGCGCCAGTAGGCGAGCTCCTCCTCCAGCGTCCTGCCCTGGAGCCGCCCGCGCTGCCAGGCGGCGAAGTCGGAGTACTGGAGGGGGAGCTCCGGCAGGGGCGACGGCCGGCCGGCCACGAACGCCGTGTAGAGGGCGGCGATCTCGCGCACCAGCACGATCCACGACCAGCCGTCGCCGGTGACGTGATGCATGTTGAACAGCCCGGCATACTCCCGCGGGCCGGCCGCGAGCAGGACCGCCCGGAACAGCGGGCCCCGCTCGAGGTCGAACGGGCGCTGGTGCTCCGCCGCCTCCAGCCGCAACATCTCCGCCTGGCGCGCCGTCGCGGGCAGGCCCGACAGGTCGACGACGGGGAGGGGGAAGGGGGAGGCCGGCAGGACGCGTTGCGACGGCTCCCCCCCCTCGGCCACAAAGACGGTACGCAGCGCCTCGTGGCGGCGGACGAGCTCGTCCAGGCAGCGGCGGAGGACCGGGATCGAGAGCGGCCCACTCACCTCGACGAGGTTGAACAGGTTGTAGATCGGCGTCCCCGGATCGAGCTGATCGAGGAACCACATCCGCTCCTGGGAAAAGGAAAGCGGCGCGCCGTCCGCGGCGCTGCCCTCCCACCGCGGGATGCGCGGGGGGGCCTGCTCCTCGCCCGTGCGGGAGGTCGGCTCCTCCGCTCCGCCAACGGCGTCGCGCAACACCGTGGCCGCCTGCGCCACCGTGGCCGCCCCGAGGAGCGGCTGGAGCGGCAGCTCGGCCCGGAAGGCGTCGCGCAGCCGCGAGGCGACCTGGGTGGCGAGCAGCGAGTGGCCGCCCAGCTCGTAGAAGTTGTCGTCGGCCCCCACCTGGGCCACGCCGAGCACCTCCTGCCAGATGTGGGCGACCTCCCGCTCGTAGAGGTCGCGGGGCGCGAGGTAGTGGGTCCGCAGGGCCGGCCGCTCCTTGCGGGCGGAGGCCGCCGGCGGCGTGTAGACCGGCACGGCGGCCTCGTTGGCGGTGAAGGCCGGGGCGGCGGTCGCCTCGATCCAGTGGCGGCGACGCTCGAAGGGGTAGGTCGGCAGCGGCACCCGGCGGCGCCCCTGGCCGGCGTAGAAGCCCTGCCAGTCGATCCGCGCGCCGGAGACCCAGAGCCGGCCGAGCGCGCCGAGCAGGGTGGCGAGGTCGGAGCTGGTGTCCTTGGGCTGGCGCATGGCGGCGACGACCGGCCGCTCCCCGGGGGAGGAGAGATGCCAGCGGATCAGCGGCGCCAGCCCGGCGCCGGGGCCGACCTCGAGGAAGGCCATCCCGGGCTCGAGGGCGCGCAGCGTCTCGACTCCGTCCGAGAAGCGCACCGGCTGGCGCAGGTGCCGCGCCCAGTAGCCGGGATCGGCCGCCTCCGCCGCGTCGATCCAGGCGCCCGAGCTGCTCGACACGAAGGGGATCTCCGGGGCCTTGGGCCCGACCGCCGCGACCCGCGCCTGGAAGGGGGCCACGGCCGGCTCGGTCTGCGGCGAGTGGCCGGCGAAGGCGACCTGCAGCGGCATGGCGACGACACCCTCCGCGGCGAGCCGGGAGATGAGCTCCGCCACCGCCGCGGCCGGGCCGGCGACGCTCACCAGGGAGGGCGCGTTCAGGGCCGCCAGGTGGACCTCCCCGCCGAGGAAGGGGGCGATCTCCGCCTCGGAGAGCGGCACCGCCAGCATCGTGCCGGCGTCGCCGACCTGCTCGATCAGCCGCCCGCGCTCGGCCACCAGATCGAGGGCGGCCTCGAGAGTGAAGACGCCGGCGAGGACGGCCGCCGCGTACTCGCCGAGGCTGTGGCCGAGCATGGCCCGCGGCCGCACGCCCCAGGAGCCAAGGAGGCGGGCGAGGGCGACCTCGACGAGGAGCAGGGCGGGCTGGGCGATGGCGGTCCGCGCCAACTGCCGTGCCGCCTCCGCCTCGCCGCCGGCGGCCGGGTAGAGGACGTGGCGCAGGTCGAGCCCCAGGCGTGGAGCGAGATGGGCCGCGGCGCGATCGATCTCCTCGCGGAAAACCGGTTCGGACTCGTAGAGGTCGCGCCCCATCCCCACGTGCTGGGCCCCTTGGCCGGGAAATATGAAGGCCACCGGCCGGCCGGACTCCGGCCAGCCCTCGGCCGTCTCCGGCGAGGTCAGGAGGCGCACCGGGTCGCCCGCCGCGAGGCAGGCCGCGGCGTCCGCGGGATCGCGGCAGACCAGGGCCTCGCGGAGGCCGAACGCCCGGCGGCCGATCGCCAGGGTATAGGCGGCGTCGCCGAGGTCGAGCCCGGGACTGTCCGTCGGAGGATCCGCGAGGTGCGCCGCCAGCCGCTCGCCCGCCGCGGCCAGGGCCTCCGCGGTGCGGGCCGAGAGGGTCAGGAGCTGCCAGGGACGGGTGCGGGCGGCGGGCGCCGGCGCCGGCGCCTGCTCGAGGACGACGTGGGCGTTGGTGCCGCCGAGCCCGAAGGAGTTCACGCCGGCGCGGCGCGGCTCGCCCGACCGGGCCTCGGGCCAGGGAGCGAGCGCGGCGTTGACGTAGACCGGGGCGGAAGCGAAGTCGATCCTGGGGTTGGGCCGCTCGAAATGGAGGCTGGGCGGGAGCTCGCCGTGCTCCAGGGCGAGCACGGTCTTGATCAGCCCGGCGACGCCGGCCGCGACGTCCAGGTGGCCGAGGTTGCTCTTCACCGAGCCGATGGCGCAGAAACCCCGGCGGTCGGTGTACTCGCGGAAGGCCCGGGTCACCGCCTGGATCTCGATCGGGTCGCCCAGGGCGGTGCCGGTGCCGTGAGCCTCGATGTAGGCGATCGTCTCCGGATCGATCCCGGCGACCGCCAGGGCCTCGCTGATCGCCGCCGCCTGCCCCTTGACGCCGGGGGCCGTGAAACCGACCTTCAGGCTGCCGTCGTTGGTGACCGCCGAGCCCAGGATGACGGCACGGATCGTGTCGCCGCCGGCCAGCGCGTCCTCCAGGCGCTTGAGGACGACGAGCCCCACCCCGGAGCCGAAGATGCTCCCCTGGGCCGCGGCGTCGAAGGCCCGGCAGTGGCCGTCCGGGGAGACCACCGAGCCCGGCACGTAGCGGTAGCCAAGGCCGGCGTCGGCCTGAATCGAGACGCCGCCGGCCAGCGCGAGGTCGCATTCCTCGTTGAGCAGGGACTGGCAGGCGGTATGGACGGCGACCAGCGAGGTCGAGCAGGCGCACTGCACACTGTGGCTCGGCCCGCACAGGTTGAGCTTGTAGGAGATGCGGGTGGCGAGCGCGTCCGAGGCGTTGCCGAGGACCACCTGGAGCGGATCGGCGCCGGCGGTCAGCGGGTTGCCGATCAGGTGGAAGAGGAGGTAGGTGGAGAGGGTCGCGCCGGCGTAGACCCCGACCCGCCCGGCAACCCCCTGAGGGTCGTAGCCGGCGCTCTCCAGAGCCTCCCAGGCGCATTCGAGAAGCACCCGGTGCTGGGGGTCCATGAGCTCCGCCTCGCGCGGGCTGACGCCGAAGAAGAGCTCGTCGAAGCAGTCGTAACCCTCCATCTGGGAGATCGCCTTGACCCAGTCCGGATCGGCGAGCCGGGCGGGATCGAGACCGCGCGCGGCGAATTCGGCGGGCTCCGGAAAGCGCACCGCCTCGACCCCGTCGCGCAGGTTGCGCCAGAGCTCCTGGACGTCGCGGGCACCGGGGAAACGCCCGGCCATGCCGACGATGGCGATCTCGGTTCCGGTCAGCTCTCGGGGTGAGTCGGTCATCTCTCGATCAGCTCCTAGAAGAGGAAAACGACCTTGGCGAGAAGCGAGCGCCCCGGGGTCCCGAAGAGCGGCTGCCGGCGGTCGAAGAAGTCGATGTAGGTCCGGATGTCCTGATAGACGACGAACAGCTTCGAGCCCGGCCGGAACTCCCAGGCCACGTCGACCTTGGCCCGCAGGTTCGTGTCGCGGTCCCACTGCAGCCAGGTGCGGGTGGACAGCCGGGGGGTGAAAGCGTAGGTGACCTCGGCCAGCGCGATGTCGGAGTTGAAGCTCCCCTCCTTCAGCCGGACCTGCGTCCGCTGGTAGGTGGCGGCGATGAACAGGCCGGGGAGCGGCCGGTAGGCGAAGAAGCCGAAAGCCTGCAGGAAGTCGCCGTCGTAGTAGTCCCCCCAGGCCAGCCGCCCCGCCACGCCGAACGGCTTCGTGTAGTCGCTCTGATAGCCGACGAAGTGATGGCCGAAACGGTAGGAGCCGGCCGGGATGAACAGCCCGCGCTTGATCTCGAACGGAGTGGTGAGCACCTCCAGCTCGTCGTAGAACTTGTAGGCGAGCCCCGACGAGTCGCGGAAGTAGGCGCTGAACTTCAAGTGGTTGATCCGGGTCTGCAACTGCCTCGTGGTGCGATCGGTGATGTAGTCCAGGTCGTAGACGAACCAGGCCTGTTTGAACGGGCCCCGTTCGGGCCAGAGGATCCAGTAGTTGTCGGTCCGGAAGGCCCGCACGCCGGTACGGGAGATGTATCCCAGCTCGTCGTTGAAGCCCTGGCCGATGTCGGTGTACTGGTAATGGAGGCGCGCCCGCCGGCTGTCCCAGTAGAGGTCGGCGGAGCCCGCCCAGTCGGGCGCGGTGACGCCGGGGGTCGAGCTCTTGGCGACGTACCCGCCGGTCCGCAGGTTCGGGTTGAAGGCGATGTCCCAGTCCGCCCCACCGACCCGGTTGCGGTCGCCGGTGGCATCCTTCGAGAGCCCGATGATCCCGAACGTGGAGCCGCTGCCGAAGCTGCGCTTCAACCGCGCGACGCTGTAGGTCGCCTGCGGCTCGTCGACCAGCCCCCCATAGCCGTCGTGCTCCCGGGTGGCCTCGGTCTGCAGGCTCAGGACCCCCACGTCGTAGCCCGCCTCGTGGCCGGTCAGCTTGACGCCGCCCAGGATGGGGATCGTCGCCCGGCCGTCCGGGGTGAGGCCGATCTGCCGGCTGAAGAAGAGGAAGGTCTCCGCAGGGTGCTCGGGATCCGGCCGCTCGCCAAAGTAGAAGAGGTTCTGCCCCTCGAGGAAGAAGGCCCGCTTCTCCGGGAACAGCAGGGCGTTGCGACTCAGGTTGACATCCTGCTCGTCGGCCTCGGCCTCCGAGAAGTCGGTCTTGTAGGTCAGGTCGGCCACCAGATTGGAGGCGATGTTGATCTTGACGTCGCCGCCGGCGTGGGTGACCCCGGAGGTCGAGCCGTCCGTCGGCCGCTCGGCGCCGAGGATGACGTAGGGGGAGAAGTGGAAGCGGCTACCCGGTCGCGCGCCCTCGAGGCCGACGAGCGTGCCGGCGTCGGAGAGCTTGTAGCGGGCGTACCAGGAGTGCTGGACCGGTTTCCAGAAGCTCCGCTCCTGGTTGGCCGCCATGTAGCGCTCGACGTTGATCCCCCACTCCTGCTCCGGCCGGCTGGGGAAGCGCAGGGTCCGCCAGGGGATGGCCATCTCCAGCGTCCAGCCGTCGCTGTCGCGCGTCGTCTCCACGCTCCAGATGCCGTCCCAATCGAGGTTGACCTCCTCCCCCTCGTTGCGAACCAGGGCGTCGACCTGGGCCCCCAGCGGGTTGGTGGCGAAGAGAAAGCCGTTCCTCCCGTCGTGGTAGGTGTCGAGGAGGATCTGCACCTCATCGTCGTAGGTCAGGTCGCCGTCGCGGGTGAGGATGGTGGCCACTTCCTTCTTGGCGTTCGAGTCATGGCAGCGGACGCCGATGTAGAGGCTGTCGTTGTCAAAGCCCAGGAAGACCTCGGTCTGCTGGCTTGCCGGCTCCCCCTCGTGCGGCTCGAGCTGGCGGAAGCCGTCGAGCCGGGTCGCGGTCTTCCAGACCGGCTCGTCCAGCCGGCCGTCGAGCTTCGGAGGGCTGGCGAAGACCACCGGGCGGGCGATGTACCGGGAGTCCGGCGCCGCCGGCGGCGCCTTGCCGTCGGGTGGCGTCACCAAGCCGGCGGCGGGCGGCGGGGCGATCGGCTGCGAGGCCGACGGCGGCGCGGTGGCGACCGGCCGGTCGGCCGTCCCCGGGGTCGGCACGCCGGGGGCTGTCGGGGCCGGCTCGGCCGGCGGCTGCCCGGTGGCTTGGGCGAGGAGATTCCAGGGGAGGGCCAGGGCGAGCAGGGCCCCCAGCAGGAACGCGCGGCGGCGGGCCGCCCGCGGGGAAGATGCATTCACCGGTCTCACGACGTTTATCTCTCCTTGCCGCCGATCGCGACTTCGTGGTGTATCAGTGGTGTATCAGTCATCCGCCGGCCCCCCTTCTGCCGAGGAGCCGCGCCTTCCTGCGCTCGCCCCGCTGCCGGCTCTCCGGCTCGACCGGAGCCGCGCTCACGGCCGCGGTCTCTTCCTCGGGTCCCTGAGCCGCGATCATCCGCGCCAGGGCGCCGATCGTCGGCGCCTCGTACAGGCTCACCTCCGAGAGGCCGGCCCCGAGCCGCTCCCGCAGCCGCTGGACCAGCCGCAGGCCGGCGAGGGAGTTGCCCCCCAGCTCGAAGAAGTTGTCGTGCACCCCCACCGGCTCCACGCCCAGGATCTCGGCCCAGACCGCGGCGATGCTCCGCTCGAGGTCGGTCTGCGGCGGCACGTAGGCGGTGGCGAGCGCCGGGCGCGGATGCGCCGCGGCCGCCGGCGCGGACGCTTCGAGGACCGCCGCCAGCGGCACCAGGCGCTCGTTCTCGGCCCGCCGGCCCGCGAGATCGAGGGTGGAGACCACGACCTGCGGCAGCCCCGACCCGGCGATGCGCCGGAAGGCCTCCACCCCCTCGCGCGACGCCAGGCCCTGGGCCAGGCTCTCCTGGCGCCTGGCCTGCCACTCTTCGGGAACCGCGGTCGAGATCGCCATGCCGGTCTCCCGCCAGGCGTCCCAGTTGATCGCCACCGCCGCCTCCCCGGCCCGCGCCCGCAGCGCGGCGAAGTTGTCGAGAAAGGCGTTGGCGGCCACGTAGTCGGCCTGCCCGACCTCCGGCAGGAGGACGGTGATCGAGGAGGTGAGGGCGAAGAGGTCCAGCTCGGCCCCGGCGAAGATCCCGGCGAGCACCAGCGCCCCGCGCACCTTGGGGGCGAGGATCCGCTCCGACGCCTCCCGGCTCCTGCCCTGGAGGAGCCCGCCACCCGGCACGCCGGCGGCGTGGATCACTCCATGGATGGCGCCGAAGCGCCGCTCGGCGGCCTCGACGGCCTCCCGCATCGCGGCCGCGTCGGCGACGTCCGCGGAGAGGGTCAGCACCTCCCCGCCCAGCTCCTCGATGGCGAGGAGGCGCTCGATCTTGCGGCGGATCTCGTCGCTCTCGTCGTGGCGGGCGAGCCACTCCGCCCAGCGCTCGCGCTCGGGGAACGCGGAGCGCCCCACCAGCACCAGCCGCGCCCGCGCCTCCCGGGCCAGGTACTCGGCGAGCTCGATCCCGATGCCGCCCATGCCGCCGGTGATCAGGCAGACCCCACCCTGGCGCAGCCGCGGCGGAGCGCCGGCCGGGAGCGCCGGCAGCGGCAGGGGCTCGTACTCGCGCACCCAGCGCAGGTTGCCGCGGAAGGCGACCGTCGGCAGCTCGGGAGCGCGTTCGATCTCCGTCCGTTCGATCTCCGCCAGCACTTGTCCGGCGGTCCGCGTGAGCGCCGCCGGCTCCCCCGCTCCGAGCCTCACGTCGATGCTGCGGCAGGAGAGGCTCGGGTACTCGCGCGGGATGACCGTCACCGGCCCCAGCAGCGCCGCTTTCACGGGCTCGAAGGGCTCCTCGCCGGTGACGTCGCAGAGACCGGTCGACACCACGGTGACCGCCGTCGGATCGGTGACGCTCTGCCGCCCGAGCGCCTGGGCGAGGAAGACGAGGCTGTAGAAGCCGCGGTCGAGAGCCGCGTCGACCTCCGTGGCGCCGGTGGTGACGTTCCAGAGGTGGAGGACGTGCGCCGGGGGCCGGCCGAGCGCCTCGAGCAGCGCGACGTAGTCCTGCCGCCGGCCGGGCGCGACGGTGAAGCCGGCCGGCCCCCGCGAGTACGCCTCCCCCTCGAACACCCGGACGACGCTCCGGCCCTCCTGCTCCAGCCGCTCGGCCAGGGTCTCCCCGAGGCCGCAGCGGTCGAGGAAGACGAGCCAGCTCGCCGGCGCCGCCGCCACCTCGAGCACCGCTACCTCGGGCACTTCCACCGCCGCGGCCGTCACCGGCAGGCGGGACTGCTTCCAGACCGGGACGTAGAACCATTCGGCCGGGTCGTTGCGCCTCCCCACCGGCCGGCGGGGGGCGGCTGCGGGGAGCGGGTCGACCCAGTAGCGCCGGCGCTCGAACGGGTAGGAAGGCAGCGCCACCCGGCGGCGGCGCTCGCCCGCCCAGAACCCGGTCCAGTCGACCTCGCCGCCGGCCAGCCAGAAGCGGGCGAGGGCCTGGAGCAGGACGGCCGGATCGGGGCCGGCCTGCTTGGGGTGGCGGAGGGTGGCGATCATGGCGTGCCCCGGGCCCGCCGCCGGGTGCTGGCGGGCGAGGGTCGACAGGGTGTTGCCCGGGCCGACCTCGAGCAGGATGCGGCGCGGCTCGGCGAGCAGCAGGGCGACCCCGTCGGCGAAGCGCACCGCCTGGCGCAACTGGCGCACCCAGTAGGCCGGGTCGGTCGCCTCCTCGGGACGGATCCAGGTGCCGGTGACGTTGGACAGGAACGGCAGCCGGGGGGGCTCGAGGCGCACCCGCTTGACCTGCTCGAGAAAGGGCTGCAGGACCGGCTCCATCATCCGCGAGTGGAAGGCGTGCGAGGTGTGGAGGCGCCGGCAGGCGAACCCCTCCCCGGCGAGCCGCGCGGCCAGCTCCTCGATCGCCTCCACCGGCCCCGAGACCACCGAGACCGCCGGGCGGTTGACCGCGGCGAGCGACAGCTCCTCGCCCAGGAGAGGGAGGACCTCGGCCTCGGGCAGGGGAACGCCGAGCATCGCCCCCGGCGGCAACTGGCTCATCAGGCGCCCGCGCACCGCCACCACCGCCAGGGCGTCCTCCAGCGAGAAGACGCCGGCGAGGCAGGCCGCCACGTACTCGCCGATCGAGTGGCCGAGCATCGCCTCGGGGCGGACGCCCCAGCTCATCCAGAGCCGTGCCGTCGCCCAGGAGACGACGAAGAGGGCCGGCTGGGCGAGCCGGGTGCCCTGCAGCCGCCCGGAGGCCACGCTCCCCTCCTCGAACAGCGCCTCGCGCAGGTCGAGGCCCAGGTGCGGCTGGAGCAACTGGCAGCAGAGGTCGACGTCGGCCCGGAAGGATGCCTCCGAGTCGTAGAGGCCGCGCCCCATGCCGGGGTACTGCGCCCCCTGGCCGGGGAAGAGGAAGGCCACCGGATGATCGCCGGACTCGGGAGCGGTGGTGAGGAGCCGCTCGGGGTCGAGCGTCTCCAGGGCCGTGGCGGCGTCCGCCAGGTCGCTCGCCAGCAGGGCGCGGCGGTGCTGGAACGACTTGCGCCCGTGGGTCAGGGTGAAGGCGACCTCCGGCAGGTCGAGGCCCGGGCTCTGGCGCAGATGGTCGGCCAGGCGGGCCGTCGACCGCTCCAGGGCGGCGGCGCTCTTCGCCGAGAGGAGCAGGAGCTGGTGGCGCCGCGAGCCGCTCACCGGGTTGGCGGCCGGCGCCTCCTCGAGGACCACGTGGGCGTTGGTGCCCCCCATGCCGAGCGAGGTGACGCCGGCGCGGCGCGGGCCCGCCGCGGGCCAGGGGCGCAGCTCGGTGTTGACGAAGAAGGGGCTGCTCGCGAAGTCGATCCGCGGGTTGGGAGCCTCGAAGTGGAGGCTCGGGGGGATCGCCCCGTGGTGAAGGGCGAGGGCGGTCTTGATCAGGCCGCAGACCCCCGCCGCGGTGTCCAGGTGGCCGATATTGGTCTTCAGCGAGCCGATGGCGCAGTACCCCTTGCGGGCGGGGTCGGCGAAGACCCGCGACAGGGCGGCGATCTCGATCGGATCGCCCAGCGCCGTGCCGGTGCCGTGGCACTCGACGTAGGAGACCGTGCGGGGGTCGACCCCGGCGTTCTCGTAGGCCTGCCGGTAGACCTCCACCTGCCCCTCGACGGAGGGGGCCATGAAGCTCACCTTGAGCGAGCCGTCGTTGTTGCAGGCCGAGCCCTTGATGACGGCGTAGACCGTGTCCCCCTCGGCCAGGGCGTCTTCCAGGCGCTTCAGCACCACCACCCCGGCGCCGTGGCCGGAGACGAAGCCGGTGGCGGAGGCGTCGAAGGCGCGGCAGTGGCCGTCGCGGGCCGTGGTGCCCCCCTCCTGGTACAGATACCCCGACACTTCCGGCAGGTGGATCGACACCCCGCCGGCGAGCGCCATGTCGCAGTCGTGCTGGAGCAGCGCCTGGCAGGCCTGGTGGACCGCCACCAGCGAGGTCGACGAGGCGCTCTGGATGGTGACGCTCGGCCCCTTCAGGTTGAGCTTGTAGGAGACCCGGGAGGTCATCGGGTCCTTGTCGTTGCCGAGCGACGCCTGCAGGGTGTCCACGGAGGCGACCAGCTCCATGTGCGGGAGCAGGTTCATGATCATGTAGGTGTTCATGCTCAGGCCCGCGTAGACCCCTACCAGCCCGGGGAAGCGCTCGGTATCCCAGCCGGCGTTCTCGAGCGCCTCCCAGGAGCACTCGAGGAAGAGCCGGTGCTGCGGGTCCATCAGCTCGACCTCGCGCGGGTTGAGGCCGAAGAAGGAGGCGTCGAAGAGGTCGACGTCCCCCAGGATCCCCTTGGCCCGCACGTAGTTCGGGTTCTCGACCATCGACGCGTCCACCCCCGCCGCGAGGAGCTCGTCGGCGGTGAAGAAGGTGATCCCCTCGCGCCCGCCGGCGACGTTTCGCCACAGCTCCTCCACCCCCTTCGCCCCGGGGAAGCGGCCGGCCATGCCGACGATGGCGATGTCCGGGTTGCCGCCCCGGCGGGCGCGGCGGGAGGCGCCTCTCGCCGCTGTCGCCGCGGCCTCCTCGCCGGCGGGAGCGGCGCCCGAGAGGTGGCGGGCGAGCGACGAGACGGTCGGGTACTGGAAGAGCTCGATCAGCGAGACCTCCCGGCCCAGCGCCTCCTTGAGCCGCGCGTGCACCCGGGCCATGCGCAGCGAGTGCCCGCCGAGGTCGAAGAAGCTGTCGTCGACGCCGACCGTCTCGACGTTGAGCTCCTCCTGCCAGAGGGCGGTGATGGTCCGCTCGAGCTCGCTCCGCGGGGCGCTGTAGGCGCTGGCGAGAGACGGCCGGGCGCGGTCCGGGGCCGGGAGCTGCCCGCGGTCGACCTTGCCGTTGAGGGTGAGCGGCAGGGCGGGCAGGGTCACCAGCGCCCCCGGGACCATGTAGTCCGGCAGCCTCTCGCGCAGGTAGGCGAGCATTTCGCCCGCGGTCGGCGCCGCACCCCCGCCCTCCGGGACCAGGTAGGCCACCAGCCCGGGCTCGCCGTCCTCCGTGCGCACGGTGACGAAGCTCTCCTTGACCCGCGGATGGAGAGCCAGCACCGACTCGATCTCGGCCAGCTCGATGCGGAAGCCGCGCAGCTTGACCTGCTGGTCGACCCGGCCGAGGTAGACCAGCTCGCCGTCCGAGCGGATCAGGCCGAGGTCGCCGGTGCGGTACATCCGCGCCCCGGTGTCCCAGGGGTCGGGCAGGAAGCGCTCGGCGGTGGCCCCGGGCTCCCCCAGATAGCCGCGGGCGAGCCCGTCGCCGGAGACGAAGATCTCCCCCGGGCAGCCGACCGGCAGCGGCTGGAGGTGGCGGTCGAGCAGGTAGACCCGGTGGTTCATCAGCGGCCGGCCGATGGGCGGTATCGATCCGGGGGTGAGGTCGGCCGGGACGAGGGTGTGGCAGGTCGAGCAGACGCTCGTCTCGGTCAGGCCGTAGCCGTTGACGATCCGCACGCTGCCGAGGAGCTTGTCGACGTCCCCGGCCGAGAGCGCCTCGCCGCCGACCAGCAGCAGCCGCAGCCGCGGCAGCCGGTCGTGGATGGCGTTCAGGCTCGCCATCATCGACGGCACGGTCGAGACGATGGAGATGCCGTGGCGCTCGATCAGGGCGGTCAGGGCGGAGACGTCGAGCAGCTCGGCGCGGTCCGGGAGGACCAGGGTCCCACCGGCGCACAGCAGGGGAAAGATCTCCCCCACGAAGCTGGCGAAGCCGAGCGCGGTCAGCGGGAGGATGCGGTCCGCGGGCTCCGGCCGGTAGCTGGCGAGGAACGAGGCGACGAGGTCGACCAGGTTGCGGTGAGTGAGCAGGACCCCCTTGGGAGCTCCGGTCGAGCCCGAGGTGTGGATGACGCAGGCGAGGTTCGTCGCCACCGCCGTGGGGGCCAGGGGCGAGCCCTCCTCGCCGGCGATCTCCGCCCCCTCGGCATCCAGGGAGAGGACGGCGGGCCCGGACTCGCTGGACTCGATCGCCTCGACCAGCGGCCGCAGCCGCTCCTCGGTGACCACGAGCTCGACCCCGGCGCTCTCCAGCAGGGCGGCCACCCGGGCGCGCGGCGTCTCGGGGTCGATGGGCAGGTAGGCGCCGCCCGCCTTGAGCACGCCGATGAGGCCCACCATCAGGGCCGGAGAGCGCTCCAGGCAGACCGCGACCCGCGATTCAGGCCCGACGCCCCGGGCGCGCAGGCGCCGCGCCAGTCGGTTGGCGCGGCGGTCGAGCTCGCCATAGGTGAGCGCCTCGCCGCCGGAGATCACGGCCACGGCGTCGGGGCTGCGCGCCGCCTGCTCGGCGAGCAGCTCCCCCAGGGTGGCCTCGTGCCGGTACTCGACCCCGGTATCGTTCCAGACCGCGGTGAGCTGGCGCTCCTCCTCCGGAGTGATCAGCGGCAGCTCCGAAACCGGGGCGGCCGGATCGGCGCCGATGCCGGCGAGCAGCCGCTCGAAGTGGCGCCCCCAGCGAGCGACCGTGGCGGCGTCGAAGAGCTCGACGTTGTAGTCGAAGGAGGCGACGAAGGCCTCCCCCACCTCGCCCATGGTGAGGGTGAGGTCGAACTGGGCGATCCGCTGCTCCAGCGGCACGACCTCCAGGCGCAGCCCACCCACGTTGGCGTAGGCCCCCGGCTCGCCCAGGGCGCAGGCGGTCAGCTCCTGGCCGTCGGCGAGCTGCGCCTTCTGGAGGACGAACATGACCTGGAAGAGGGGCGACCGGCCGGGGTCGCGCTCCGGCTGCAGGCGCTCGACCAGGAGCGGGAAGGGGAAGTCCTGATGCTCGAAAGCCCCCAGGGCGTCCGCGCGGGTGCGGGCGAGCAGCGTCCCGAAGCCGGGGTCGCTCACCGCGCCGCCGCCGTCGCCGCCATCGCCGAAAGTGGCGCGTAGCACCAGAGGGTTGACGAAGTAGCCCAGGGTCCGCGCGAAGCCGGCCCGGGTACGGGCGGCGGTCACCGATCCGACGAGGAAGTCCTCCTGGCCGGTGTAGCGGTGAAGGAGGACCTCGAAGGCGGCGAGCAGCGTGACGAAGGGGGTCGCCCCACGCTCGCGCCCCAGCTCCTTCAGGCGGCCCGAGAGATCGGCGGAGAGATGGAGCTGGAGCGCTCCTCCGACGTGGGTCTGCACCCGTGGCCGGGGGCGGTCCGTGTGCAGGTCGAGGACCGGCAGCTCGCCGCCCAGCCGGGAGCGCCAGTGCTCCCACAGCCGCTCCCCTTCCGGCCCGGCGAGCATCTCTTCCTGCCAGCGCACGTAGTCGGTGTAGAGCAGCCCCGCCGGCGGCAGCTCCGGTCGCTCTCCCGCCCGGAAAGCCGGATAGAGGAGGGCGAGGTCGTCGAGCAGCAGGCCGAGCGACCAGAAGTCGGTGACGACGTGGTGCATCGCCAGCAGCAGGACGTGCTCCAGGGGCGTGCGGGTGAGGAGGACCACCCGCATCAGCGGGCCGTTCTCGAGGTCGAACGGCCGGTGCCCCTCGGCCGCCAGGTAGTCCGCCAGCCGGTGGTCGCTCCACCCCTTGGCATCCACCGCGGCGAACGCCGGCCCCCCGCGCGGATCGTGGGCATGGACCCGCTGCACCGGCTCCCCCCGGGAGGTCGGGAAGGTGGTGCGCAGGGCCGCGTGGCGCTCGATCAGGGCGGCGATGGACGCCCGCAGGGCGGCGACGTCGAGCTCGCCGCGGATCCGCACGGCGCTCGCCACGTTGTAGGCGGCGCCCATGGGGTCGAGGGCATGGAGGAACCAGAGCGACTGCTGGCCGCGCGACAGGGGGTGGTCGCCCACCTCCCGCCCGGGTCGAGAGAGGTAGGCGGAGGCTGGCGTCGCCGCGCCGGCGCGCGCCAGGATCGCCTCGGCCAGCTCGGCGAGGCTGCCGCCGGCGAAGAAGCTCTCCATTGACAGCACCACCCCGAGCCGCGACTCGACGGCGTGCATCAGCTCCATGGCGGCCAGCGAGTCGAGCGGGTAGTGGTCGAGCGGCTGGCCGAGGTCGATCTCCTCGGCGGTCATCCCCGCCCGGCCCGCGACCTCGGCGGCGAGCCAGCGGCCGACTCCCGCGGGCGTCTCGAGATCCTCGGTGCCGGTGGCTGCCGCCGTCTCTCCCGCCGGGGCCTGCCAGGCGCCCAGCGCCTCGAGCGTCCCGTCGAGGTACCGCGCGCGGCAGGCGGCGCGCTGGATCTTGCCGCTCGTCGTCTTCGGGATCGTCGCCGGCCGCAGCAGGACGACGGCGTGGACCTGCACCTCGTGCTCCTCCGCCACCGCCCGGCGGATGGCGGCCACCAGCTCGGCGGGGTCGGCCTCCCGCTGCTCGCGCCGCACCTCCTGGACGACCACCAGCCGCTCCTCGCCGCCCCCCTCGCGGGGCTCCACCGCGAAGGCGGCGCCGCAGCCCGGGCGCAGGGCCGGGTGGGAGCGCTCGACGGTCAGCTCGAGGTCCTGCGGGTAGTGGTTCCGGCCGCGCAGGATGATCAGGTCCTTGCTCCGTCCGGTGACGAACAGCTCGCCCAGTTCGCCGTCACCGCCCAGGAACCCGAGGTCGCCGGTGCGCAGCCAAGGGCCGCCGCCATCCGCCGTGCGCGCCCCGAAGCTTGCCGCCGTCGCCTCCGGCAGGCCCCAGTAGCCGGCGGCCACGGCCGGACCGGCGATCCAGATCTCCCCCACCTCGCCCGGCGCGCGGGGCACGCGCGACTCGGGATCGACGACGAGGAGCCGCGCCCCCTCGGGGGCGGTGCCGGAGCCGACCAGGGTGCGGGTGTCGCCGGCCCCGGCGGCGGGCCCGGCGGCCACGCCGTGGTGCCGCTCGAGCCCGGCCGCGGCGAAGACGCCGGCGGTCGCCCCCTCCCCGCGCCGGCCGGCGGCGGCGAGCAGGGTGCCCTCGGCCAGCCCGTAGCAGGGGAGGAACGCCTCCTTCCGGAAGCCGCAAGGCGCGAAGGCCGCGGCGAACCGCTCGAGGGTCTCGGCGCGCACCGGCTCGGCGCCGTTGAAGGCCAGGGTCCAGCTCGACAGGTCGAGCTTCTCCCGCTCCTCCGCGCCGATCTTCTCGACGCAGAGGTCGTAGGCGAAGTTGGGTCCGCCGCTGGTCGTCCCGCGGTAGCGCGAGATCGCCTGCAGCCAGCGCAGGGGGCGCTGGAGAAAGGAGACCGGCGAGAGGAGGACGGCCGGATTGCCGGCGTAGAGCGGCGTGAGGATGCCGCCGATCAGCCCCATGTCATGGTAGGGGGGGAGCCAGATCACCGTCCGCTCCTCCGCGGTCTGGGCAAAGGAGAGGCGGATCTGCTCCAGGTTGGCGAGCAGGTTGGCGTGGCGCAGCATCACCCCCTTGGGGGCCGCCGTCGAGCCGGAGGTGTACTGGAGGAAGGCGAGCGCCTCCTCCCCCACCCCGGGGTCCCGCCACTCCTCGGCTCCCGCCTCCAGCTCGGCCCCCTCGGCCGCCTGCCAGAGGACGCCCGGGCGGCGCGGCAACTGGCGGTCGAGGCTGGAGAGCACCGCCGCGGTGGAGAGCACCGCCTTCGCCCCGGCGCTCTCCTGGATCGACTGCAGGCGCGCCGAGGGGCGGCGCGACCGCGGCGGATAGGCGGGGACCGCCACCGCGCCGGCGTAGAGGCAGCCGAAGAAGGCGGCGACATAGTCGAGCCCCGGGGGGTAGAGGAGGAGCACCCGCGCCCCGCCGCCGATCCCCTCCCGCTTCAGGGTCGCGGCGAGCCCGCGCGCCCGCCGGTCCAGCTCGCCGTAGGTGAGGTGGGCCTCGGCCAGCTCGCCGTCGAGCAGGAACGTGTAGGCGAGGTCCTCCCCCTGACGCTCGGCGCGGCCGCGCAGCACCTCGACCAGAGTCGCTTCCGGGGTTCCCTTTTGGCTCGTCTCTCGGCTCACGATGGCTCCGACAAAAGAATCCTCCGGCCATGCCATTCGCATGGCCTTCTCGATCCGGCACTGGTAAAGCGACGATGCTTCGAGGCTGGGCGACGCTTGTTCGGGAACATCCCTGGG
>JBDSHF010000487.1:0-9882 GCA_039918595.1 Thermoanaerobaculia bacterium
GGCAGACGCCCGGCTGGAATCCCAGCCCGCCGGTGAGCTTCCAGTTCCCCGTCGATTGGCAGACGCTGCCCCAGTTCGTGCTCAGAGTCCGGGGAGCGGGGGGTGTCCACAGGGTGCTGCGGACGAAGTTCACCCTCGACAACCAGGCGGGCCAGCCGAAGCTGCGGCGGGGCGTTTACGTCCTGGGGCTCGATCCCGAGTCCTGGAAGTGGGCGGCCAGGCTTTCCGATTTCGCCCGTGTGGCCCCGCCCGAGATGTTCTCGGTGATGATCTCGATGGATCCCGAGCCTGTACCCTAAGCAGGAGATGGACCCCCGCATCACCCTCCGCCCGATCGGGCCGGACGACATGGCTCTCCTCCTCCGGGTCTACCGCAGCACCCGCGAGGAGGAACTCGCCATGGTCGTGGACTGGACCGAAGAGATGAAGGCCGCGTTCGTCCGCCAGCAGTTCGAGGCGCAGCACGTCTGGTATCAGGAGCACTATCAGGGAGCTACGTTCGACGTCATCCTGGTGGACGGCGCCCCCGCCGGCCGGCTCTACGTCCACCGCCGGCCGGATGAGATCCGGCTGGTGGACATCACCTTCCTCCCGGAGTTCCGTGGCGGTGGGCTCGGGAGCTCCCTCCTGCGCGACCTGCTGGCCGAGGGAGAGGCCGCGGGCAAGCCGGTGACCATCCACGTCGAGATCTACAACCCGGCGATGCGGCTCTACGAGCGGCTGGGGTTCCAGCCTGTCGAGGAACGCGGTCCCTACCGCCTGATGAAGTGGTCCCCTTCCTAGTAGACTGTCAAGACAGAGCTGACGCCCAAAACTGTGCTGACAGATCGGTAGTTTCTCGCCACAGCGGAATCGACTTGTAGGAGCGACCACGTAGGGTGCTCCCTACAGAATGCCCGTCCAGCCTCGCTTTGAAGGATCCCTCAGGGCCTTTCCTAAAGTCCCGACCCAAGACTCTTTTTAATATAACTATGCCGCTATAACGGCAGCACCGGTTTTGCATGGCATATCGATGTTCCGGTCCAAGAAGACGATGCAAAGGTTTTTCAGGTAAGTCTCCCCATAGGAAACTCCGCGTTGAGTCGAAGGTGAATCATGTCTTTTGGAGGTTCTGTCACTATGAAAAGTTTACGGTCCGCTGTGCAAATCTGCCTATTTCTGTGCCTGCTTCCGATCTCGACGGGTTTCGCTTCGGCGTCGACCGTGACTTTGAGCGGCAACATCCTGTTCTCTTCCCTGGATGGCTCCGCTCAGGACAGCGACGGCCTGGCCAACGGGGTTTTCACGGTCAACGGCGATCTGGTCGTCAACGGCACCATCAACTGCAACGACGACTTGTCCCCTTCCGGGAGTGCCGGTGCCTGTCCCATCCGGATCACCGCTTCCGGGGATCTGTTGATGCGGGCCGGCAGCGGGATCTTCGCCGAGAATCGGCGTGGAGCCGGCGCGGCGGGGAGCATTCTGCTGACCGTGGGGGGCAACCTGACCCTTCGGGGACCCTCCGGATCGCTCCCGGGAGCGATCGTATCGAGCAGCCGGCTCAGCAATGCGGCCAAGCCGGCGGGCTCGACCACGGCCTCGGTCCATGGCGACGTCACGCTGGAGGCGGGCTCCACAGTCGCCGCGAGCACCCCGAACGGATCGGCTGGAACCATCAGGATCACGGCGGACGGCAAGGTCGCGGTCGCGGGCCTGGTCGCCTCCGGTCCCGGCCGGCAGGTGCTCGGCACGAAGCTCACCGGCAAGATTCTGGACGACGGCAAGAGCACCCAGAGCGGCGGGGCGATCCTCATCCGGTCAAACAGTTCCGCGGGGCCCGGGGTCCGAGTGGAGAATAGCGGTACAGTCGTCTCCCAGGGGGAGGTCTCCGGATCGCAGATGGTCCTGCTCGAGGGGTGCGGCCTTGAGATCCGCGGCTTGGTCGCTTCGCTGCTGAAGGGGGCGGGTCCCTCGCAGGTCGTGCTCCGTTCCGGCAAGGGCATCCTGGTCGACGGCCGGGACCTGGGGGTCTCCGGACCGACCTCGGGGCGCGGGGGCCGGGTGCGGGCCGATGGCGTGGAAGGCGGGTCCGCAGGCTACATGGTGGATCTCTTCGCGCAGGGGGACATCCAGGTGCTCGGCCCGGCGTCGAGCCTTGCCGCCGTCAGCTCCTCGCCCGGGACTCAGACCCAACGCTCCGGTGGAGCGATCACCGCGATCTCGCTGACGGGGGGGCTGACGGCCGCGGGGAACGCTTTCGAGGCCGGCAAGACGACCGCCGGCAATCAGGGCGGCATCATCGATCTCCAGGCGAAGGGCAACGCGACTCTCGACGGCGCGACTCTCCGCGCGGTCGGAGATTCCACCACGTCCGCTTCCTCCCGTAAGGGGGGACGCCTCTCGGTCCGCTCCTTCCAGGGCGCTCTGAGCTGGACCTTCGGCTTGGGGGATGTACGCCCGGTGGGCGCGGGGACCCCTGCCAGCACCCGGGGGACGATCAACCTCACTGCCTGCGCCGGCATTGACACGACGGGTACGCAGTTCCCGACGGTAGGGGCCCCTATCCTGCCGTTTCCGACCGAGAACAATGGAGTCTGTTCTCCCGCCGCTCCCACGCTCCCGAGCGGCGAGCCGCCGCTTCCGGTCTGTAACCAGCCGCCGGTGGCCGACAGCCAGACAGTGCTGACAGACGAGGACACTCCGGTGACGATTACCCTGACCGGCAGCGACCCGAACGGCCAGCCGCTGACCTTTACGATCGTCACGCCGCCGGCCCACGGCAGCCTGGGCCCCCTGACCTCGCCCACCGCGACCAGCGTCCAGGTGGTCTATACTCCCGCCCTCGATTACAACGGGCCGGACGCCTTCACGTTTCAGGTCGACGACGGCAACGGCGGCACCAGCACGGCGACGGTGACCCTCTCCGTGAAGCCCATCAACGATGCCCCGAAGGTCGATGCGGCGACATTCACGGTGAACGAGAATGCCCCCAACGGGACGGTAGTGGGAACGGCGACCTTCACGGATCCGGACACGGGGCAGGCGCACACGTTCGCGATCACGGCCGGCAATACGGCAGGAGCGTTCGCGATCAACCCCACCACGGGCCAGATCACGGTGGCGAACAGCTCGGCGCTGGACTTCGAGACGAACCCGAGCTTCTCGCTGACCGTGCAGGTGACGGATGACGGCTCGCCAGTGCTCTCGGATACGGCGGCGGTGACGATCAACCTCGCCGATACCAGCGAACCGCCCGTGGTCAACCCGGCGACGTTCGCGGTCGCCGAGAACAGTCCCAACGGGACGGGCGTGGGGACGGTGACGTTCACCGACGGGGATACGGGCCAGACCCACACCTTCTCGATCCTGGGCGGAAACACAGGCGGAACGTTCGCGATCGACCCCTCGACGGGCGTCATCACGGTGGCTAACAGCGCGGCTCTGGACTTCGAGACCACGCCGACGTTCTCGCTGACGGTGCAGGTGACGGACAGCGGCTCGCAGTCGGGCACGGCGACGATCACGATCAACGTCAGCAACCTCAACGAGGCGCCGGTGGTCCATCCGGCGACCTTCGCGGTCAATGAGAACAGTCCGATCGGCACGGTTCTGGGCACGGTGACCTTCACCGACCCCGACGCGGGGCAGAGTCACACGTTCGCGATCACGGGCGGCAACACGGGAGGCGCCTTCGCGATCGATCCCTCGACCGGCCAGATCACCGTGGCGGGTGGCATCAATTACGAGGTGACGCCCAGCTTCTCGCTGACGGTGCAGGTGACGGACGGCGGTTCGCCCAGCCTCTCCGGCTCCGCGACGATCACTATCGGCGTCAACGACGTCAACGAGCCGCCGGTGGCCGGAGCGGACAGCTACAACGCTCTCGGCAATACGCAACTCCGAGTTGCGGGGGCGCCGGGCACCGGGCTCCTGGGCACGACGGCGGCAACCGGCGTGCTGGCCAACGACAGCGATCCTGACAACAACCCTGCCTTCAAGAACCTCACCCTCGTCGCGGCGACGGGCACGTCGGCGAACGGTGGTGACTACAGTCTTGCCTCCGATGGCAGTTTCTCCTACACGCCGCCCGCGGGCTTCACCGGCAACGACACTTTCACCTACACGCTGTCGGACGGCGACAACACCGCGACGGGCACGGTGACGGTGACCGTATCCAACCGGGTCTGGTATGTGCGGGACATCGTTGACGAGCGGAATGCCGCCGGTGGCGATGGCCGTTCCACCGACGCCTTCGACAGCATCGCGGCACTGAACGCAGCGACCACCAACAACGGCGACATCATCTTCATCTTCCGTGGTAACACCGGCACGACGCCGCTCACTGGTGGCATCACGCTAAAGGATGGCCAGAAGCTGTGGGGCGAGGGGATCGGTCTTACCGTGGCACCTTTCGGAACGCTGGTCGCGGCCGGCGCCAAGCCGAAGATCGACAACACCGGTGGTGACGCGGTGTCGGTGCCGGCCACGGCGGGCAACCGGCAGAACGTGGAGATCCGCGGCCTCGATTTCCAGGGGAGCGGCAACGCCGTCGACGTCACCGCCTCGGGCGCCAACCTCGTCGGCATCACGATCAGCGACAACAACGTCAGCAGCGCCGGCCTCGAGGGCATCGACCTCAATGCCGGCAGCACCGGCGCCTTCACGGCCACGCTCAACAATAACGACATCGCCGCTACGGGCAACGCCTTCGACGCCCGCACCTCGGCGGCCTCCGCGCTGACGATCGACTTCAGCAACAACGCGGTGGTGTCCAACGCCAACGGCATCGTGATCGATGGCTCCGGCGGCGGCACGACCACGATCACCGGCTTCGCCAACAACGGGGTGAGTGGCAACACGGTGGGCACCGGCATCTCGATTGCCAGCGCCGGGTTCGACCTTGTACCGGGTACCGGCACTTACGATCAGGTGCTCGGCGGCCTAACGGTAATCGGCACGTCGGCCAGTGGCGTCGGTGGTTCGGGCATGGTGCTCTCCAACGTCTCTGGCAACCTCGCCTTCGCTAATCTCGACATCTTCGCGGACGGCGGTGCCGGTCTGCGGGTAACGGGCACAGGGGCTTTCATCGGCTCTGCGGGTATGCAAATCGCCGTCGTTGGCGGGGTGGCTGTCTTCGAGGCCAATGGCGGTCCGGCGGTGGACGTGACAAACGCTACGATCAACCTGCAGCCCGCTAGCGTCAAGAGCACCAACAGCCCGACGATGGGCTTGGCGCTCAATACGGTGAACGGAACGTTCTCTGCTGGTTCAAGCAGCAGCATCACCAATGCGGCCGGCACCGCGTTCCAGGTCGGCAACAGCAACGCGACGATCAGCTATGCTGGGACGATCAATGCGACCACGAGCAAGGGTGTTGATCTTACGAACAACGCCGGCTCAACGATTGGGTTTACTGGCACGCTGACGCTCAGCACCGGCACCAACCCCGCCTTCACGGCAACGGGTGGGGGCACGGTGACATCGACCGATACGGCCAGCACCCTGACGACCATGACGGCCACGGCTCTGAACGTGGCGAACACGAACATCGGGGCTTCGGGCCTGAAGTTCCGGAGCATCAACGCCGGCACGGCGGCGAGCGGTCCGGCCAATGGCATCGTGCTCAACACCACGGGCGCGTTGGGTGGCTTGACGGTGAGCGGTACGGGCTCGGCGGGGTCGGGTGGAACGATTCAGAAGACAACGGGTCCGGGGATTTCGTTGACCGGTACGGCGAACGTGAACCTGTCGTCGATGAATATCCAGAACGGAACCGACGATGGAATCAACGGGTCGAACGTAACCGGGTTCTCGCTGGCGGGGAGTAACATCACCGCCAACGGCGACTCGACGACCGACGAGGGGCTTGAGCTCAGAAACCTAGCGGGTACCGCCAGCATCACGAACACAAACGTGACCGGGTCCGCGCACAATAACTTCTTCCTCGATAACACCAGCGGCACGCTGACCTCGCTGACGATCTCGAACAGCACCTTCAACAACAACAGCACGGCGAACGGGAATCATGGATTTCTGTTCCAAGCGCGTGGGACGTCGGTGATCAGCGCGGTGGACATCACCGGCAGCACCTTCTCCGGCAACAAGTCGATCGGCATGCAGATCCTGACGGCCGACACCGCGACGGTTACGGCGTACTCCGTCTCGACCAGCACGTTCACGAACCAGCAGATCGCGATGGATTTCTCACAATCGCAGACCAGCAACCTGGCCTTCAAAATCCTCAACAACACCAACATCACCGGCCAGAACAGTCATGCGATCAACGTCTTTACGGCTGCTGGCGCCGGCACGGGTGGAACCCTGCAGGGCAGGATCGAAAACAACATCATCGGTAATGCCGGCGTGGTCAACTCGGGTTCGGCGATTGGCAACTGCATGCGAGTCAACATCAACGGGCAAGCGGATGCGAGCGTGTTGATCAACGGCAATACCTTGCGCCAGTGCCCGAACGGACGTGGTATCGAGGTGATCGGGCGTAACGGCACCGGCGGTCTCGACGTGACGGTGACGGGTAATGACGTCAACCCGCAGGACATTTCGGGAGCCCCGCTGGCGGCGATCCTGGTGCAGTCGAACTGCCTGACGACGTGCAACACGGTACGTTCGGATGTACGGGGCAACACGGTTCCGGGGGGAGCGTCGACGGATCTGCTGCCGACCTACATCGCGTTGGTGAAGACCGGCGCGTCGACTTCACAACTTGTGGATACGGCGCCCGCCAGTCCTGACTGCACCAGTCAGTTGACCAGCACGAATACGGGAAGCGCGAGCGCGAACGCCGGCTGCGCGCTGATCGCGGGTCCGATCAGCACCCCTCCGTAAGTCGCAAGTGTGCTGGAATCCGGCCGGGGCTCTTTCCTTCGGGCCCCCGGCCGCCTCAACCGCCTCCTCTTAGTTGAACACAGCCTCGTAGAGCATGCCCCCAGCCTTCGGGTCCGGCCCCACGGGTACCAGGAAGATCTCAATCGTCTCCATCCGGTCGTGGGTCAGCCTGTAGATCTGCTGCGGCAGGACGGGAGTACTGGGTCCGCGGAAGAAGACCGAGAACGGTTCAGGGCGAGTCCCCGGGTGAGGCTCGAGGCGCTTCACCTGCTGGAGCACCACCTCAAGGGGCGCCTCCGCTCCGTAGTGGAGGTGGAACGGCGCTCCCTGGTGCGCCTCGAACGAGGCCGGCGTCAGATCCTGCAGCATTGAGAAGGCCCTCCTTGATTGGGTCCGAGATCGGGGAGGCCGCTACTCTAGACCAAACCCAGGCGGAAAATCGATCCTGAGACGGGGGGCACGGAAATTGCTCCATCCAAACGGCCGTCGGGGTATGTCTATGAACTTTCAGCCATCGCAACCAGCTCCGCTCCTGATCGACACGCACGTCCATTTTCATTCCTGTTTTGACCGCGACCTCTTTCTTGACGCCGCCGCGCGCAACTTCGCGCGGGGTGCGGCCGAGCTCGGGATCGCGGGTCCGGTCACCGGCTGCCTGATGCTCGCCGAGACGGCGGAGGCGCGGTGGTTCCTGCGCTGGCAGCGTCAGGAGGACGGGGTGAAGCTCGGCGCCTGGGACTTTGAGCCCACATCCGAGCCGGCCGCCCTGATCGCGCGCCGGCGCTCCGACGGCGAGCGGCTGCTGGTGATCGCCGGGCGGCAGGTTCGCTCGCGCGAGGGTCTGGAGGTGCTGGGGCTGGCCACGGTGGAGGAGTTCCCCGACGGCCTCCCCTTCAACGACGCTCTCGCCCGCGTGCGGTGGAGCGGCGCCCTCACCGTGCTCCCCTGGGGGTTCGGCAAGTGGTGGTTCTACCGCGGCGCCCTGGTGGAGAAGGTGGTCTGCCGCTCGGAACGGCCGGGCCTTTGCCTGGGCGACAACTCCGGCCGCCTCGAGCTCGCCGGCCGGCCGCGGCTGTTCCGCGAGGCGGAGGCGCGCGGCATCCCGGTTCTCCCGGGCAGCGATCCCCTGCCGCTGCCCGCCCAGGGGGACCGCGCGGGCTCCTACGGCTTCCTGCTGCCGGAGGGCTTTGACGAGCTCCGGCCGGCCGAGAGCCTGCGGCGGGCCCTGCGCGCGCTGGACCGCCCACCGCGGACCTACGGACGGTGCCGCGATCTGACGGCATTCTGCCAGGAGCAGCTCGCGCTACGGCTGCACCGCCGTCGGCCGTCCACCCCGGCGCCCAGCCTCGCGGCGCCGGCGGAACGGACCGCCGCGGCGCTCTCTCCATGGACACGGTGATCGACCGGGACCTCCGGGCCGCGGCCGCGAATTCCTACGACCTGCTCGTGGTGGGCGGCGGGATCCACGGCGTCACGCTGGCGCTGGAGGCGGCCCGGCGCGGGCTCGCGACCCTGCTCCTCGAGCGCGGGGACTTCGGCGGCGAGACGTCCTGGAACAGCCTGCGGGTGATCCACGGCGGGCTGCGCTATCTCCAGGCGCTCGATTTCGCCCGCCACCGGGAATCGGTGGAGGAGCAGCAGTGGCTCCTGAACCAGTTTCCGGATCTCGTCGAGCCGCTCCCCTGCCTGATGCCGCTCTACGACCCGCCGCGAGGTGGGCGATTGCGGCGGAAGGCGGCCTTCCGGGCCGCGTTCGCGATGGACGCCCTGCTCGCCCCCTCCCGGGCGCTGCCGCGGGGGAGGATCCTGGGCGCGGCGGCGACGGTGGACCTCTTCCCCGACGTCGACCGCGACGGGCTGCGCGGCGGCGCTCTCTGGCACGACGCCATGGTTCCCGACTCGCAGCGGCTGATCGTCGAGCTGCTGCGCTGGGCCTGCCACGCCGGCGCCCGCGCGCTCAACTATGTCGAGGCGGCCGAGCTCCAGGTGGAGGACGGCCAGGTGCGCGGGGTGCGGGCGGTCGACCGCGAGTCGGGACGGAGCTTCGAGATCCGGGCCGGAGCGGTGGTGAGCTGCGCCGGTCCGTGGGTCCGCCGCGTCGCCCGCCGTTTCGATTGCGACGTGCCCGGCCTCTTCCAGCCGGTGCTCGCCTTCAACCTGCTGCTCGACCGCGAGCCGCTGGCATCCGGCGCGGTGGCGGTCGCCTCCCGCCAGCCCGGGGCCCAGACCTGGTTCCTCCTCCCCTGGAAGGGGAAGCTCCTGGCGGGGACCGCCTACGCTCCGGCGACGGAGGAAATGGTTCACGACGGTCTGCCGGGGGAGCCGCTGATCGAGAGGTTCCTCGGCGAGCTGAACGCCGCGATCCCCAGCCTCGAAGCCTCCCGCGAGCAGGTCGCGCGGGTGCTCTGGGGGCGGTTGCCGGCGGCTGCCGAGGGCTCGGCGGAGCCATCCTCGCGGCCGGTGATCCACGATCATGGCCAGGCCGGCGGTCCGCGCGGTCTGGTCAGCGTTTCGGGGGTGAAGCTGACGACGGCGCGCGCGGTGGCGGGGAAGGCGCTCCAGGCGCTCGCCGCCGGCGGTTCCCTGCGGCCGGCCCCTCCGGCCGACGTGGCCAGGCCGGAGGCCGATCCCCCCCTGTCACTGACGGAACTGACACGGCTCGCCGAGCACGATTGGAACGCCGCTCGCGACCACCTGCGGGGAATTGTGGAGCGGCAGTCGGTCGTCCGGCTGGAGGACCTCCTGCTGCGGCGGACCGACTGGGGGATCGATCCCGGGGATACCGAGGCCGCCACGCGCCTCTGCGAGTCGCTGGGCTGGAAGGGGTTTCGTTCCCACCGAGAGGTGGCTGTTTGAGCGTGGCGCTGACGAGGGATGCCGCGCCCGCCTCGCCGCGGGAGACGCCGGACGTGGAGACCGCGTCCGAGGGGTACGCCCGGCGCTTCGCGGGGGAGGTGGGGCGGTATTTCCTGGAGGTCCAGGCGGCGACCGTCCTGGAGCTGCTCGCTCCCTGGCCGGGGGCACGGGTGCTGGAGGTCGGCGGCGGCCACGCGCAACTCG
>JBDSHF010000488.1:0-3701 GCA_039918595.1 Thermoanaerobaculia bacterium
CGGACGCGACGGAGCCGGCGCCTTGAACGTCGCCCGCCTCGCCGAGCGCCAGGGGCGCGCGGTGGTCCTGGTCACCCTGCTGCTGGCGGGGGCCGGGGCCCTGGTCCTCTCCTCGCTGCCGAGCGACATCTATCCGCCGCTCAAGTTCCCCCGCCTGCTGGTGATCGCCCGCAGCGGCTCGCTCCCCGCCCGCGCCATGATGACGTCGGTGACCCGGCCGCTCGAGCAGGCGGCCATGGAGGTCCCCGGCATCCGCCGGGTGCGCTCCACGACCTTCCGGGGCGCCACCGAGATCTCGGCCCAGTTCGCGCCGAACGCCGACATGACCCAGGCCCTGCAGCAGCTCCAGAGCCGGGTCGCCGAGGCGCGCCAGGACCTGCCGGCGGACACCACGCTCGCCGTCGAGCAACTGACGGTGAGCTCCTTTCCCATGCTCAGCCTGAACCTGACGGGCGGCCTGCCCACCCCCGATCTCAACGACTACGCCTTCTACGTCATCCGTCCGGCGCTGGCGCGGGTCCCGGGCGTCGGCCGGATCGAGGTGTCCGCGACCGATACGCGGGAGATCGAGGTGGTGACGGACCCGGACCGCCTGCTCGCCACCGGGCTGACCGTCGACGACGTGCTCACCGGGCTGCGGACGGCCAACCGCCTGGCGCCCGTGGGACGCTACGCCGCGGGCGGCCTCGAGCACCTGGTGCTCGCCTCGGGTCTCTGGGGCTCCGCCGCCGACATCTCGCGCACGACCCTCGCCGTGAAGAACGGCGCGCCCATCCGGGTGGCCGACGTCGCCAGCGTCTTCCCCGGCTCTCCAGACCGCACCACCCTGATTACCGGCAATGGCAAGGAAGCCTCCGTGATCAGCATCTCGCAGCAGCCGGGGACGAGCATCCTGGCCGTCAAGGCGGGGATCGACCAGTCGCTGACCGACCTCGCCAAGACCCTCCCCTCCGGGCTGCGCCTGTCGAAGGTCTACGACTTGGCGGAGTTCGTCGCCACCGCCATCGCCAACGTACGCGACGCCATCCTGATCGGCGGCGTGCTGGCGGTGCTGGTGCTGCTGCTCTTCCTGCGCGACTGGCGGGTGACGGTGATCGCCTCGATCACCCTGCCGCTCACGGTGCTCTCCACCTTCCTGTTCATGAAGATGTTCGGCGAGTCGATCAACCTGATGTCGATGGGCGGGCTGGCGGTCGCCATCGGCCTGGTGATCGACGACGCGGTGGTGATGGTCGAGAACATCCACCGGCGGCTGCGCGGCGGCCGTGGGGAGGCGGCGATCGAGGAGGCGACGGACGAGCTGCTCGCGCCGGTGGTGGGCTCCACCCTGACGACGGTGGTGGTGCTGGCCCCCCTCGGCTTCCTCTCCGGCGTGGTGGGGCAGTTCTTCCGCGCCCTGTCGCTGACCCTGTCGGTTTCCGTGCTGGTCTCGCTCGTGCTCTCGCTCACTCTCATCCCGCTGCTCTCCCGCCTCGCCTACCGCCATGGCGAGCACGCCCGGGAGGCCCAGCCCAGCCGGCTGGACCGCGCCTACGGGCGGGCGCTCGACGCGTCGGTGCACCGCCCCTGGCTGGCCGTCGCCGCCGCCCTCGTGCTGGCGGTGGCGGGGTACCTCCTCTACCGGGGGATCCCGAGCGGCTTCCTGCCGCCGATGGACGAGGGGGGCTTTGTCATCGATTACCTGACCCCGTCCGGCACGGCGCTCGCCGAGACCGACCTGGAGGTGCGCAAGATCGAGAGCCTGCTGGCGAAGACTCCGGAGGTGGCGGCCTTCTCCCGCCGCACCGGGGCGGAGCTGGGGCTGTTCGCCACCCAGCCCAACAAGGGGGACATCCTGGTGCGGCTCAAAGCCCGGTCGCAGCGCAGCCGCAGCTCCGAGGAGGTGATCGCCGACCTGCGCCCGAAGATCGCCGAGCTCGTCCCCGGCATGGACACCGAGTTCGTCCAGCTCCTGCAGGACATGATCGGCGATCTCGAGGGGGCCGCCAACCCGCTCGAGGTAAAGATCTTCGGCGACGACTCCCGGATCCTCACCGAGCTCGCCGGCCAGGTCCAGCACCAGATGGAAGGGGTGCGGGGGGTGGTGGACCTGGTAGGGCCGCAGCAGGGCGCCCCCGAGACCACCTGGCGGATCGACCCGGAGGCCGCCGGCCGCGCCGGGCTCACCGTCCAGCAGGTCCAGGACCAGCTCGCCACCGCCTGGCTCGGCGAGACGGCGACCGACCTGCAACTGGGCGACCGTAGCGTGCCCGTTCGGGTACGCTACCCGGACCGCGACCGCTTCGATCCGGCGCGCCTGGCGCGTCTCATCCTGAAGACCCCGGACGGCCGGCTGGTGCCGCTGTCGACCCTGGCCCGGCCGCTGGTGGCCACGGGCGACGGCGAGCTCATCCGCGAGAACCTGCGTCAGGTGGCCCTGGTGACCGGCCGGCTGGAAGGCCGCGACCTGGGGAGCGCCGCCACCGAGATCCAGAAGAAAGTGAGCGGTCTCAAGCTGCCGGTGGGCTACGCGGTCGAGGTGGGAGGGCAGTATGAAACCCAGCGCCAGGCCTTCCGGGAGCTGATGCTGGTCTTCGCCGCCGCCGCCGCGCTGGTGCTGCTCGTGCTGGTGATCGAGTTCCGCGCCTTGACCCCGGCGCTGATCCTCCTGCTGGCGGCGCCGCTCTCCTTCGGCGGCTCCTTTCTGCTGCTGCGGCTCGCCGGCTCCGAGCTCGACGTCTCCTCCTCGATGGGGCTGATCCTGCTGATCGGGCTGGCGGTGAAGAACGGCATCGTGATGCTCGACTACGCCCACCGTCTGCACGCCGAGGGGGAGCCCTTCGTCGACGCCGTCGCCCACGCCGCGCGGGTGCGCCTGCGGCCGATCCTGATGACCACCCTCTGCACCCTGTTCGGCCTGCTGCCGCTCGCCCTCGGTCTGGGCGCCGGCGCCGAGCTGCAGAAGCCGCTGGCCCTCGCCGTCGTCGGCGGCCTCGGCCTCTCCACGCTGGTGACGCTGTTCGCCGTGCCCTCGGCCTACGTGGCCCTGCGCCGGGAAAAGCCAGGCCCACCATGAAGCTGCTGCTGGTCGAGGACTCCGCGCGGCTGCGCTCCACCCTGGAGCAGGGGCTGCGCAGGGCCGGCTATGCCGTCGACACGGCGAAAGACGGGCGCGAGGGGCTCTGGATGGCGACGGAGAACGACTATGACGTCATCGTGCTCGACCTCATGCTGCCGGAGATCGACGGCCTGACGGTCCTGCGCAGGCTCCGCGAGCAGGGGAAGCCCACCCACGTGCTGATCCTCTCCGCCAAGGACCTGGTGGAGGACCGGATCCAGGGGCTCCGCCACGGCGCCGACGACTACCTGGTCAAACCGTTCTCCTTCGACGAGCTGTGCGCGCGGATCGAGGCGCTCGTCCGCCGCTCCTACCGGGCGAAGAACCCGGTGCTCCACATCGGGCCGCTGGAGATCAACACCGCCGCCCGCCGGGTCGCGCACAGGAACCGCGAGGTGAAGCTGACGGCGCGCGAGTACAGCCTGCTGGAGATCCTGGCCTTGCGCGCCGGCGAGGTGGTGAGCCGCGAGGAGCTCTGGGAGCGCCTGTACGAGTTCGACTCCGAGGCCGCCAGCAACGTCATCGACGTCCTGGTCTACTCCCTGCGCAAGAAGCTCGACCTCGACGATCCGCACAGCCTGATCAAGACCCGGCGCGGCCAGGG
>JBDSHF010000489.1:0-9570 GCA_039918595.1 Thermoanaerobaculia bacterium
CCCTGGCTGCGCATCGCCTCGATCAGGGCGGCGTAGGCGGTCGCCTTCAGCGTCTCGCCGGGGTTCAGGTCGAGCACCTTGCGGGTCACCGCCTCGATCTCCTGGCTGCGGTTCATGTTCAGGCAGAGGAGGGCGTAGGACATCAGCAAGGTCGGGTTGTCCGGATCGAGCGCCAGCGCGCGGCGGTAGCAGGAGTGGGCCTGCTTCAGGTTGTCGCGGGAGCGGTACTCCTCCCCCTTGCGCAGCCAGACCTCCGCTTCCCCCTCCACCTCGGGCAGCGGCGCGCCGTTGTGGCCGGAGAGGTAGCTCACCAGATCCTGGTACTGGAGCCGCTTCGGGTTGAGCCGCTGCGCCTGGCGGAAGGAGTCGAGCGCCTTGCGCGTCCAGTGGCGGTCGAGATAGGCGAGCCCGAGCAGATGGTGGGCCTCCTCGAAGGCCGGATCGTGCCGCACCGCCTCCTGCAGGAAGTGGACGGCCGACGAGAGCTTGCCCATCTCGTAGTAGCAGCTCCCCAGCAGGAACAGCGCCTGCGGCACCGGATCGACCTCGACCGCGCGCTCCAGGAAGAGGACGGCCTTGGCGAGGTCCCCCTTGCCGGCGTAGACCGCCCCGAGGCTGAAGTGCGGCAGGAAGCTGTCCGGATAGATGGCGACCGCCCGCTTCAGGTACTCCTCGGCGCGGGCGTGGTCGCCGCGCTCGTAGTGGATGACGCCGCTGTAGACGAGCCCCTCGTAGTGGTCGGGCTTCACTTCCAGGACGCGCGTGAAGTAGGTCAGCGCGGCCTCGCTGTTGGCCTCGTTGAAGTGGGTCTCGCCGAGGAAGTAGGCGAGCTCGTAGTTGCCGCGGTCGAGCTTGTAGGCGGCCTCGAGGGCGCTCACCGCGCGTTCGATGTCGAAGGCGAACAGGGCGTATTCGGCGTCCTCCAGTTGCTGGAGGAAGAGCTTCCGCTTGTCGCCGTGATAGAGGCCGGCGATGCGCTCCTTGGTAGCCAGGAAGCGCTCCCGCTTCTCCAGGGCGAGGAGCTGGTAGTCCATCTTGGACTCCCAGAGCTCGCTCCACTCGTCCCAGCCGATGTACTTTTTCTGCTCCAGCAGCTCGCGCAGGGCGGAGAGGCCGGTCTGGTTGACCAGGGTGTTCTTCTCCTGCTTGTGGAGGGCGCCGAGGAGCTGGCGGACGGTCTCGGCGGTGCGCTTGACCGCCTCCTCGAGGATCGAGATCCGCTCGAGCAGGTGCTCGTCGAACGAGAAGCTCTCCTCGCCACCCTCCTCGTACCCTTCCTCCTCCTCGCGCAGGGAGCCGGAGAGCACCAGCAGCTTCTGGTGGCAGCGGACGCAGAATTCGTGGTCGTCCCGGTTCGGAGCGCCACAGACTTGGCAGTACATTCTTATCTCTATCTTCCTTCGTACGGATAGAAGCCCTGGCCCGACTTGCGTCCCAGACGGCCGGCGTCGACCATCTTGACCAGCAGCGGGCAGGGGCGGTACTTGGGATCACCGAACCCCTGCTGGAGAACCTTGAGGATGTCGAGGCAGACGTCGAGGCCGATCAGGTCGGCCAGCGCTAGCGGACCCATCGGATGATTCATCCCGAGCTTCATAACCTCGTCGATGGCCTCCGCCTTCCCGACCCCCTCGTAGAGGCAGAAGATCGCCTCGTTGATCATCGGCATCAAGACCCGGTTGGAGACGAAGCCGGGGGCGTCGTGCACCTCGACCGGGGTCTTGCCCATCTTGCGAGACGCCGCCTCGACGGCCTCCCAGGTCTCCTGGCTGGTGGCGAGGCCGCGGATGACCTCGATGAGCTGCATCACCGGCACCGGGTTCATGAAGTGCATGCCGATCACCTTCTCCGGCCGCGAGGTGGCGCCGGCGAGCTTGGTGATCGAGATCGAGCTGGTGTTGGTGGCCAGGATGGCGGCCGGCGCGCAGAGGCGGTCGAGTTCGGCGAGCACGGTCCGCTTGACGTCCTCGCGCTCGACCACCGCCTCGACGACGAGATCGGCCTGCGCGAGGGCCGCGAGGTCGCCGGCGGTGGTCAGGCGTCCGAGGGCCTGATCGCGCTCCTCGGCGGAGAGCTTCGCCTTGGCGACCAGCCGCTCGAGCCCCTTGCCGATCTGGGCGCGGCCGCGCTCGAGCGCCGCCGGCGCAGCGTCCACCAGCACCACCTCATATCCGCTCTGGGCGGCCACCTGGGCGATCCCATGCCCCATGGTGCCCGCGCCGACAACTCCGATGGTTCGAATGGATTCCATGACGACTAAGCCCCTCCCATGCCGCCGCGCTGCGGCGGTGAGGCCCGAGCGTATGAAATCGGGGGGGAGGGGTCAAGGAGATAGGGATGGGGCGATGTTTGTCAGATTCCGTGGGCGCGGCGCTGGCCCTCATCACCCCGGCCCTCTTCTCCCAGCCTCCCCCCCTTCCCAACGGGAGAAGAGGGAGAAGTTTGTCTAAAAGCTCAGAACAGGCTTTCTTGAGCCCCCTCTCTCCCGGCGGTCGGGGGGGAGGCCGGGAGAGAGGGGGTTGGGGGGAGTGAGGGACACCTCTACGGCATCAGCCCCTCCGCCAGCTTGGGCGGCGCGGCGTCCAGGAACGCCTCCAAGTCCCGCCGCGCCCCGGCGGCCAGCGGATGCCGTTGAGACCGGTAGCACTGGTAGCGGTAGGTGAGGAGCTCTTCCTCCCAGGGAACGTTCGGCTCCAGCGGGGCGAGCGCCTCGACGCACAGGTTCCGCGCGCCGACCGCGCGGGCGAGCCAGAGTCTCGACAGTTGCCGCTGCTGCTCGAACATGTCCAGGGCGAACGGCTGGCCGAACGCCGCGTAGAGCCGGGGGGCGAGCGAGTGGTCCCGGGTCGCCAGTTGGACGGCCAGCGGGATGGTCTCCCGCATCAGCGGCCGGTAGACCCAGGGATCGGTCCGGTAGGCCGCGAGCGCGGCGATCAGGCGATCGGCGGCCTCGGCGGTCCGGCCGACGCCGGCCAGCCAGATGGCCATCACGAGGTCGGTCTCGATCGGCTGCTCGGCGGCGAGCAGCGCCGCGGCCTCCGGGGTGTGGGGGTCGTGGCGGTCGGCCATGCACTCGGCGATCAGCAGCCGGTCGGAGTGCGACCGCGGCGGCTCCGGCTGCCGGGACCAGCTCGCGCAGGCCCGCGGGAGGGATTTCCGGGTCCAGGCCTGGCGGGCGGCGACGCGCAGCCGCCCGGCGGGGTCCCCCCGCGGCTCGGGATCGTCGACCAAGTCCTCCCAGTAGGACCCGCGCGCCACCCGCATCTCGGCGACCCGCGACCAGTCGAGCGGCGCCCCCCGCATGGCCGGGCGCCCCTCGCCGCGGGCCTTGACCAGAGCGTAGAGATCGGGGAGCCGGAACAACCCGAAGCGCCCCAGGTTCCTGGCGAAGCCGAACTCGAGGATCGGGTGGTCGTCGGTGTTGATCGCCTTCCCCTCGGCCTTGGCGACCGCCCGCGCGAAGGCCGGATTGGCCACGTAGCCGGCGTAGAAGCCCTCGATTCCCTCCAGCCCCCAGGTGCGGGCAAGGGCGGTGCGATAGGGCTCCTGCCCCACCCGCGCGCGGATGAGGTCGAGGTCGTGCACCAGCGGCTCGCGCCCCGCCATCAGCAGGAGGTCGGCGCGGTGCACCTGCCAGCTCTCGACCGCCGGGAAGACGGAGCCGAGGGTGGCATAGGCGGTGCGCACGAGCTGGGAGTCGATCTCGTACCCCTGGAGCCATTGCAGCAGGAGCCCGCCGGGGCGCAGCCGCTGCCGCACGGCCTGGTAGAAGTCCTGGCTGAAGAGGCTCGCGACGCCGACCCGGTAGGGGTTCGAGGGCTCGGAGAAGATCAGGTCGTAGTCGTTGCCGGTGGTGAGCAGGAACTCCCGCCCGTCGCCGATCACCAAGTGGACCTTGGGGTTGTGGAGCACGTCCTGGTTGATCTTGGAGCAGACCCGGGCGACGTGCTCGATGGCCGGCTCCAGCTCGATCACGTCCACCCGCTCTACCGAGGGCACCTTGGCGAGCCAGCCGGCCGTGCTGCCGGTGCCCAGACCGATCACCAGCACTCGCCGCGGGTTGGGGTGGACGAGGGCGCCGATCAGGCCGCTCATCACCTGGGTCGGCGCGTCGCCGAGGGCGCTGCCGTCCGACTTGCCGTTGACGATGAAGGCGTACTCCTCGCCGAGGTTGAGCGCGACGCTGCTCTCGACGCCGTCCGCCTGCCAGACGGTGCGCGCGCGCACGCTGGCGATCTGGTTCCGGATGTCGTTCGGCCCGTTCCAGTTGGCGATGTTCAGCCGGCCGGCGCCGATCGGGCTGTGCCGCCAGAAGGCGGTGGGACCGGTCGCGGCGCAGAACAGGAGCCCCACGATCCCCGCCGCCACCGGCACGAACGCCGCCCGCCGCGGCGCCCCGGCGCGCAGGCCGGCCACGACCGCCACGGCGGCGAGGGCGAGGAGGAGGAGGGTCACCAGGCGCCATACGCCCTGTGCGGTCAGCAGCGGGATCAGCCCGAAGCCGCCGGCGATCGAGCCGAGGATCGCCCCCAGGGTGTTGGCCGCGTAGGCGACCCCCACCTCGCGGCCGACCCGGCGGCGGCCGGAGCCCAGCAGGGCGATCAGCAGGGGGAACTGGTAGCCGGCGACGATCGCCGGCGGCAGCACCACCAGCACCGTCACCACCGTCCACCCCGCGACCAGCGACAGGAAGCCCGAGCTCGCCAGCGGGTGCAGCAGCGCGGCGAGCACCGCCACCCCGTCGCCGGTGGCGAAGGGGAGGGCGATCAGCAGCGCCTCGAGCGAGCAGGTGGCGGCGAAGGAGAGCATCGTCGGCCGGCGCTGGCTCGCCCCCACCCCGTACAGCAGCCCCCCGAGGCCGATCCCCAGCAGGGCCACGGCGAGGATCAGCCCGAAGGTGTAGGAGGAGCCGCCGAGCAGCGGCCCGAGCATCCGGTACCAGACGAGCTCCATCAGCAGGAAGGCGAAGCCGACCAGCGCCGCCGCGACCGGCACCAGCCATCCCGTCCGCGGTGCGTCCGTCTCGGGTGCCTCCGCGGCAGCGGCGGGCTCCGCCGCCGCCGCCGCGCTCTCCGTCCCCAGCTCGCGGGCCAGGCTCTTGGCGGCGAGCACCACCAGCAGGTTGAGCAGCGCCGCGATCCAGATCGTCTTGCGGATCCCCAGCGTCTCGAGGGCGAAGAAAGTGGTGAGCAGGGCTCCGAGCACCGCGCCCAGGGTGTTGACGGCGTAGAGCAGGCCCACCGTCCGGCGGCCGGAGTCGGCCCGCCTCTCCACCGCCCGCGCCACCGCCGGCAGGGTGCCGCCCATCAGGAAGGTGGGCAGCCCGAGGACCACCAGCGAGAGCAGCAGGCGCACGGCGCTGCTCCCCGCGAGCCCCAGCCGGGCGCTCCCGCCCATCGAGATGTAGATCCACTCGACGGCCGCCAGCAGCAGTGGCGAGAGCCCGGCCGAGATCGCGATCCCCGCCTCCAGCCCGGCGTAAAGGGAGAGCGGCGAGGGGTGGCGATCGGCCCGCCGGCCCAGCAGCAGGCCGCCGAAGCCGAGCCCCGCCATGAAGATCGCCAGCACCGCGGCCGAGGCCGCGGTCGAGGCGCCGAAGACCAGGCGGAACATCCGGAGCCACGCCGTCTGGTAGACCAGGGCACAGAATCCGGACGCGAACAGGAGAAGAGCCACGCGGCTCACGGCTGAACGCATAGAAGGATCTCCAACAAGAAATGACTAAGACAAAAATAACAGAAATAGAGCTCGGCCGGCAGGGGGAACACGGACGAACAAGGGACGTAAGGGACCTCAGGGACACCAGGAAAGCCCTGGTTCGCTGGAGTCCCTGAGGTCCCTGTTGTCCCTCGGGTCCCTTGTTTTTGTTCCTACGCCATCTCGAACCAGGGCTCGCGCCGCCCGAACTTGGTCGACAGCGCGGCGCCGACGCCGATGAAGGTGACGGCGTACCAGGCGAGGACTCCCAGCCAGGGGAGGAACTTCACGACGCCGAGCACCAGCAGGCCGATGGTGGCGGCGTTGAGCGGCTGGAAGCGGCGGCGGAAGACCCGGCGGGAGAGCCAGTCGCCCAGCGCGTAGAAGACCGCCACCGTCCCCCAGAGCTTCAGCACGATCCCCAGCAGCACGATGAGCACCACGAACGGGGCGCCGAGGATGCCACGGGCGAAGGCGGTGAAGAAGAGGGCGGTCAGCACCAGGCAGACGATCCCCGTCAGGCCGACGAAGAAGCTGCGGAAGGGCTCGCGGCGGACCCCCTCGGCGGTCTCGATGAGCTGCCGGCCGCTGGCCGCGAAGAGCAGCAGGAGGAGCAGGGCCCAGGCGGCGACCAGGGCCAGCTTCGCCCCCAGCACCAGGCGGGAGGCGAAGCCGAGGCCGATCGAGGGCCCTTCGAGCAGGGTCAGCCAGGCGTTGGGAGCGTTGGGGTAGGAGACCATGCGCCCGCCGGTCTGGGCGCCCCGGGCGGCGTGGATCCGGCCGCCGACCACGAAGACGTCGCCGCTCACCCGCGCCGTGGGGGCGAGCCGCGCGTCGCCGCGCAGCACGATCACGCTGCCGTCCACCCGTCCGGAGACGTCGACCGAGCCGTTCATCGCGGCGACGTCGGAGAGCGCCACCCCCTCGACGCTGATGTCCCGTCCGATCGCCACGAGCTGCTGCCCGGTGGTGCTCCCCGCCTCCAGGCGCATCGCCGGCTCCGCCTCGGGGCTCGGGGCGGCCAGCACCGGAGGGGCCAGGGCCAGCAGCAACAGCGGCAGGAGAGCTTTCACAACGAGATCTTACGTGAGGATAGGGTTGAAAACCGCGGGCACCCCCACAGGGGCGTTCTTACCTCTTTGGATCCATCCTGGAGCGCGCCGCCTCTGCGGCCGGCCGCCGGCGGCGGATCAGCGAGATCAGGAGCAGGTTGAGGCAGAGCACCAGGAAGCCGAACACTCCGAGGCTCGCGGGCGAGGAGACCACATGGTCGACGACCAGCCCGAGCCCCTTCCAGGAGGCGCCGAGCAGGCCGGCGCCGGCCAGGATCGAGGCCTGCAGCATGCCGCCCACGGCGGCCAGGGCGCCGAACCCCGAGGCGGCGGGAGCGGAGCCGGCGATCAGCAGGGCCGCCGCGAAGCCGCCCAGCAGCACGATGACCGCCGCCGTGAACCGCCAGGCGCGGGGGGAGCGGGCCTGCCAGCCGACGGTCGGCAGCGCCGACATCACCGAGACGCGGAAGTCCGGGCGCACCGGCAGAGCCGAGCCGCGCAGCAGGCCGTCGAGGGCGAGGATCTCCTCCCGCTCGCGCCGGCAGTCGGCGCAGGAGGCCAGGTGCTCGTCGAGGAGAGCCCGGTCGCCGCTGTCGAGACCGCCGTCGGCGTCCAGATTCAACCATTCACGGTAGGTGCTGTGATCGGGCCTGCTCATAACCTGTCCCCCGGACCTGCAATCGCTCAATTCTCTTCAATCGCTCAAGCTCAGTCGCTCAAGAAGTCCTGCAGCTTCTCTTTCAACATCTGCCGCCCCCGGAACAGCTTGTTCTTCACCGTGCCCAGGGGCATCTGCTTGAGCTTCGCGATCTCCTCGTAAGGAAGCTCGCCGAAGTGGCGCAGCAGGATCAGCTCCCGGTACTCCCAGGGCAGGGAGTCGATCGCTTCCTGGATCGCGCTCCCCCGCTCCCGGTTGCGCAACTCGCCGTACGGTCCCCGCTCGGGAGACGGCAGATCCCAATCCCGGTTCTCTCCCTCGTCATCTTCCTGACGGAGCGAGACCACCTTGAGACGCCGCCGCCGGATCTGGTCGATCGCCGCGTTCTGGGCCACCCGAAACAGCCAGGTGGAGAACTTGTACTGCGGGTCGTACCGATCCAGCACCTGGTACACCTTGACGAGCACCTCCTGCGCGAGGTCGTGCGCGTCGTCCGCGTTGCGGAGCAGCCGGAACAGATAGTTGACGAGGCGGCCCTGGTAGCGGTCGATCAGGTCGCCGAAACGTTCCTGATCGCCGCCGAGGACCGCCGCAACCAGCTCCTCGTCGGTCGGTTGCTCCGCTCCCCGCGTCATGGGTGGATACGCAAGGCCAGGGCCAAGGTTTCAGGGGTGCTGGAAAGAAGGAAGGAAGGGGATCATCCCTGGGGCGGAGGGGGGCTGGCCGGCACCAGATCCGTCCGGGTGGTGAGAACGCCCGTCGCCTTGCCGGTGAGCAGCGCCAGCAGATCCCTCTCGATGCCGTGCGGCGACGTCTCGACGATCCGCCCCACCTCGCGGCCGCCGCGGCGCACGACGAAGGTGGGCAGATAGAGGACGCCGTACTCCTTCACCAGATCGGCGGGTTCTTTCTTCGCGCGGTCGACGCCGATGTAGCGGATCTGGAAATTGACCGCGCCGCTCCCGGAGTCCATCGCCTTCCACAGGCGCGGCAGCTCGCGCCGGCTGTCGCCGCACCAGGTGCCGAGGAACACCACCACCTCGGCCCCCGGCTCGGCCTCCGCCAACTGCCGTGACGCGTCGGCTTCCGGCCGGGCCTCGACCTCGGCCAGCGTCCACTCCGGCGCGGCCTCGATCTTGTCGCGGGTGGTGGGGCCGACCAGCACGGGGGTCTCCTGGACCGGGGCGGTCGGCGCGGGAACGGCCGCGGGGGCCTGGACCGGGGCCGGCTTCGCCGACGGATCGGCGGACGCTCCGCTGATTCCGGCCATGGCGGCGAGGACGGCGGCGGTCAGCAGCGCGAGCGGGAGATTCCTGGTGGTCATAACCGGCGAGTTTAGCTCAAACGCGGACCTCCCGATCGAGGCCTGAATTTTTCCTCCACCCGGAACGGGGGGAGGTCAGGAGGGGGGCTTTCCGGAGTCCGGGACCTCTCCTTGTCTGGGGCGCCCCCCTCCTGGCCTCCCCCTGAAGGGGGAGGAAAAGCAGGCGACACAGCTCGTCAGCGCACCTCTATTACTTTTTCAATCTTGTCCCCGAGTTGGATCCTGTCCAGCACCTCGGCGCCGGCGATCACCTCGCCGAAGGCGGTGTAGCCGCCGTCGAGATGGGGCTGCGGCGAGAGGGTGATGAAGAACTGGCTGCCGCCGGTGTCCGCGCCGGCCAGGGCCATGCCGACCACCCCGCGGTTGTAGCGCAGGCGGTTGATCTCGTCGCGGATAGCGTAGCCCGGGCCGCCGGCGCCGTCCCCCTTCGGGTCCCCCCCCTGGACGACGAAGTCGGGGACCACCCGATGGAAGCTCAGGCCGTCGAAGAACCCCTGGCCGGCGAGGTTGAGGAAGTTGAGGCAGGTCAGCGGCGCCAGCGGGCAGGCGAGCCGCACCGTGACGGTCCCCCGCCGGGTGCGGATCTCGACCGTCCGCGGCGAGCGCGTGCGCTGGACGATCTCGCGGTAGAGGGCGACGTCCTTGACCCTCTCCGCCGGCTCCAGGGCGGGGACCTTGCCGCCGAGCTTGCCCAGGCTCTCCCCGGCCGCGCGCCGCAGCACGTAGGGCCCGCCGGTGGTCAGCCGCTCGAGCAGGGCGATGCCCTCCCCCCTCTCCAGCGGCTCCCCCTCGGTGCGGGCGACGACGGCCTTGACGGCGGCGAGCCCTTCCTCCTGCGT
>JBDSHF010000490.1:0-14456 GCA_039918595.1 Thermoanaerobaculia bacterium
CCCCGGCCCCTCTCCCGGGGGGAGAGGGGAGAAAGCCCCCTTCCCGACACCTTGTCCCTCACGATCGCGCGCCCTCCCTCTCCACGGAGTGGAGAGGGACCGAGGGTGAGGATTCGGAGGGCAGGACGTCCCATGAAAGAAGAAAGCATGGACCTTCTTGACCTGGTAAACGCCTTGCTTTCCTACGACGCCCTGACGGCGCGCCAGTGGCTTGCGGACGCTGAACGGTCTGGCTTTTCCTGGTCCAAGGTACCGGCGCCCTCGGGCCTCGATCCCACAGCTTCCGCCCTGGCTGCCGGAGTCACCGAGCTTCTGGCTTCCCGGGCCGGCCAGTCTGCTCCCGCATGGACTGCCAAGGTCCCTGCGGCTCCCCAGGGGGTTTTTCTTGTCCGCGCGGCGGAGACCATGCCCCGTCTGCGGGCCCTCTGCGAGCGGGAGGGACCTGAGCCGTTGCGGCGTCGCCGTCTCTTTGCTCCACCCGAGTTCCTCACCCACGCCTGATGCGCCGCAAGCGCAGGCTGCTCGCGCTGATCCTTCTGGCCGGCCTCCTCACGGGGACCGGCCTCCTGCTCTACGTCGGCCATGCCCTCGCCGCGCCTATGCCGGCCGTCGCGAGCTCTGGTTGAATCCCCGCCTATTTTGGTTGCGCCCCCGCGAATTCTGATGCGCCCCCCGCGGGGCGCGGATGGCCCCCCACGAATTCTCGTCAGGCCCCCGCGTAATTTGGTTGCGCCCCCGCGGGGGCGCGGCCGCCCCTGGCGAAATTTCGTACGCCCCCCGCCAGGGGCCATTGAATCCCCGCGGGGCACCCTTGGAATTCCGCGGGGCGCGATCGAATTCCCCCGGGGGCGCAACCAAAATTGGCGAGGGCCCGATCAGAGCTCCCGGGGACTCAAACAGAGATCCCGGGGACCCAAACAGATTTCGCGGGGATGGACTCCCGCGATCCGGCCGTTCAGGCCTTCAGCAGCGGGATCCGCTTCCCCGTCCAATCCGGGAAGAGCTTCGTGTCGTCCTTGACCCCCAGGTGCTTGCCGGCCAGCTCGCAGAAGACGGAGCGGAAGTCGGTGGTCACCGGCAGGTCCCGACCCTCGTAGAGGGCGCCCTCCGCGAGGCCGGGGAAGGAGCCGTGAACCTTGCCGCCGTCCATGGCGTTGCCCACCACGAGCAGGCAGGAGCCGTGGCCGTGGTCGGTGCCGCCCGAGCCGTTCTCGCGGACGGTGCGGCCGAACTCAGTCATCGTGGTCAGCACCACCCGGTCCTGGTAGGCGCCGAGGTCGGTCCAGAAGGCCTGGATCGACTGCGCGAGGTCGCGCGCCTGCCGGTTGAAGGTCGCGGCCTGCTGGACATGGGTGTCCCAGCCGGCCGACTCGGCGAAGGCGATCTCCAGCCCGACGTCGGACTTGACGAGGATCGCGATCTGCCGCAGGGCGTTGCCGAGCGGCGTCTTGGGGTACTCGGCCCCCTCCGCCGGCTTGTACTTCTGGATCTCCGCCGCCGAGAGCATGTGGACCGCCCGGAAGGTCTCGCCGCCGGTGTCCCGCAGCAGGTTCTGCGAGGTCTGATCGTAGAGCGCCTCGAAGCCCTGGCCGGCGGCGGCGGCGGTGCGGTCCGCGCCCGGGAGCTGGACCTTGAAGTCGGCCAGGTTGGTGACGGCGATCGCCGGCTCGTCGCCATAGAGCGAGCGCGGCAGGGACGGGGTCATCGCCACCGCCCGGAAGGGGGTGCCCTCATGGCCGAGGAGCCCCACGGCGCGGTTGAGCCAGCCGTCCGGCGTCCCCTTGCGGCCGGGGGTGCCGGTCTCCATGAAGTCCTGGGCGTCGAAGTGCGAGCGCGTCGGATCGGGCGAGCCGACGGCGTGGACGATGCCGAGCCGCTTCTCCTTCCAGAGCGGCAGCAGCGGCTCGAACGCCGGGTGGAGGCCGAAGCCGGCGCCGAGGTCGAGCAGTGCCCGGTCCCCTTCGGCCCGCGCGCCGCTGGTGGCGAGGCGGGGGCGGAGGGTCTTCAGGATGGCGTCGTCGATCGGCGATACGGCGCCGAGGCCATCCATGGCCCCGCGCTGGAAGATGGTGACCAGGACCTTGCGCCGGCGCGACGGCGTCGAGCCGGACCCTTGAGCGGCCGCGGCCGCGCGGGCGAGGAATCCCGGCCCGCCGCCCACGCCCAGGGAGAAGAGGGCGACGCCCCCGGATTTGAGGAAGAGTCTGCGGTTCAACATGGTGTGCTTCCTATCTTCTCAATGGAGTTGCTAACGCCGCTGAAACTCCGGCGACCCCAGGATCACCCCTACCACCTGCTCCAGCGGCGTGGGCGCATGGCGGTCGACCGGCGTCTTGGGCTCGTCGCCCAGGCGCCCGCGGACCTTGATGGTCTGGGGCATCCGCGTCGCCATCTCCGGGCTGGCGTCGAGGAGATCCTCGTCCGGGTCTCCCTTTTTGGCGGTCTTCCCCGTGTCCTTGGGCGCGGCCTGATCCACCCGCTTCGCCAGGTTGGGGTCGGCGACCATGGGGGTGAGGAGCTTCAGGGTGGCCGTGAGGTCACGGCCGGGCATCAGGAGAGCCGCGTAGGTGCGCAGGCCCTCCTCGCGGGATGCGGGCTCGCGCCCCTTGTTGAGGGCGGGCAGATCGAGGCTCACCCCTTTGACGCGGTTGGCGGCGAGTTGGAGGCCGAAGTTCATCCGGTTGAGCAGCGAGCCCGTGTTCACCCACGCCTCGGCGCGGTCGGGAAAGCCGGTCGGCGCCTGGTAGGCGTAGAGCGGCTGCCCCATGCGGTTGATCCACTTGAGGAGCTCGCGCGGATCGCCGACCTCGCCGCCGGTGGCCCGTAGCGCCGAGGCGGCGAGCTCGAAGGGGGACTTGATCTTGGCGCCCACGGCGTCGCGGCTCCAGAACTCGGGGGACTCGGCGATGGCGGCTACAAGCCGGCGGGTGTCGCTGCCGGTCTTGAGATAGACCTCGGTCAGCCGGTCCACCAGCGCCTGCGGCGGGTGATCCGAGACGAAGCGCACGGCGAGCTTGGTGGCGATGTGCCGGGCGGTGGCGCGCTGGGCCGCGAGCAGGTCGAGCACGGCCTCGCCGTCCTCGATCCCCCGGCCGGCCGGGAGGTGGGTGCCGAGGATGGTCTTGGCGGCCGCATCGTGCCGGTCGGCGCGGAAGAGGAAGTCCCCCTCCTGGTGGAAGCCGAGGCCGCCGGACCGTTCGGCGCGGGCGAGCCGCGTCTCGGCCGCCTCGCGCGCCTTGGCCCGCACCGGCAGGATCGTCCAGCCGGTGAAGGCGCGAGCAACCTCGCCGACGTCCTGCTGGGAGTAGCCGCCGTCGACGCCGAGAGTGTGGAGCTCCATCAGCTCGCGGGCGTAGTTCTCGTTGACCCCTTGCTGCTGCTTGCGCTTCGGAGCTTGAGGGGACCGCGCGAGCCGGTTCTGGCGCGCCGATAGCATTCCCGCGCCGCCGAACCCCTCCGTCTCAACGTTCGATCGGCCGAACCCCCGGCCGCCGAAACGAGCCCGCCGGCGTGGCGTGCGGCCCATCTCGTCCGTCATCGTCGTCGGCTCGTCCTCCGCCGCCGTGGACTGGGCGTTGTCGAGGTAGACCAGCATGGCCGGGCTCTTGGCGGTGGCCTTCAGAAGATCGCGAAAATTCCCCAGCGCGTGCGGGCGGATGGCGTCCCGCTCGTAGGAAAGCAGGAAGGGGCGGGCCTTGTTGTCGGTCAGCGAGACGTTGAAGTGGTTGTACCAGAAGTCGGTCATCACCTCTTCGAGCTGGTTCTCGGACTCCACGGCGCGCACCAGTTTCTGGGTCATGAGCTGACCGAGCAGCTCCTTCTGGGGGTGGTACCCCTGCTTGGCGGCGAAGGCCATGACCTTCTCCTTGAGCGCGGAGCGCTGCTCCTCGTTCTCTTTCTTCTTGAGATCCCCTTTCTTGACGTCGTCGGGGATGACTCCGGCCTCCTTGGCCTGGATCAGGACGAGGCCCACCGGCGGATAGGTTTTGAAGATCTCGGCGGTGGACATGCCGAGGGCCGGCAGGGCGCGCAGGTCCTCCTGGACCTTGCCGTCGGGGAGATTGGCCCCGAGCTGGCGCTCCAGCCAGCGGTCGAGCCCCATCTTGACCACCGCGTCCACCTCGCCGGGACGGGAGCCGAAGGCGAAGCGGTTCAGCAGATGGGCCGCCGCCTGCTTCTCGGTCAGCCCGGCCTGTTTCCAGGGCATATGGACGGCGAGCGGCTTCTCCGGCTCGCCATGGGCCACGCCGGCCCAAACCGCGCAGACGGCGACGGAAGCGGCAATCAGCACGGCGGGAAGGGTCGGTTTCATGGACGGCTCCTTTGCGGGTGTGTCATCAGCTCCATTGTGGAGGGTGAAACCCGGGAAGGGGGGATTTCCTGCGGACAGACTCGTAGTGCCGGTTGTGGCGTCCTGCCCTTCGAGGCCTCACCCCCGGCCCCTCTCCCGGAGGGAGAGGGGAGAAAGACAACCTGCCGGAGCTCTCTTCCTCAGGATCCCGGGCCCTCCCTCTCCCCCTGGGAGAGGGACCGAGGGTGAGGCCTCGAAGGGCAGGACGCCCCAGCGGGCACGACGACATTTATCGCCCCTCTCGCCAACTGTGTGACACTTGTAATACACTATCCGTAGACTCAGTCGGGAGTTCTGAAACGCGGAATGCGGTCGAGCATCCCAAGGGGAGAGCCTTGCTCCGATGATCGAGATTAAGGGGATTACCAAGACCTACGCGGACGGCCTGCAGGCCCTCAAGGGGGTGTCGCTGCGGCTGGACGAGGGGATGTTCGGCCTGCTCGGCCACAACGGGGCGGGCAAGACGACGTTCCTCTCGATCCTGGTGCTGGCGCTCGAGCCGACGTCGGGGCGGCGGGTCTATGACGGGCTGGACGCGGCGTCGGCGCGGGCGCGGGCGACGATCCGGCGGCGGATCGGCTTCCTCCCCCAGGACTTCCATCCGATCGGGCATCTGACCGGGCGCGAGTACCTGCTGCACTGCGCCCGGCTGCGCGAGGTGCCGCTCGGGCGCGCCGCGCTGCGCCGCCGGGTGGCGGAGCTGCTGGAGTCGGTGAGCCTGGAACGGGCGGCGGACCGGCGGGCGGGCGAGTACTCGGGGGGCATGCAGCGGCGGCTGGGGATCGCCCAGGCGCTCCTCCACTCCCCCCGGCTGGTGGTGGTGGACGAGCCCACGGCCGGCCTCGACCCGGAAGAGCGGATCCGTTTCCGCAACCTGATCACCGACGTCGCCGCCAGCACGACGGTGCTGCTCTCCACCCACATCGTGGAGGACGTCGAGGCGACCTGCCCGCGGCTGGGGGTGATCGCCGGGGGCCGGCTCCTCTTCGACGGCGCGCCGACCGAGCTGCTGCGCCGGGCCGCGGGCCGGCTCTGGCAGATGCCGGGGGGCGAGCCGCTGCCGGCCGGAGCCGTGGAGGTCGCCCAGCGGACCGACCGCCAGGGGGGGATGGAGCGGGTGGTCTACAGCGAGACGCCGGTGCCGGGAGCGGCGCCCCGGCGGCCGACGCTGGAGGAGTCCTACGCCGCCTTCCTCGCCCTCCAGGGGATCGCGACACCCCCCGAGCCCGCGGAGGACGCGGCGTGAGGCTCATCCGCGCCTTCGCCGCGCACGAGCTGCGCACGCAGTGGAGGTCGCTCCGCTTCCGGGTGCTCGCCGCGGTCTACGCCGCCGCGGGCTCGACTCCCGCGCTGGTGATCTGGCTGCGGCGGGACCCGGGAGGCGCGGCGGTCGGCGCCGCCACCTACGCCGTTGAGACGCTGGAGGTCCTGCCGGTGCTGGCCGCCGTGCTCGCCTTCCTGATCTCCCTCGACGCCATCACCCGCGAGCAGGACGAGGGGGCGTGGTCGACCGTCTCCCTGGCCGGGATGTCGAGCGCCGGCTACCTGCTGCGCCGCTGCCTCGCCCTGCAGGCGCTCCTGCTGCCGCTGTCGGCGGTCCCCCTCGCCGTGGCGGCGATCCTCGCGGGAGTGGCCAACGGCCCCGGCGCGGTGCCCCCCGGTCCCTTCCTGGGGCCCTGGCTGATGCACGTCGCCCCCGTCGCCCTGACCTTCTCGGCCCTCGCGGTCGGCGTCGGCACGATCGCCGGCGGCGCGCTCAACGCTTTCCTGGTCGGCGGCTTCGCGCTCCTGCTCGTCCCGGCGCTGATGAACGTCCTGCTCGGCCGGTTCGGCATCCGCCTGGCCAGCCCCATGGAATGGCTCGCGCTGCCGCGCCTGGAGCGGTCGCTCGGCCGGATCCTCGGGGTCTCCAACCCCAACGCGTGGTCGCACTCGTTCCCGCTGCCGGTGAGCGAGATCCCCTATGACGCCGGGGTCGCCTGCGAGCAGTACCTGACCCGGGCGGCGGTGCCGGTGGCGCTGGCCGCCGCTGTGCTGGGCCTTGCCGTGCGCTACCTGCGCCGCACCCGGCCGGACGTGCGCCCGCAACGGATTCCCCCCGCACACCCATTGCGGACGTTCCTCCTCACCCTGGCGCGGCTGCGGGAGCGCTACGCCCCCGATCCGGCGCCGGCCCGGGCGGACCTCCTGGCGATGGCGATGGCGCTCCTGCTCGCCGCCGGCGCCTCGGCCTTCCTCATCGGCCGGGTGCGCCACTACGAGGCGCTCGGCCGGATGCGCTTCGCCGCCGAGCACTCGCAGGGTCCCGCCCCCACCTCGGCCGACGTGGTGCCCGGCCGCTGGCGGGTGGAGGGGACGATCGGCCCGGGCCGGCGCGTGACGCTCGCGGTGACCGCCGAGCTGCGCAACCTGGGAACGTCGCCGCGGGCGCACCTCGCCTTCGAGCTGGATCCGCTGCTCGAGATCGCCGAGGCCCGCGCCGGGGAAGGGGAGCTGACGCTCTCGCGCTCCTGGGACCGCCTCGCCGTGGAGCTCACGCCGCCGATCCCCCCGGGCGGCCGCCGCGAGCTCCGCTTCCGCCTCGCCGGCGAGCCGGGGACGCCGATGATCGCCCCCCAGACTTTCGAGTACCCGAGCTTCCACACGCGCTTCGGCATCCACCTGCACCCCCGGTTCGCCCGCGAGCTCCTGGACCTCTCGAACAGCTACCGGGCGCCGGCGATCTCGCCGCGCCGGATCCGGCTCGCCGCCTCCGACCTCTCGCCCATCCCCCGCTACCAGCCCTGGAAGCTGGATGAAGAGCAGCAGGTCGTGGAAGAGTCGTATACCCCGCAGGCGGACGTCACCCTGGCGCTCGCGATCCCGCCGGGCCTCTTCCTGGCTGACTCTTGCGGCAGCGTCGCCCGCTCGGGGCGCCTGGCGAGCAATTGCCGGCTCCCGCTCGCCGATCTCGCCGTGCTGGGCGGCTCCAGCTACCGCACCCTGCCCGCCCCGCGGAGCGGCACGACGGTCGCCGTCTACCCCGCCCACGCCAAACTCGGCGAGCTGCACCTGGCGTTCCTCCAGAACGGCACGCGCCAGCTCGAGGAGGCCTGGCCCGGGCTGGCCGGCCTGCAGCGGATCGTGGTGCTCGAATGGTCCGGAGACCGGATCTTCGATCCCGACCCGGTCACCGTCGCCTGGTCCGCCCGCTGGCGCGACAACAACGAGGCGCCGCTGTCGGTGCTGGGCAATCTCGTGCTGCTCAGCGAATGGGACCTCACCCAGACCCGGGAGGTCCTGAAGCCGGAGGGGTTCGTGGCCGAGCTGGTGGCCTCCCGCCTCGCGCGCCAGCGCCCGTTCGCGCAGGCGGACTCGCTGCTCTTCCACCACCTCTTCCGGGATCTCGCGCTGCAGCGGCTCGGCCTCGGTCCGGAGAACGGCGCCGCGGTGGCAGGCCTGCGGCCGGGCGAGGGGGGCCTCCTGAGCGTGCCGCCGCCGACGGAGCCCAACAGCCCGCTCTACTGGCGAAGCCGCTTCCCGGCGCTGCTCGTGGGCCTGCGCCACCGGATGGGCGAAGAGGCGCTGCAGCAGGCCCTCGCGGAGCTGCTCTCCCGCAAGCAGGACCAGCGACCCTGTACCCGCCAGGAGCTGTTCGAGGTCCTCGAGCGCCACGGCGGTCCGGACCTCCCCCGCTTCCTGCGCGACAACTTCATGGAGGGGAAGCTCGCGCAGCCGGTGATCGAAGGGGTCGAGTTCCATCAGGGGGCGGACGGCTGGCGGGTCACCGGCAGGATGCACAACCGGGGGGACGCGGAGGCGCTCTGCAAGGTCGAGCTGACGACCGACCTCGGCCCGGTGCCTGCCCTGGTGAGCGCCGAGCCGGGGAAGGACGGCCTCTTCGAACTGCGCACCAGGCGCCGGCCGCAGGCGGTGCTGCTCGATCCCGACAAGCAGTGCCACCGGCTGGTGCCCAACGGGGCGCCGGGGGACCGGGTGTTCTTCCAGGAGGGGAAATGACCCTCACCCCCCGACCCCCTCTCCCGTCCCCTCCCCCCTCCCACGCCGGGAGAGGGGGTGGCATGCGACGCCTCCTGCGCTCTTTCCGCCTCTCCCTCGGGCTCCTCCTCGGCCGCCGTCTCCTCCTCTTCGTGGTGATCGACGTGGTGGTGGTCGGCTGGCTGGTGATGGCCATGCTCCTCAAATCCGACGGGGATGCGAGGGATCTCTACCGCTACGCCTTTCTCCTGCCGTCGCTGATCCTCGCCCTGCCCGCCCTGGCCGGGATGGTGGACCTCGAGCGGCGGGCCGGCTGCCTCGACCTCGCGCTCTCGGCGCCGGCCGCCGAGGCCTATTTCGTGCGACGGGCCGGGGCGGTCTGCGCGGCCATCGCGGCGCAGGGGATGGCGGTGATGATCCTCGGCTGGTTTTTGACCGAGCCCCGTTTCCCGCTGATCGCGCCGCTGGTCCAGATCGTGGTGATCAGCCTCTTCCTGGGCGCCGTGTCGCTGTTCTGGGCGGTCCGCCTGCGCACCTCGGGCGCGGTCTGGCTCGCCTCGGCGGTCACCATCGGCGGATCGAGCCCCTGGTTCTTCTCCAGCCCCATCCCGCCGCGCTTCGGAGCGGTCTACGGACCGCTCCTGCCCGGGGCCGACGAGTCGCTCGCCTGGCTGGGCAACCTGGCCGTCCTCGCCGCCGGAGCGGCCCTCTTCTACCTCTACGCCCGCCGCCGCCTGCGCCGGCCCGAGCGGATGCTCTCTTGACGGAGGATGTTATGAAGCTTTCCCGATCGCTTCTGGTTCTGCTCCTGCTCGCCGCCTGCCGGCCGGCGGTGGAGCCCCCCGAGGAACCGTTTCCCCTGCCGGTGAAGCTGGAGAAGGTGGAGCGGGCGCCGTTCCAGCCGACCCTCGTGCTGCTCGGCGTGGTGCGCCCGGCCCAGGAGGCGGAGGTGGTCCTCCCCTCCTCCGGACGGCTGCGCTACCCCGACCGGTTCCGCGCCGGCCTCTCCTCCGGCGTGGCGGTGCGGGCGGGCGAGGTGCTCGCGCGACTGGTCAACACCGACACCGAGTCGGGGCTCGCCGAGGCGAAGCTGCGCCTGGCGGTAGCGAGCTCGGACCTCGCGCGCTACCAGCGGGCCTTCGACCTCGGGGTGGTCTCGGCGGCGCAGCTCGCCTCCTACAAGGCGGAGGCCGAGCTCGCCCATCAGCGCCTGACGGCGGCCCGGCAGAAGCATGGGACTCTCGATCTGCGCTCGCCGGTCTCGGGGTGGCTCCTGGTGCAGCGGCAACTGCCGCCCGAGGCGGAGGTGCAATCCGGCACGGTGCTCGCCCGCGTCGCCGCCGGCGGGCCGCCGCGGGTCGAGGCGCGGGCGGCGGCGGGGGACCGCGCACGGCTCCACCCCGGGCTCGGAGTGCGCTTTGTCCTCCCCGGCTCTACCGGCGGGGCCGGCGCGGCCGGCCGCGGGATCCTCCGCGAGATCTCCCCCGAGCTGGAGGCCGGGGGCACCGCGCCGGTGGTCGCGGAGGCGACCGCGGGCGCCGGCCTGCCGGCCTCGGGAGAGGGGGTCGAGGTGCACGTGGAGCTCGACCCGCGGCCGGACGCCCTGACCGTGCCCGAGGAGGCGCTGGTGGTCTCCGAAGGAGGGAGCGCTCTGTTCGTGGTCGAGGGGGGAGGGGCGCGGCGGCGGGTGGTGGTCACCGGCGCGCGGGGGGAGGGGCGGATCGAGGTGATCTCCGGCCTCGCGGTCGGCGACAAGGTGGTGGTGAGCGGGGCCGCCCTGCTCTCGGACGGCATCCGGGTGGAGGCGGTCGAGGAGCCCAAAACCGAGGGAGACAAATGATCCGCCGCGCCATCGAGCGGCCGGTCTCGACGCTGCTCGGCGCCCTGACGATCGTCGTGCTCGGGGTCTTCTCGCTGCTGCGCCTCCCCGTCTCGCTGCTGCCGGCGCTCGAGCGCCCCGCCCTGGAGATCACCGCCACGGCCCCGGGGAGCGCCCGCGAGGAGCTGCTGGAGCGGGTCACCCGGCCGCTGGAGCAGCGGCTCACCGCGGTCTCCGGGGTGACCGCGGTCCGCAGCTCGACGGGGGACGGCTTCGCCCGCGTGCGCGTCGAAAGCGAGTGGCAGACCGACCCGGACCGGCTGCGGATCGAGGCCGAGCGCCGCCTCGCCGGGCTGGAGGCACCGGGGGTCGCGCTGGCGGTCGAGCTGGTGGCTGGCGACGCCGAGCCGATCGTCGAGGTCGCTGTGTTCGATGGCCCCTCGGGGGCGGCGCGCACCGCCTTCACCCGCGAGGTGCTGGTGCCGGAGCTCGCCCGGCTCGAAGGCGCGGGGAGGGTCGAGACGCTGGGCCTGGCGCCGCTCCATCCCGTCATCCGCCCACGCGCCGCGGCGCTGGCCGCCCGCGGGCTCACCCCCTCGGACCTGGTGGCGCGCCTCCAGCCGGTCGGCACGGCGGTGGCGGCCGGCCGGGCGCGGGCCGGAGCGGCGGTGCGCCCCCTGCTGGTGCGGGAGGACGCCGCCTCGCTCGACGCCCTGCGCGCCCTGCGCGTCCAGGGTCCGAAGGGGGAAAGCGTGCTGGGCGATATGGCCGGCGTGGCGCTCGAAGAGGTGCGCGACGGCAGCTTCTTCCGCCTCGCCGGCCGCGAGGGGACCCTGGTACGCGTCTTCCGCGCCCCGGAGGCGAACGCGGTCGCCCTCGCCGCCCGGGTGCGCGAGCGGACGGCGGAGCTGGGCAAGCGGGCCGCCGCCGGGCTGCGCGTCCAGGTGGTGGCGGACCGCAGCGCCGAGGTGGTCTCAGCCCTGCGGACCATGGGGCTGGCGGCGCTGGTCGGCCTCGCCCTCGGCGTCGCCGTGCTGCGGCTCCTGCTCGGGAGCTGGCGCCCGACGCTGGCCCTGGCGGTGGCGGTGCCGGCCTCGATGCTGGCCACGTTCTCCGCCTTCCACCTCTGCGGCGTGCCGCTGGACGTGGTCTCGCTTGCCGGCCTCGCCCTCGCCGCCGGCATGCTGGTGGACAGCTCGGTCGTGGTGCTGGAGTCGATCGCGACCGCCCGCGCCCGCGGCAAGTCTGAGTCCGAGGCGGAGCCGGAGGTGGCGGGCACGAAGCAGATCGCCCTGCCGGTGGTGGCCGGGTTCCTGGCCACCGCCGTGGTCTTCCTGCCGCTCGTCTATCTCCAGGGGCTGGCGCGCGCCTTCTTTGGCGCCCAGGCGTTCGCCATCGTCGCCTCGCTGGCCGCCTCGCTCCTCTTCTCGCTGACGGTGACGCCGGTGCTCGCCCGCGACCGGCGGGCCGGCGGCGCGCGGGGGCGGACCCCCGGCCGCGCGGTCTACCTGCGCCTGCTCGACGGCGCCCTCGCCCGTCCGGCGGTGCCGGTGCTGGCGGCGCTGGCGGCCACGGCGGTGGCGCTGCTCTCCCTGGCCGTCCTCCCCCGCGAGCTGGTGCCCGACGCCGAGACGCGCGACCTCGTGGTGCGCTACCGGCTCCCCCCCGACCTCGCGCCCGAGGCGGCGCGGCGGCTGGGCGGGGTCGTCGAGGCGCGGACCGCCGCCGTCCTGACCGGGGTTCAGACGGGCCGTCTCGCCTGGCAGTCCCCCGAGTCGGAGCTGACCGCCGGCGACGCCGAGGAGACCGGGCGGATCGAGCTCCGCTTCCCCGATCCGGCGAGCGCCGCCCGGGCGCGCAAGACGCTGCGCGCCGCGCTCTCCCGCCTCCCCGACGTCGAGGTCTGGGTGGAGCCGCGGACGAGCGCCTTCCTGCAGTCGATCGAACGGACCGGGCGGCGCCTGGAGGTGGTGGCCTCGGCCGCCACGCCGGAGCGGGCCACGGCCCTCGCCCGCCGGGTGGAGGAGCGCCTGCGCGGCAACGGCCTGCGCGAGGCGGGCCTGCGGCGGGACCGCGACCGCGCGGCCCTCCTGCTCTCCTGGGACGTGCCCCGCCTGGCCGCCCTCGGCGCCGACCGCGATCAACTGGAGCAGCAGGTGCGCGCGGCCCTGGCCGATCAGACCGCCGGCCGCGTCCGCATCGACGGCGTCGAGCCCGACATCGTGATCCGTCCCACGCAGCAGGAAGACCCGGCGCTGCTACCGGTCCTGGCGACCTCGATGGCGGACGGGGCGGGGGTCCTCCCCCTGGGGGCCCTGGCCCGGTTCGACGCCGGCGCGCGGCCGCCCGTGCTCGAGCGGGAGGACGGCCTGCCGTCGGTGCGCCTGGCCTTCGATGGGGGCCTGGGGAACCGGGATCCGGAGGCGCTGCTGCGCGGCGTGGCGCGCGCGGCGGACGAGCAGGTCGCCCCCGGCGGCCAGGCGCTGGAGCTGCGGCGAGCCTTCGGCCAGCTCCGGCTCGCGCTCTCCCTCTCGCTCCTCCTGGTCTTCCTCACGGTCGCCGCCCTCTACGAGTCGCTGACCACGCCGCTGGTGGTGATGACCACGGTGCCGGTCGCCCTAGGCGGCGCCCTCGGCCTGCTGGCGGCAGCCGGGCAGACGCTCAACGTCCTCTCCTTCCTCGGCCTCATCCTGCTCGCCGGCATCGTGGTCAACAACGCCATCGTGTTCGTCCACCGGATCGAGGACCACCTCCGTGCCGGCTTACGGGTCGACGCGGCGGTCCGCCAGGCGGGCGCCGAGCGCTACCGGCCGATCCTGATGACGACGCTGACCACCGTGGCCGGCATGCTGCCGCTGGCGCTCCTCGGCGGCGAGGGGGTGGAGCTGCGGCGCTCCCTGGCGCTCGCCGTGATCGGCGGCATGACGCTGTCGACCTTCGCCTCGCTGCTGCTGGTGCCGGTCCTCTACCGTTTTGTTCACCGGACGCGATGAACGGCCGCCCGCTCGCCCGCCTGATCGCCACGCTGGCCCTGCTGGTGCTGGGGGCTTTCGCCCTGGCGCGGCTGCCGCTCGACTACCTGCCGCAGCGCAGCTTCCCGGAGCTGACGGTGGGGCTCGCCCTCGGCGAGGACCGCGATCCCGGCGAGGTGACTCGCGAGTGGGTCGAGCCGGTCGAGAGCGCCATCCGCTCCCTCGGCCGGGTGCGGGGGGTGGCCGGCGAGGTGCGGACGGACGGCGCGAAGCTCACCGTGCGCTTCGCCCCCGGCACCGATCCGGAGCGCAAGGCGGCGCGGCTCGACTCGGAGCTCGCCCGCCTGCGCGCTCGCCTCCCCGCGGGGTCCACCCTCTGGGTCGATCCCGCCGCCGGCCAGGAGGGGGACTTCCATGCCCTGATCTGGCTCTCCGGCGCGCGCGACGACGCCGGCGTCCGCGCCGCGGCCGAGGCGCTGCGCGCGGTGCCGGGGGTGCGGGTCGTCGAGCCTTTCGGTCTGCGCGACGAGGAGGTGCGGATCGAGCTCGCGGCGACCACGCTCGATCCCTGGGGGGTGGCCGGCGCCGTGCTCGCCGAGGCCCGGCGGTCGCTGCGCGTGCCGGCCCTCGGCTGGAGCCGCCAGGGGGACCGCCTGCGGCCGGTGGTGCCGGCCGCCGCGGGCAGCCTCGCGAGCCTGCCGATCCCGGCGCGCCAGGCGGGTGCCGGCGCCGTGCCGCTCGGCTCCCTGGCCACCATCCGCGCCCGCAGCCAGCCGGCGCGGGCCACCCTGCGCTTCCGCGGCGAGCCCGCCCTGGCCCTCTTCGTCTATCGCGCGCACGACGCGTCGCCTCTGGCCCTCGACGGCGCCCTGCGGCGGCGGCTCGCCCGGCTCCCCGGCGGCGTGCGCGGCGAGGTCGGCTGGAGCGAGGCGACGCCCCTGCGCGCGCTGATCTGGCGGCTCGCCCTGGCGGCGCTGCTCGCCTCGGCGCTGGCGGCCCTGGCCGGCGCGCGGCTCGCCGGCCACTGGGGCGCCCTCTCCCTGGGGCTCGCCATCCCGGCCGGAGTGGCCGCCGCCGCCAACGCCTTCCTGCTGGCGGGAGTCGCCCTGAACATCGCCACCCTGGTGGCCCTCGCGGTGGCCGCCATCTCCCTTCTCCCCCTCGCCGCCCTCCGCGTCACCCGCCGGCCGGGCGCGCGCGCCTGGGGGTGGACCGCCATCGCCGCCGCCGCGCTGGTGCCGGTGGCGGTCTCCCTCGCCGCCGTCGAGTTGGGGCCGCTGCTCTCCGAGCCCGCCCTGGCGCTGTTGCTGGCGGCGGGGGCGGGAGTGCTGGCGAT
>JBDSHF010000491.1:0-8656 GCA_039918595.1 Thermoanaerobaculia bacterium
GCCTCGCGGCTCTGCCGCTACTTCTTAGACTCTCCTCGCCAAAGGAAGAAGCAGGCTCCCCGGGCCATGAAGGCTGCCAGGGAGCTTTGCTAATAAGTTAGCGCCTATGCCACGAAGTGGAGAGGGAGGGCCTGACGCCAGATTTTCTCATGGGGCAAGGCTTGTCCCCGCCTCCAACAATCCTTCTGCCGAAGGGCCCTCCCTCTCCCCCGGGAGAGGGACCGAGGGTGAGGATTCGGAGGGCAGGTCGTACCGAGGGCGAGAGCGACGCCCCCAAAACCAGGCACACGAGTTGCTTGCCTGGGATAACTAATGATGGCTCGCGAGACACATCCCAGGGATCCTTCCGTTCCTCCGGAGCCTCCGTCCCCGGCGGCGGGGACCGGTTTGACCTCCGAGGAGCGCAGCGCCATTCAGGCCGCGGCGGAGGCCGAGGGGTACTCGGAAAGTTTCGCGGATCTGCTCTGCCGCTTCGCGGAGCTGATCGGGACCGACGAGGTGCTCCGCGAGCTGGAACGGCTCGAATCCAAAGATCCGCAGTCCTGAAGCACAGCCCTGGAGAGTGGATTGCCGGCGCTTTGGGCGTGGCAATTCCGGGCGTCTGCTTTTTCCTTTTTACTGAGCCGCAGTAATAGAGGATCCCCGATCTTAGCGAACACGAGAGGTCCGGCTCAGTCCTCTCGCATCAGCACCACCACCGCCCGCCCGGCGACCTGGACCTCGCTGCCGGCGGCGTGGACCTCCTCCTCTTTCTCGGGGAAGGGCTTGTCGGTGTCGAGCACCTTGCGCCAGCTCTCCCCCCAGTGGCGGCGGTCGGGGAGGCGGAACGCCTGCGGCTCGTGGTGGGCGTTGAAGAGGACGTAGAAGCTGTCGTCCTTGATCGGCTCGCCACGCTCGTCGCGGCTCTCCATGGCGCCGCCATTGAGGAAGACCCCGAGCGACTTGGCGAAGCCGTGCCGCCAGTCCTCGCCGCTCATCAGCTCGCCGTCGGGGCGGAACCAGCCGAGGTCGCGCACCCCCTCGCCGTGGATCGGCTTGCCCTGGAACCAGCGGCGGCGGTGGAAGATCGGGTGCTCGCGGCGCAGGGCGATCAGCCGCGCGGCGAACTCGAGGAGCCCGTCGTCCAGGGTCTCCCAGTCGAACCAGGAGATCTCGTTGTCCTGGCAATAGGCGTTGTTGTTCCCCCCCTGGGTGCGCCCCATCTCGTCGCCGCCGAGGAGCATGGGGATCCCCTGGGAGAGGAACAGGGTGGTGAGGAAGTTGCGCTGCTGGCGGGCGCGCAGGCCGACGATCGCCGGATCGTCCGTGGGCCCCTCGGCGCCGCAGCTCCAGGAGCGGTTGTGGCTCTCGCCGTCGCGGTTCTCCTCGCCGTTGGCCTCGTTGTGCTTGTCGTTGTAGGAGACCAGGTCGCGCAGGGTGAAGCCGTCGTGGGCGGTGATGAAGTTGATGCTCGCCGAGGGCTTGCGGCCGGTGCTCTCGTAGAGGTCGGAGCTGCCGGTGAAGCGGTTGGCGAAGTCCCCCAGGGTCTGGTCCTCCCCACGCCAGTAGTCGCGGACGGTGTCGCGGTACTTGCCGTTCCACTCCGACCAGAGCGGCGGGAAGTTACCCACCTGGTACCCACCCTCCCCCACGTCCCAAGGCTCGGCGATCAGCTTGACCTGGCTGATCACCGGGTCCTGCTGAATGATGTCGAAGAAGGCCGACAGGCGGTCGACGTCGTGCAGCTCGCGGGCGAGCGTCGCCGCGAGGTCGAAGCGGAAGCCGTCGACGTGCATGTCGAGCACCCAGTAGCGCAGCGAGTCCATGATGAGCTGCAACACGTGTGGGTGGCGCATGTTGAGGCTGTTGCCGGTGCCGGTGTAGTCCATGTAGTAGCGCGGCTTGTCCGGCATGACCCGGTAGTAGGCGGTGTTGTCGATCCCCTTCATCGACAGCAGCGGCCCCAGGTGGTTCCCCTCGGCGGTGTGGTTGTAGACCACGTCGAGGATCACCTCGATCCCCTCCTGGTGGAGGATCTTCACCATCTGCTTGAACTCCTGCACCTGCTGCCCCGTGGAGCCGCCCGCGGCGGCGTACTCGTTGTGCGGGGCGAGGTAGGAGATCGAGTTGTACCCCCAGTAGTTGCGCAGCCCGCGCTCGAGCAGCAGGCTGTCCTGGACGAACTGGTGGACGGGCAGCAGCTCGACGACCTTGATCCCCAGCCGCTTCAGGTGGGCGATCGACGCCGGATGCGCCAGGCCGGCATAGGTGCCGCGCAGCTCCTCGGGGATGCCGGGGTGCCGCTGGGTGAACCCCTTGACGTGCACCTCGTAGATCACCGACTCGTGCATCGGGATGCGCGGCGGCCGGTCGTTTCCCCAGTCGAAGAAGGGGTTGGTGACCACGCACCTGGGCATGAACGGGGCGCTGTCGAGGTCGTTCCCCGAGGTCTCGGGCGCGTCGAAGTGGTAGGGGAAGACCGCCTCGTTCCACTGGACGGCCCCCTCGATCGCCTTGGCGTAGGGGTCGAGCAGCAGCTTCGCGGGGTTGCAGCGCCGGCCGGCGCCGGGGTCCCACGGCCCGTGCACCCGGTAGCCGTAGCGCTGCCCGGGCACCACGTTGGGCAGGTAGCCGTGCCAGCAGAGGGCGGTGACCTCGGACAGCTCGATCCGCGTCTCGTGGCCCGCCTCGTCGAAGAGGCAGAGCTCGATCCGCTCGGCCATGTCGGAAAAGATGGAAAAGTTGGTCCCGGCGCCATCGTAGGTAGCGCCCAGGGGATAGGGAATTCCTGGTTGGATTTTCATCCGGGCCCTCCCTCGCTCCCGCGCCACGGCGGCGCGGCGAAATTCCTGAATGCCGGATCGGCGCCAGGGTTTGCAATTGCGTGCTACGAGAACGAGCAGGTTCCGTTGGCCCCGGGTTGGCCCCTCATCACCCCGGCCCTCTTCTCCCATCGCACTCCCCCCGACCGGGAGAAGAGGGAGAAGTTAGCCAAAAACGCAATCCTGCTTCTTTGAGCTCCCTCTCTCCCGGTTGGGGGGAGTGCGGTGGGAGAGAGGGTTGGGGAGTGAGGGGCCAGCCCCGAAGGGGCGACACTCCCTCACTCTCGTCGCGAGGTCACACCCACCCCATCCGCTCGCGCAGGGCGGTGACGTGCGCGACGTGGTGCTCGCCGTGCCAGGCGTAGAGGCCGAGGATCTGGTCGAGGGTGAGGACGCCGTGGTCGGGGTGCCTCAGGGTCTTGTTGAAGTCCGCGGCGGTCATCGCGCGCAGCAGCGCCACCCAGCGCCGGTGGAGATTGTCGAGCAGGGCCAGCGAGACCTCCACGGGGACCGAGCGCGAATCCGGGAGCTCGGCCCAGCGCGCCTCGTCGTAGGTCTTGATCAGGGGCTCGTCCTCGGTCAGCGCCCATTTGCAGCGGAGGTAGGCGTTGAGATGGCTGTCCGGGACGTGGTGGACGACCTGCCGCACCGTCCAGCCGCCCGGGCGGTAGGGGGTGTCGAGCTGCTCGGCGTTGAGGCCGGCGACCGCCTCGCGCAGCCGGTCCGGCGTCCTCTCGATGCGGGAGACCAGCTCCCGGCGCTGATCGGGGTCGAGGTCCCGCTCCATCTCGGCCTTGCCGACCGGATACCGCAGATCCGTCATCATTCTCTCTGTCTCCTTGAGCGCTGCCGCGCCGTCGCGGGTCGCGCGAGCTTCGCCGGAAGAGCATAGCAGGAGAGCTCAGGCCGGGGTCTTTCCCTGAGAGCGAAACATTGGTATCCTTCGGCAGAAATCCGTTGATCGCGCCAGTGCGGAGCATGAGTCTCGCCGGGGTACGGGGCCCGTTATCCGTGCGCCGTTTTCGGTGTGCCGGTATTTCGGTGTGAAGTGACCGGTGCGCCCCCGGCTTTCTTTCGTGGAGGATGATCGATGATGGTCCAGATGCACCAGATCGGCAAGCACACGACGTCGTACGAGGAGCCGGACATCCTTTTCCTGAAGCTCGTCGGAGAGGTCGACAACCTGGAGGTGCGCGAGCTCAATCAGAAGCACCTCGACTACAGCAGGAACCGCGACCACATGTTCTTCCTGCTCGATCTTTCCGAGCTCGACAACCTTCCCGCCCAGGTCCGCCGGGAGGCTTCCGAAACGGTCAAGGTCCTGCCGTTGCGGGGCACCGTGGTCTACGGCGCTCCCCTGAAAGCCAAGATCCTCGCCAAGCTGCTGATGACCGCCGTCAATCTGTTCAAGGGCGGCAAGAATCAGAACATCGTCCAGTTCACCGACACCGAGGCCGAGGCCAGGGCCTGGCTCGACAAGCGCCGGATCGAGCTCGCCGCGGCGGCCTGACGACGCGGCGCTCCGCTTCCTCCTCCCGGCTGGCACACGGCTTGCGGTGTCTCCGGGGTCGAGGAGGTCTGTATGGAAAAGAACGTGGGAAAAATCGAACGCTGGGCCTCGCTGCTGGGAGGTGGCGCGATCGCCGCGTATGCCCTGCGGCGTGAGCCGCGGCTCTCACCGCTCGGGGGAGCGCTCGCGCTCGGGGCCGCGACGCTGCTGTTCCGCGGCGCCACCGGCCACTGCCCGGTCTATGGGCCGCTCGGCTTGAACACCGCCGATCTCGACGAGGACTGGACGCGTCCCCTCGCCCGCGACGAGAAGAGCTTCCGGGGCCAGTGGCCGCTCCCTGAAGGGGCGCGGCTCGTGAAGCCCGGGGATCATGACCGCGACCTCGTCGACCAGGCCTCGAAGGAGTCCTTCCCCGCCAGCGATCCGCCGTCCTTTACGCCCACCCGCGTCGGGTGAGCCCCGCTTTCAGGACCGCTCGGGGGGTGCGCCATGCCGCGCCCCCCAGGCGATGATTGCGCAATTTCTCGGTCCTTCTTATAATCGGGGCACATTTCACGGATGTTCAGGAATCATCTCCACGTCGCGCCGGTGCGCGGCCTCGGATTCGTTCCCTCTGGAGGAGGAGTCGAGATGCCGAAACAGTGCTTCAAGGAAAATGCATGCGGCGAGCAGTGGACAGGGCTGGAGCTCCCCGACATCGTTCACATGAGGCTCCAGGGGAAGGTAACCCTCGAAGAGTGCCGGATGCTCAACGATGCCCATATCGCCTATGGGAAAGAGGTTCCCTACTTCTTCTTCCTCATCGACCTCACGACGCTGGAGGACCTCCCCCCGGCCGTGCGGAAGGAGGCTTCGGAGACCGTCAAGCTCCTGCCGTTGCGCGGGACCGTGGTGAAGAACGCTCCCCTGAAGGCCAAGGTCCTCGCCCGGCTGCTGCTGACCGCCGCCAATCTCTTCCGGCGTGGCCCCGAGGCCAACCCGCTCACCTTCTGCGATACGGAGGAAGAGGCACGGGTCTGGTACGAGAAGCGCCGCCAGCAGATGGGCGAAGTCGCCGCCTGACCGGCTTTACTGAGGGCGATTTCTGTAGGGGCGGCCCTGCGTGGCCGCCTTTTTCTGCGCTCCTCTTGACTTACGCCCCACTGATGCCTAGCCTGGGCAGGTGAGGCGCTCTTCCACCCCTCCGCCCTACGCCGAGCTGCACGCGGCCTCCGCCTTCTCGTTCCTCGACGGCGCCTCGCTCCCCGAGGATCTGGTCGAGCGGGCGGCGGCGCTGGGCCTGCCCGCCATGGCGCTGGTGGACGCCAACGGCGTCTACGCCGCGCCGCGCTTCTTCCAGGCGGCGAAGCGGGCGGGGATCAAGGCTCTGGTGGGCGCCGAGGTGGTGCTGGAGGACGAGCCGAGCCTCTGGCAGAAACGGGCGCGCTTCGGCCCGCTCGGCCTGGTGCCCGATCCCAAGGCGGCCGATCACGGCTCGAACCGCGCGGTGGACACCCAGGCGCGGCTCACTCTCCTGGCCGCCGACCAGACCGGCTACCGCAATCTCTGCAAGCTGATGACCGCCGCCGCGCGCGGCCGGGGCAAGGGGGAGGCGCGCGTCCCCTGGGACCTTCTCGCCGAGCACGCGGCGGGCCTCCACTGCCTGACCGGCGGCGAGGAGGGGCCGCTCGCCCGCGAGCTGGCCGAAGGGGGGATCGATCCCGCCCGGCGCTTGCTCGAGCGGCTGGCCCATCTCTTCAACCGCCGTCTGCACGTCGAGCTGCAACGCCACCGCCTGCGCGAGGAGGAGCACCGGAATCAGGCGCTGATCGATCTCGCCCGCAAGCTCCGCCTTCCCCTGCTCGCCACCAACGGCGTGCGCTACGCGAACGCGGAGGACAAGCCGCTGCACGACGTGCTGACGGCGATCCGCCATCACACGACTCTCGACGAGGCCGGCCGGCTCCTCGCTTCCCACCGCGAGCGGCACCTGAAGAGCGCCGGCGAGATGGCCCGGCTGTTCGCCGATCTCCCCGAGGCCCTGGCCGCCAGCTTCGAGCTCAGCCAGACGCTCGACTTCACCCTCGCCAACCTCGGCTATCGCTTCCCCGAGTATCCGCTGCCGCCCGGCGAGACGCCTTCCTCCTACCTGCGCCATCTCACCTGGAACGCCGCCCGCGCCCGCTTCCGGCCGCTCACGGCGAGGGCGCAGGCGCAGATCCAGAAAGAGCTCGACCTGATCGAGAAGCTCGATCTCGCCGGCTACTTCCTGATCGTCTGCGACATCGTCGACTTCTGCCAGCGCGAGGGGATCCTCGCCCAGGGGCGCGGCTCGGCGGCCAACAGCGCCGTCTGCTACGCGCTGTCGATCACCGCCGTCGATCCGGTGAAGATGGAGCTCCTCTTCGAGCGCTTCCTCTCCGAGGAGCGCGGCGAGTGGCCGGACATCGACCTCGACCTCCCCTCCGGGGAGCAGCGCGAGCGGGTGATCCAGTACGTCTACCAGCGCTACGGCCCGCACGGCGCGGCGATGACGGCGACCGTCATCACCTATCGCGACCGCTCGGCCACCCGCGAGGTCGCCAAGGTCTTCGGCTACAACGAGGAGCAGATCGACAAGCTCGCCCGCCAGCTCGGCAACTGGAGCTACGACGCCTCGCACGGCGAGCAGAAGTCGTTCGCCACCGAGCTGGCCCAGGCCGGCTTCGATCCCGAGGAGCGGCGCCTCCAGCATTTCGCCGATCTCTGGACGCGCATCCACAACCTCCCCCGCAACCTCGGGCAGCACACCGGCGGCATGGTGATCGCCGCCGGGCGGCTCGACGAGGTGGTGCCGCTCGAGCCCGCCTCGATGCCGGGGCGGGTCGTCATCCAATGGGACAAGGACGACTGCGCCGACCTCGGGATCATCAAGGTCGACCTCCTCGGGCTCGGCATGCTCGCCGCCCTGGAGGAGATGGTGCCGACGATCCGCACCCGCGAGGGGGTCCACGTCGACCTCGCCCATCTGCCGCAGGACGATCCCAAGGTCTACAAGATGCTGCGGGATGCGGACACCGTGGGCGTCTTCCAGGTCGAGAGCCGCGCCCAGATGGCGACGCTGCCGCGCAACCACCCGGAGAAGTTCTACGACCTGGTGATCCAGGTGGGGATCATCCGCCCCGGCCCGATCCTGGGCAACCTGGCGAACCCCTACTTCGAGCGGCGCAACGGCCGGCAGCCGGTGGTCTACGCTCATCCGAGCCTGAAGCCGATCCTCGAGCGGACGCTGGGGGTGCCGATCTTCCAGGAGCAGCTCCTGCGGGTGGCGATGGTGGCGGCGGGGTTCACCGGCGGCGAGGCCGAGGAGCTGCGGCGGGCCATGGGCTCGAAACGCTCGGTGGAGCGGATGCAGGCGATCGTCGAGAAGCTCCGCAAGGGGATGAACGAGCGGGGGATCACCGGCAAGCCGCAGGAGGAGATCGTGCAGGGGATCAGCTCCTTCGCCCTCTACGGCTTCCCCGAGTCGCACGCCGCGAGCTTCGCGCTGATCGCCTACGCCAGCGCCTATCTGAAGGCCTACCATCCGACCGCCTTCTATCTCGGGCTGCTCAACGCCTGGCCGATGGGCTTCTACCACCCGGCGACGCTGGTCAAGGACGCCCAGCGGCACGGCGTCGACGTGCGGCCATTGGATGTGCAGAGCTCGGGGGTCCTCTGCCGCTGGGAGGACCGTGAGTTGCGTGAAGGCGAGCGCGATCCGCGGACCGGGACGGCGCCGCCGGCCGGGGCGATCCGCCTCGGCTTCCGGTTCGTGCGCGGGCTGCGCGGCCGGGCGGCGCTGTCGATCGAGACCGAGCGGGCCAGGGCCCCCTTTGCCGACGCCGGGGACCTGGTGCGGCGCTGCGACCTGCATGAGAACGAGCTGCAGAGCCTGGCCTCGGTGGGGGCGCTCTCATCGCTCGGCCTCACCCGCCGCGCCGCCCTCTGGCAGGTGGCGCGCCTGGCCAAACCGGCCGGCCCGCTGCTCGAGGGGCTCCCGGACCCCGAGCCCTCGCCGCTCCCGGAGATGACTCCGGTCGAGGAGACCCGGGCGGACTACGGCGGCGTCCAGCTCACCCTCGGCCCGCATCCGCTCGCCTACCTGCGCGAGCAGCTCGCGAGGAAGGGGGTCACCCCCTCCTCCGGCCTCGACGCGCTGCCGAACGGCGCCAGGGTCCGCACCGCCGGGTCGGTGATCGTCCGCCAGCGTCCCGGCACCGCCAAGGGGCTGCTCTTCATCACCCTGGAGGACGAGACCGGCATGTCGCAGGCCGTGATCCCCCCGGACCTCCTCGTGCAGCACCGCAAGCTGATCGTGGGCTCCCCCGGCCTCGTCGTCGAAGGG
>JBDSHF010000492.1:0-9504 GCA_039918595.1 Thermoanaerobaculia bacterium
GTGGGCAGGCCCGTCCCCAGGAGGGTACGCAGCAATCCCGAGGGGCTTCGCAGCAAAAAAGTCGGGGAACGATCCAGCCCTGAAAGGGGCGGAGACGGATGATGGAAGATTAGCAGCAAATTTACCCTTATTCGCATCAAAACAACAAGGGGACGCACCCGCCCATGAAGGGACGCTCGCGGCCCCAACGAGGGACGCAGCAATCCCCGAGTAATTCGCATCATAGGGATTGGTTTTCGCAGCAGGTTTCTGGCGGGCTTCCACGCCGGCCCCTGCTACCATACGCGTCATGGCTACCCCCAATCCCCTGCTCATGATCCCCGGCCCCGTGGAGCTCTCACCGGCCGTGCTCGCGGCGGTCTCCGCGCCTCCTCCCAGCCACACGTCCCCCCGCCTGATCGAGGCGTTCGGGCGGTCGATCGAGCGGATGCGGGAGGTCTGGTTGTCCGGGCCGGCGAGCCAGCCGTTCATCCTCGCCGGCAGCGGCACCCTTGCGATGGAAGTCGCGGCGGCCAACCTGATCGAGCCCGGAGATCGGGCGCTGGTGGTCGGCACCGGCTACTTCTCGGAGCGGATGGCGGAGATCCTCCGCCGCTACGGCGCCGAGGTCACCGAGGTGACGGCGCCCGTGGGCGAGGCGCCAACGCCGGAGCAGGTCCGGGAAACCCTCGCGCAAAAAGGCCCGTTCAAGGCCCTGTTCGCCACCCACGTCGACACCTCGACCGGCGTGCGGATCGATCCTGAGCCGCTCTGCCGGCTCGCCCGCGAGGCCGGGGCGCTCTCGGTGTTCGACGGCGTCTGCGCCACCGCCGGCGAGCGCTTCGACATGGCGGCCTGGGGGGCCGACCTCTACTTCACCGGCTCCCAGAAGGCGCTCGGCCTGCCGCCCGGCTTGGCGCTGATGGTGGCGGACGAGCGCGCACTCGCCGTCCGCGAGGCGCGCAAGGCCTCGGCTCCGCCGCTCTTCCTCGACTGGAGCTCGTGGCTCCCCATCCACCGCGCCTACGAAGAGCGCAAGCCCAGCTACTTCGCCACCCCGGCCACCTCGCTGGTGATGGCGTTGGAAACCGGACTCGGGGAAGTCCTGGAGAACGGAATCGAGGCCCGCATCGAAACCCAGGCCCGCGCCGCCGCGGCCTTGCGGGCCGTCTGGACCGAGCTCGGCCTTCGCTCCGTCCCCGGTCCGGCGCTGACGGCCAACACCCTGAGCGCCCTCTACTTCCCCACCGGGATCGACGCTACCCTCCTGCCGCGCATCGCCGCCCGCGGGGTCACCGTGGCCGGCGGGCTCCACCCGGCGTTGAAGGCCAACTCCTTTCGCGTCGGCCACATGGGCTACACCGCGACCCGGCCGGACTATCTCCGGCGCGCCGTGGAAGCCATCGCCGGCGCCCTCCAGGAGGGCGGCGCCGCCGTTGATTCCAAGGCGGCCGTGGCCGCGCTGGAGCAGGGCCTGGCCGTACACGCCTGAGCCAAGACATCCCGGAGCAAGGCAACGACGGCCCGCGGGTCGATCCTCCTGACCCGCATATCTCAGCTCTCCGCAACGGCGAGAGTCCCTGCCCCGCTCATGGAGCTCGGAGCCAGCCCAGGAATAGACACCCTCCTACCGCGTTTTCATCTTCGTCCGCCAGGGAGGACGCCGTGCCCGCCGCCGAACGTGAAGAACGCATCCGCCAAGCCCTTCAGCTCCTGATCGACGAGGCTCGGGAGCGGATCGACAGCCACCCCCTCGGCCATCTCGTGGCTGGACGCGGGGAGCAGATCGATCTCCGGCTGAACCTGCCGACCGCCCTTCGCGACGGCCAGCTCGGCAGGGTGGGGCGCGACGCCTCGGAGGCCCTCCAGGAGGCGGTGCAGTCGCTGCTCCAGCACAGCGCCCTGTTCCAGCCGGGGCGGGTGCTCTGCCTGCGCTGCCAGACCGCGGCCTGCGAGCACTCCGCTCCCGCCGACGGCCGCCAGGTCTTCGCCGGCTGGGGGCCGGCCGGCCTCCCCCGCTTCGCCGACTTCGGCCAGTGGCTCCTCCAGCGCCGCGATCCCCGGGTCGACCTCCTCTACCGCGACTCGCCGCAGCTCATCACCGTGGTCGTGCCGGAGGCGGAGCTCGCCGGGGGCCTCATCCCCGCCTTCCGCCAGCGGGAGGACAGCTACCGCATCCACGCCCAGGTCACCGCCGGCTGGTACCAGGCGCCCGACCGGGATGGCCCGTCGGGGTTCCGGAAGCCGTTCGCGGTCTCCCTGCAACTGGTCTCCACCCGCTCGCGGCGCCACGGCCGGCGCTTCGGCGTCAACGTGGTCGGCGTCGGCCCGGGGGGCGAGCCGCTCGAGAACATTTACGACCGGATCGGCGCCATCCCCTGGGGGGACGCGGTGCGCTGGGCGCAGGGGGTGCTGGTGGGGATCGAGGCGCAGATCGAACGCTCGCCCCGGACGCCAATGGAGAACGTCGAGAAGCGGATCGAGGGGCTCGCCAACGCTGTCGCCCGGCGGCTGGAGAAGGACTGGCGGGGCAAGGAGCGCCGCACCGTCCACGGCCAGCAGCGCCACGCCGGAGGGGACCGCCCCACCCGCATGGCGATGGCCGATCTCGCCCGCGCCAACGCGGCCGACCTCCTCTTCGACACCCGGCGCGAGACGCTGGTAGTGGTCGGCGACCGCGGGCGCGCCCACGTCTTCAATCTCGCGGGGAAGCTGGTGACCTCGGTGCGCTACAACCCGGCGGTCATCGAGAAGCGGCGGCAGAATGGCGTCTGGCGACCCGCCGCCGCCGAGGAGATCCGGAAGGTGCGCGAGCAGGTCGCCGCGGTGGCGGCGGGGGCGTGAGCTCGCCATCCTCCCCGGGCCGCTTCGCCAGCAGCGGATAGGGGTTCGTCGCGGCCCCCTCGACATAGATCCCGTAGTGCAGATGGGTGGGCGTGCCCTTGGCGTTCCCCGAGTCCCCCACGTAGCCGAGCACCGTCCCCACCTCCACCCAGTCGCCGAGGCCGACCGTCGACCAGTCGTCGAAATGGGCGTAGTAGTGATACCAGCCGGCGGGGCCGACGACCCCCACCGTGCGCCCGCCCAGCCGGTTCAGCCCCTTGCTCGTCACCACGCCGTGAGTGGAGGAGATCACCGGCGTGCCGCGGCGGGCGAAGATGTCGATCCCCTCGTGGCGCCGGCCGCCGGAGCGCGTGCCGCCCCAGGTGTCGGCGAGCTGTGACCGCTCGATCCCCTGGACCGGCACGGGGAGCGACTCGGGCGGCGACTCGCGGTAGAGGCGGACGACCCGCACCATGTTCTTCAGATAGGGGAAGGCCCAGATCAGGAGCAGCGCGAGGAGCGCCAGCCCGATCAGGCGCCCGAGGATCCGCCGCGCGCTCATCCGCCTAGCCTATGTCGATCGTTTCGGGCGGGGCCACCCGCGTGGTTCGCAGGCCCCGGGCCTCGGCGGCGCGAGCGAACCAGCCGGCGTCGCGCAGGGCGCAGCGGTACCAGTCGTTGTTCAAGAAGGCGTAGACGTCCGCCGCCGCGCCCCAGAGCTCCGCCGCCCGGACGGCCCAGTCCGCGAGGACCTCCGGGGTGTAGCAGCCTGGGGGCGAGGCGGTGCCGCCATGGAAGCGCAGATATCCCCAATCGGCGGTCCGCCACTCCGGGGTGATCGGCCCGCCGCGGTCGGCGAGGCAGAGGGCGGCCCGTGCCGGACGAGCACCTCGCGGACGCTCTCGGTGTACCAGGAGTCGTGCCGGAACTCGACAGCGACCCGCGCCTGGGGGGCGAGGAGGGCGAGCGCGGCGTCGAGCCGCTCCTCATTGCAGTGCATGTTGGGGGGGAGCTGCAGCAGAATCGGGCCCATCTTCGGCCCCAGCTCGCGGGCGCGGCTCATCAGCCGCTCCACCGGCTCCTCGGGGTCCTTCAGCTTCTTGAAATGGGTGAGGAACTTGCTCGCCTTGATGACGAAGATGAAGTCCTCCGGCGCCTGGACGGCCCAGGCGCCGAGGATGCCCGGTCCGGGGAGCTTGTAGAACGTTGCGTTGACCTCGACGACGCGGAAGCGCTCCGCGTAAAACCGGAGCTGCCCAGGCTTCGGGACCTCGCGGGGGTAGAACGAGGCGTCCCAGTGCTGGTACTGCCATCCCGAGGTTCCGATCCAGGCCGCCATCGCGGAGATCTGCTGCAATGGCCATTCCCATGGCGGTTCACCCCGCGCTGGGCGATCGACCGCAGCACCGCCGAGACGATCCCCTGGATCCTTCACGGCTGCGCCAGCACGTCCAGAGGTCGCGGTACGACGGCTGCGTTGAACGACAGCGCGGCGGCAGTTCCATCAACCCGGCTTACGCCAGATCGGCGTCATGTTTGTCTCGTCCTTGAAAACATCTACTTGTATACTACATACTTGCTCAGACAGAGGAGGGACTCCATGAACCAGTCCACCCCCTTCATCCTCGCCGACATCTGGCGCGACTTGCGTTTGGGCTTGCGATCCCTGCTCCGTTCGCCAGGGTTCGCGGTGGTAGCCATCCTCTGCCTCGCTTTGGGTATTGGGGCCAATGCGGCCCTCTTCAGTATCCTGAACGCAGTCCTGCTGCGTCCCCTCCCCTACACCGAGCCGGACCGCCTCGTCCGCGTCTACGAAAAAATGGGGGATGGGGGCCAGGCCTCCGTTTCCATTCCCAACTTTCAGGACTGGGTCGAGCGGAATTCCGGCTTCGAGCAGCTTGCGGCTTATCAAAGGGGGAGCCGCAACCTCCAGGGTACCGGCAATCCCGAGCGCATCCAAGCGGTGGAGGCGACCCCCAACCTCTTCTCGCTCCTGGGAGCGCGCCCCTATCTTGGCCGTGCCTTCAAATCCGGGACGGACGAACCTGGCAAGGCCAAGATCGCCGTGGTGAGCGAGGAGTTCTGGCGAACCCGGCTGGGAGGCGACCCGTCTCTGGTCGATCGCGCGATCCGGCTCGACGGCATCCCTTACTTGGTGATCGGTGTCATGCCCGCATCGTTCGGCTTCCCCGCGGGCTCGCGCTCGACCGATCTCTGGGTTCTTCTCGAGCCCACTCCAGAGGTGGCCAACTCCAGGGGCAACCACTTCCTTGACGTGATCGGCCGCCTCAAACCCGGGATCACTCTGGAACGGGCCACCGCGCAACTCGCGACCTTGGCGGCTCAGATCGAAAAGGAGCACCCTGCGGAGCAAACAGGACGGAGCGTGCTGGTCCAATCCCTACGAGAGACCGTGGTCGGACGGGTGCGCCCGGCGCTCCTCATCCTCTTCGGCGCCGTTGCGCTCGTGCTTCTGATCGCTTGCGCGAACGTGGCGAATCTCCTCCTCGCCCGAGCCGCGGTGCGTCAGCACGAGGTGGCGGTCCGCCTGGCTCTCGGCGCGAGCCGCACCCGCCTGATTCGGCAATTCCTTCTGGAGAGCCTCGTCCTTGCCTTCGCCGGGACCGTCTTCGGCCTGCTCCTGGCTCGATGGAGCCTCAATGCTCTGGCGCCCCTGGCCAAGGGGGCCCTGCCAGTCTTCAAAGAGTTCCCCTTAGATGGACGTGTCTTCGGCTTCCTCCTGGCCGTCGCGGTGCTCTCGGGGGTCGCCTTCGGGATCGTACCGGCGCTCCAGTCCTCCCGAGGGAACGTGCGGAACAGTCTCACCGAGGCTGGGGGAAAGACCACCGGGAGCGGCCGCCAGCAGTTCTTTCGCAGTGCCCTCGTGGTCTTGGAAATTGCTGTCTCCCTCGTGCTTCTGGTGGGCGCCGGTCTGCTCCTCCGAGGCTTCCTGACCCTGAGTAGCACGAAGCCAGGGCTCGTGGCCGAAAATGTTCTCACCGCCCATCTCTCTGTTCCGATCACTCAGCTTGAAGGCTCTACCCCCCGGCTCTTCCGGCCAGTGCTCGAGAAGATCCGGGCCCTTCCGGGCGTCCGCTCCGCCGCGGTAGTTTCCATACTGCCAATCCAAAGGGCCGGGACTAATGGCGGCTTCACCATCGAGGGCCGTCCGGCCCCAGAGCCGGGCCAAGAGCCCTCGGCCGAACTGCGTGTAGCGAGCCCGGAATTTTTTCAGTCCCTCGGGATTCCTATCCTCCGGGGACGCGACTTCACAGAGGCAGACGGAACATCAGGCCCAAGGGTCGTGATCATTAACGAGGCACTGGCGCACAAGCACTTTCCGAACAAAGATCCCCTCGGCCAGCAAATAGACTTCGGGGACGGAGTCTTCACGATTGTAGGAATCGTGGGCAGCGTCCGACAGGCAGGACTCGACCATGCCCCCCTCACTGAGATCTATTTTCCTTATGCCGCGGCGGACGCCATGGGTTGGCTTGGTGACGCGGTACTGGTAACCCGGACAGTCGTGCCACCTGAAAGCGTCACGAGCGAGATCCGCGCTGCCGTGGCGAGCGTAGAGCCTGCCCTGCCACTTTACAACGTGCTCACCATGGAACAGGTCATTGACCAGTCCCTGGCTAGTCGTCGCCTCAATCTCTGGCTTCTTGCCATCTTCGCGGGGATGGCCCTTCTCCTCTCGGCCGCGGGCCTCTATGGTGTGATCTCCTATCTTGTCGCACAGCGCACACGGGAGATCGGCATGCGTATCGCCCTCGGCGCACAGAACCGTGATGTCATCAGGCTGGTGATGCGCCAAGGGGCCAGCCTCACCGGTACCGGAATCGCCTTGGGCCTCCTTGGTGCATTCGCCTTCAGCCGGGTGCTTGAAAGTCTTCTCTATGGCGTGAGCACGCGCGATCCCCTGATCTATGCCGCTTTGGCCGGCGTCCTTGCAACGATAGCCCTCCTCGCGACCTGGCTGCCGGCGCGCCGAGCCTCGCGGGTGGACCCGATCCTGGCCATCCGCGCCGAGTAGCGCTGTTGGGTGCAAGCTTCCGGCTGGACTAGTGGGTGCGCAGTTACGCTGTTCGGACTTCTTCTCTCAACGGAGACATGGAGAGGAGAGGGAAAAAGAGATCTGATTTCGCCAGTTTCTTCGCATGGTCGAGCAACCGGTCGCGATGCGTATCGACAGAGTCGCCCTGGAACTCGTTCCGCAGGCGCTGCAAAAGACTTTCGGCATCCAGGCCTTCAACGAGGCTGCGGAAGATCAGCCGATTTTCATCGCTGAAGTCGAAACCGATGGTCTCCTTCCCGGACATACCCTCCAGCCAGGTCTCGATCGCCGCCAGCGGCTCTACGTCGGGAAACTGGAGGCGGATCGTCTCGAAGATTGCGTCGCGGTCAGGCATCAGCATCAGCAGCGCCAAAAGGAATCGACCTTCAGGATCGGTAACCTTGGAGCGGAGCGCGGTCACGATACGGGTCCGCCGCTCCTCTTCGCAGACTTTTCGGAAGAGGTCCACGACGTCACCATGACGCTCGCGCGCACTGCGGTATAGCTCGTCGAGGAGATCGCCATCTATCTTCCGACGGCTCAAGGTTGAGAAGCCGTAGAATAGAGTCTCCAAATCGCCGTTCTCAATGAGAGTGCGGGAATAATTCTGCAGGCCTTCGATGTGCCCGCGAGCCATTCCGTCGAGCAAGATCAAACGCCGGGTTCGCAGCTCGTCGCTATCTTCCCGGTCGATTGCCAGACCCGGCGGAAGATAACTGTATTGAGGAAGGTGCCGGCGTTCCCCAAACGTTCGGACGACAATCGTCACCGAGGGTAGCTCCAAGTGGAAGAGCTGATGGATCAGTCGATCTCCGGCATGAATGGGACGCATGCCGCCTGGACGTAAGATCTCGGTGGAGACCCGTTCCAGCCGGCCGCAGATCATTCTGGAATTGATGCTGCGCTCGGGGACAAAGCGCCAGTGGCTGTGAACGCTCGAACCGGCAAGCACCGCGAAGACACCAGAAAAGGAGTGTTCGTGGATTGCCGTAGTACCTGACAGCCAGAACAACGCCTCGATGTAGAATCGTCGTGCCTGGAACAGCATTACGGGGGGCTCGCCGAAAAGGTGGCTTTGCTGCGGCTGACGGAACTCCTGGGAGGAACCAAAAACCCAGTCGATGATGTCTGTTACCCCGACGTGCTCAATGGGTGGGTTCCGCTCAAGCGCATCCTGCACAAGATCGGAGAAGATCTCTTCATCGTAGCTACGTTCAAGCCACGCCCGCTCGATACACTTACCCAGGTGCTGGAAGTATGGAATCATTCTGAGTTCCCCTTGAAGAGTCACCGAGAAAGCAGTCGGAAGTTCTCTCTGGCCGTCTCAGCAGTGGCAATCGATAAGTCTGCGCCGAGCCGATCTTGCGATGCCCGGCGCAGACTCTGGATTTACTTCGGGTCTTGTGGGCCGCAAGGACAGTTGCCGTTTGTGATCCCGCCGCCGCCGCCCGCAACCTCTTCGAGGTCCTGTTCTTCGAGCTCGGAGACCTCCAGGTTCTCAATTCCCAGCGCCTTCTTGTCTTGGTCTTGGTCTGCCATGATTCTGACTCCTTGTAGTTTGAGCCGGTCTGGCTCGGTGGACCCTAATCTCCCGCTGAATACGCGCTATGTCGTCGCCCCCACAAACATCGAGTTGTGCATCGTTTCCCCCACTTACCTACTGCTTTAAGGGAAAGGTATGGATCATTCGCGAGTTCCCCTTGAAGGGAAGAGTCGTCGCGAGGAAGCAGTGGAAGTTCTCCCCGGTCGTCTCGGCAGTGGCAAGCGAGAAGCCTGCGCCGAGCCCGATCGGCGGTGCTCGGCGCAGACTCTGGATTCAGAAGTCATTTTTGCGATGAGCTATCAGGCGTCGGATAGCAAGGGCAGTTGCCGTTCGTGCAGTTATTGGTCTCGCCACCCGCAACATCTTCTAGATCCTGATCTTCGAGCTCGGAGACCTCCAGGCTCTCAATTCCCAGCACCTTCTTTTCTTGGTCTGCCATGATTCTGACTCCTTGTAGTTTGAGCCGGTCCGGCTCGGTTTACCGCACCCTCTCATCGGAAAGCGAACACATGTTCTATCTTCCCAACTGAGCTTCGCTCGGCGCCATCATTGGTTCGACTTCGTTGCCGTTTGGATTTCCGACTGATCTGCGGCGTCCCTGCCCCTGGCTGTTCGGTGTATCGAGGATTGCCAGCAACTCCCCCTTGGGGTTGCTGCGGGCCGAAATACATGGCTGAGTGCCGTGCTCAATGCGGATCAGTGGACAACTGACACCCTGGCAATTCGGCAGCACTACGCATTTGCGACATTGGCTATCCTGCTCGAAGGCCGGCTCGGTCCATAGTGCCATCCGGTCATCATCGAGCTTTAAATCGCCTTCCGGCGTGATCCGGCCTACGACATTGTGGTCCTCTTTATCAAGAACAACAGTACACTTCATCACTTTACCGGTAGCACCGATAAGGAAGTTGTAAGGGCGAGCGGCATAGCACACTTGGCTACCCATCCGGGCGGTGTCCCGCAAACTGCCCAAGCGCAGACCTTGTCGCTGGGCCTGGGCCCCAATTTCCCGCTTAATCCGCGCTATGTCGTCGCCGCCGCAAACATCGAGTTGTGCATCGTTGGCCCCCCCCCACTTACCTACTGCCTTAAGGGAAAGGGT
>JBDSHF010000493.1:0-13658 GCA_039918595.1 Thermoanaerobaculia bacterium
TCGGGATCATGAGAGTCGCTCGCATGGGTCGAAATTCGGCGCGCCTCCGTCCCGGGTATCCCCAGGCGGAGGCGTTTGCTTTCGGGTAAGAGGATTATAACGTCTTGCGGGACAGCCCCGGCGTCAGCCGAGGTTGTGGAAGACCCGCTGCACGTCGTCGTCCTGCTCGAGACGGTCGATCAGGCTGAGGACCTCGGTGGTCTGGGCCTCGGGAAGCTCGATCGGCGTCAGGGGGAGGTACTCCGACTCGGCGGAGATCGGCGTGATGCCGCGGTCCTCGAGCGCTTTCTGCAGGTTGCCGAAATCGGCGAAGGCGCAACGGATCACGAGCTGCGGCTCTCCCTTCTCGCCGGTGCTCTCGCCCAGCTCGTCGAGCCCGCTGTCGATCAGCTCGAGCTCGAGCTCGTCGGGGTCGAGGCCCGCCGGGTTCAGGCGGAAGACGCCGACGCGCTTGAACAGGTAGCTGACGGACCCGGTGTTCCCCAGGCTGCCGTCCCCCTTGTTGAAATGGGTGCGCAGGTTGGAGACGGTCCGCGTCGGGTTGTTGGTCGCGGTCTCGACCACGACGGCGATGCCGTGCGGAGCGTACCCCTCGTAGAGGATCTCCTCGTAGTTCTCCGCCTCTTTGCCGGCCGCGCGCTTGATCGCCGATTCGACCTTGTCCTTCGGCATGTTGACGGCACGCGCGTTCTGGACGACTCGCCGCAGGAGAGGGTTGCCGACGGGATCGGGACCACCCGCCCTGACGGCGATGGTGATCTCCTTGCCGATCCGGGCGAACTGCTTCGCCATCCGGTCCCAGCGGGCGAACATCGTGTGTTTTCTGGTTTCGAAGATGCGTCCCATAGAGGGGAATCTAGCCCGACCGTCCGGCTGGAGTAAAGGGGGGGCGTGCTAGACTGCCCCGCAGCGTTTCAAACGAAGGTCCAACCTGGGAGGTCTCCATGCAAGGGAGCCTTGTGCGCCGTCCGTGCCGTCCGTCCTCGTGGCTGCTCCTGTCGCTCCTCGCGTTGCTGCTCCCGCTGGTTTGGGGGTGCGACATGCCTCACAGCGCGCCCGCCGCCTCCGGCACCAGCTCTTCGGAGGCTGCCGAGAAGACCCGCAAGATGGAGGAGAAGGCGGCCGAGATCGACCGCCATTCGGAGGAGGTCCGCAATATGGAGGGCACCGATCAGGAGAAGATCGACGCCATGAACAGCCTGGACCAGGAGCGGCGGGAGCTCACGGAAATGGACCAGGGGAAGTAGGGGCGGGGCCGCAGGCGGGCAGATTGGGATGAGGAACGCCTCGCCGCCCGGGATTGAAATCCCGGGCTACCCACGGCCGTCCCATCCGGGACTCCCAAATCCGTTTCTTTGTAGAGCCCCGGCCAGGGGCGACTGTCGGTAGCCCGGGATTTCAATCCCGGGCGGCGAGGCGTGGTTGCCCCGTCTCCCAGGAAGGCTATGATGCCAGCGGTGCCCGTCAACCGGGTCGAGCCCTTCCTGTACGGAGACAGTCCATGCGTCTACGCCGTCTGCTTCCCGTCGTTCTCCTGCTGGCCGCCTCGGCTGCCTTCGCCGTCGAGCCGGCGCTGCTCCAGGATCTGCGCTGGCGCCTGATCGGCCCGTTCCGCGGCGGGCGGGTCCTCGCGGTGAGCGGGGTTCCCGGCGAGCCGGCGCACTTCTATTTCGGCAGCGTCAACGGCGGCGTCTGGGAGACCCACGACGCCGGCCGCACCTGGCAGCCGATCTTCGACTCGCAGCCGGTCGGCTCGATCGGCGCGCTGGCCGTGGCGCCGTCGAACCCGCGGGTGATCTACGTCGGCTCGGGCGAGGCGGACATGCGCTCGGACATCGCCCAGGGGGACGGCATGTACAAGTCCACCGACGGCGGCAAGACCTGGAGCCACAGCGGGCTGGCCGACTCGCAGCAGATCGGGCGCGTGCTGGTCGATCCGCGCAACCCGGACATCGTCTACGTGGCGGCCCTGGGCCACCCCTACGGCCCGAACGCCGAGCGCGGGGTGTTCCGCTCCCGCGACGGCGGCAGGAGCTGGCAGAAGGTGCTCTTCAAGGACGCCCATACCGGCGCCATCGATCTCGCCTTCGAGCCCGGGAACCCCGAGGTGATCTACGCCGCCCTCTGGGCGACGCGGCGCACCCCCTGGCATATCTATCCGCCGTCGAACGGCCCGGGCAGCGGCCTCTTCAAGTCGACCGACGGCGGCGACCACTGGTCCCCGGTTCCCGGCCTGCCCGCGAAGCCGGGGCGCATCGGCCTCGCCGTGGCGCCGAGCCAGCCGCGGCGGGTCTACGCGATGGTGGACGCGGTGGGGGTGGGGGAGGGGGGCCTCTACCGCTCGGACGACGCCGGCGCCACCTGGACGCACGCCAGCGGCGACAGCCGGATCTGGGGGCGCGGCTGGTACTTCGGCGGCATCGCGGTAGAGCCCAAAAGCCCTGACGTGGTCTATGCCTGCAATACCGCCCTCTACCGCTCGGACGACGCCGGCAAGACCTTCGTGCCGGTCAAGGGAGCGCCGGGCGGCGACGACTACCACGAGCTCTGGATCGATCCGCGGAATCCGGAGCGGCGCATCCTCGGCGTCGACCAGGGGTCGGTGGTGTCGGTCGACGGCGGCGAGACCTGGAGCTCCTGGTACAACCAGCCGACCGGCCAGTTCTACCACGTGATCACCGACAACCGCTTTCCCTACTGGGTCTACGGCTCGCAGCAGGACTCCGGCGCCGCCGGCGTGCCCAGCCGCACCAACACCTACGACGGCATCAACATCACCCAGTTCCGCGAGACGACCGCCGGCGGCGAGAGCGACAACATCGCTCCCGACCCCAAGGACCCGGACGTGATCTTCGGCGGCCGGGTGGACCGGCTCGACCTGCGCACCGGCCAGACGCGGTCGATCGACCCCACGCTGGGCTATCCGGACCTCTACCGCGACGTCTGGACGCTGCCGCTGGTCTTCTCGCCGCGCGATCCGCGGGTGCTCTACTTCTCGCGCCAGCGCCTGTTCCGCACCGAGGACGGCGGCGAGCACTGGACGGTGATCAGCCCCGACCTCACCCGCGAGGACCCCGGCGCGCCCGGCAATCTCGATCCGGCGACGGCGGCGAACCGGCCGGGGGAGGGGAGCCGTTTCGGCGTGATCTACGCGATCGCCCCCTCGCGGCTGGCCGATCATGACCTCTGGGTGGGCACCGACGATGGCCTGATCTGGCGCACGCGGGACGAGGGGGCGCACTGGACCAACGTCACGCCGGCCGCGCTGACCCCCTGGTCCAAGGTCGGGATCATCGACGCCTCGCATTTCGACGCCGAGACCGCCTACGCGGCCGTCGACCGCCACCGACTGGACGATTTCAAGCCGTACATCTACCGCACCCACGACGGCGGCCGGCAGTGGCAACTGACCGCGGCGGGCATTCCGGACGGCAGCTTCGTCAACGCGGTGCGCGAGGACCCGGTGCGCAAGGGGCTGCTCTACGCCGGCACGGAGAAGGGGGTCTATGTCTCGTTCGACGACGGCGACCACTGGCAGCCGCTGCAGTCGAACCTGCCGGTGACCTCGGTGCGCGACATCGACGTCCACGGCAACGATCTGGTGATCGCCACGCACGGCCGCGCCTTCTGGGTGCTGGACGACGTGACGCCGTTGCGGCAGCTCGACGCCAGGGCCGAGGGCGCCGCGGTCTGGCTGTTCGCGCCGGCGGCGGCGATCCGGATGCGTCCGGCCGGCTTCACCGGCACGCCGATGCCGCGGGACGAGGCGGCGGCGGCCAATCCGGCTCCCGGAGCGTTCATCGATTATTTCCTGAAAGACGATGTCCTGAAGAGCGGCGCCCGCAAGGTGACGCTGGAGATCCATGACGAGAAGGGGGGGCTGGTGCGGCGCTACGGCAGCGCGGACGCGGCGCCGAAGACCGATCCCGGCAAGCTCAGCATCGCCCCGTACTGGGTGCAGCCCCCCTCGACGCTTTCGGCGGCGCCCGGCCTGCACCGCTTCGTCTGGCCGCTGCGGTATCCGGACCCCGCCGGCGACGACGTCTGGGCGGACGGCGTGTGGGCGCCGCCCGGCCGTTACACCGTCGTGCTCGAGGTCGACGGGGCGCGCCTCACCCAGCCGCTGACGGTGGCCCCCGATCCGCGGGTGACGCTGCCGGCGGAGGCCTATGCCCGGCAGTTCGAGCTGGCCCGCCGGATCGAAGGCGCGCGGGGGCGGCTCGCCACGGTGGCGCGGGAGAACGGAGCGCTGCTCACTGCGCTGGCCGCGCGGCGCAAGGGAGCGAGCTCAGGAGTGGCGAAGGCGATCGATGCGCTCCAGGCACGGGCGGAAGGTCTGGCCGGCGGCGCGGCCTGGTGGCTGTCCCCGAAGTCGCTCACCACCCTGCGCGCCGTGGGCGACGATCTGAACAAGCTCGCCACGGCCGTGGACGGCGCCGACGCCGCGCCGTCGCCGGATGTGGTGGCGGGCTTCGAGAAAATCCAGCCGCCGCTCGACGCCACCCTGGCGGCCTGGGAGGCGCTGAAGACTAAGGATCTGGCGGCGCTCAACGCGCGGCTGAAGAAGGCGGGAGGGGCGGCGATCCAGTTGAAGCCATAGGGTCTCGGCATCCGCCGCGGGCACGCTACGTGCTACCGTGCCCGGCAGGTCGTCGTACAAGTAACCCCGGGCCGGCTTGCCGGCCCTCGTCATGGGAGGAGTGCGGGGATGACTATCCTGACTTGGCTCATTGTCGGACTGGTGGCCGGAGTGCTGGCCTCCTTCGTCGTCGGAGGGGGCTACGGGCTCCTCGGCGACATTGTCGTCGGTATCGTCGGCGCTTTCCTGGGTGGCTGGATCTTCTCCAAGATGGGGTGGCACGCACCGTTTCCAGCGCTGGCAGGCACGATCTTCGTCGCCTTTATCGGATCGATCGTCCTGCTTCTCCTCCTGCGGCTCATTCGAAGGTTGTGAGCCCCGGGCGGGGGCTTCCGGAGATCCAGGGGAGCCCTCGCCGTCAGTTCACCTGCCAGGCGTCCCGCTTGGTCAGCAGGCGGTGGACGACCTCTCCGTCCCGCTGGGTGACGAGCCCGGCGATCTCCTCCCCGACCTCCTCCGGCGTATACCAGTCCTTCTGCCCCTCGCCCTGGCGCCGCCGCGTCTGGATGGGGCCCAGGATCAGCTCGTAGACGCGGATGCCGGTCGGGCTCAGCTCCTCGGCGAGGGTCAGCGCCATCGATTTCTGCGCCGCGGCGGCCATCGCCACCGGGCCGGCCATGGGGAAGGGCTGCTCGGCGCCGAAGCCGTTGACGTGGACGTAGCTGCCGGTCTTCGGGTGGAGCAGGGGGACGAGCATCTTGATCGCCAGGAAGTGAGCGGTGAGGTTCTCGCGCAGGATGCGCTCCCAGGTGGGCATGTCGACGCTGGTCAGCGGCTTCCCCTGCCACCAGCCGCCGAGGGAGGCCACCACCAGGTCGAGCTCGCGGAACTGCTCGTAGACCTTGCTCTGCAGGGCGCGCGCGGACTCCTCGTCGCCGAGATCGCCGACCAGCGGCAGCAACTCGCCGGTGGGGACGTCCTTGCAGTACGCCTGCAGACCGCGCAGCTTTTCCTCGCTGCGGGACGACACCAGCACGCGCGCCCCATGCTTCAACAGCGCCCGGACGATCCCTTCTCCCACTCCGCCCGCGCCGCCGGCGACGACGACTTTCGCTCCCTCAAGGCTGGCCATGGGTCCTCCTCTCCATCGCTATCCCCATCCAGGTGAACGGTATAACAGGTGGGGCCGGCCAAACTTTAAAAATCTCGCCAACCAGGGCGCGTTTTTCCCGGTTCGCCGCACCCTGATGGATAAGGGTCAATACCTTCATCTTGCAGCCGCCAAGACCCGGCTTGCGATCGAGAGCGCCCCTCTCGACTGGCAGGTGTCTGTTCACTCGGTCTCCGAAATCAGCGAGCTCGACCGGACTCGCTGTGTGTGTGGACTTGATCCGCTTGGAAGGAGAGTTTGGAGATGAACAAAGCGAAGAGGTGGGTGCGGAGGTTGGCCAGTCCTGATGGTCTCGTGGTGCTGATCCTGGTCATGGCGGCCCCGATGGTCTACGCCATCACCGCCACGGAAGCCCCGGCCGGGTTCGATAACCTGACCAACGGCTTTTTGACCCAGACACAGTTCGACATCGATCTCGCGACCTTCGACGCGCGCGAGGACATCGCCGACGGGCTGGGCCCCGTCTACAACGCCCAGGCCTGCGCCGAGTGCCATCAGAACCCGGTCAGCGGCGCCACCAGCCAGATCACCGAGCTGCGGGCCGGCACGCTCGATTCCTTCAGCGGCGCCTTCACCAACCCCCCGGGGGGATCGCTGATCAACGACCGCGCGATCAACGCCGCGATCCAGGAGCGTCTCTCCACCACCCAGAACCTGGTCGACACCCGTTCCTCGCTCAACATCCTGGGCGACGGCTACGTCGAGTCGATCGCCGACGCCACCTTCACCAGCATCCAGACGGCGCAGCCGTCCGGCAGGAAGGGCACCATCATCCGGGTGCCGGTCCTCGAGGCCGCCGCCGGCACCACGCGCATCGCCCGCTTCGGCTGGAAGAACCAGCAGGCCAGCCTGCTTTCCTTCGCCGCCGATGCCTACGTGAACGAGATGGGGATTACCAGCCCGCTGCAGCCCACCGAGAACACCACGATGGGCGCCTCCGTCGCGGCGTTCGACACCGTTCCCGATCCGGAAGAGGCGGCGACCGTGGCGGCGCCCTTCGGCCCCGACGTCGAGGCCTTCGCCCGCTTCATGCGCTCCACCAAGGTGCCGCCCCGGGACACGGCGCTCGCGGCCACGGCCGACGCGGTGGCTGGCGCCAATCTGTTCACGAGCATCGGCTGCGCCAGTTGCCACACGGCGACGATCACGACCGCTCCGGCGGGCACCGTGGTCAACGGCGGCAAGTTCACCGTCCCGGCCGCTCTCGGCGACAAGATCATCCACCCCTACAGCGACTTCATGCTGCACGACGTCGGCACGGGCGACGGCATCATTCAGAACGGCGGCACGGTGTCGCAGTTCAAGATGCGGACTCCGCCGCTCTGGGGCCTGCGCACCCGCGCGCGGTTCATGCACGACCTGTTCAACACCACCCGCACCAACGCCATCCAGCGCCACACCAACGAGGCTGAGCCGGTCATTCAGAATTACCTCAATCTGAGTGTCACGCAGCAGAACCAGATCGGCACGTTCCTGAACTCCCTGTAATCTTCGTCTCCGCTATCCGCTGCAAGGACGGTCCGGCCAGGCTTCACGCCTGGCCGCACTGCGTTAGGCTAAGCCTATGCCGACTCGCCTCGCCGCCCCTCTCGCCCTTCTCCTCTGTTTCGCCGCCACCGGCGCCCGCGCCCAGAGGGTGCCCTCGCCGCCCTCGCCGGTGGACCCGCTCGCCGTCGCCAGACTCTTCGTCGAGGGGTTCAACCGTCATGATCCGGGAGCCATGATCGCCCAAGCCGCTCCAGAGGTGCAGTGGCTGAGCGTCGCCGGCGACCGGATCGTTCCCGACGCCGCCGGCCAGACGGCGCTCCGCGACTGGATGGCGAAGTATCTTGCGGTCTACCCGACGATGCGCAAGACGATCGAGCAGTCGATCGTCCACGCTCCCTTCGTCAGCGCGTGGGAGCGCGACCGCTGGAAGGGCAAGGACGGCGGCGAGCGGACCCAGGCCCAGTTGGTGATCTATCAGGTCGAAGAGGGGAAGATCCAGCGCATCTGGCGGTATCCTTCACAGCCGTGAGCCTCAGGCTCCCGCCGCCATCTCCATCCGCGGCCGCACCAATTGGCCGCAGGCCGCCTGCACGTCGCGGCCGCGGCTTTTTCTCACGGTGACGAAGCAGCCGTACCCGCGCAGGCGCGTGACGAAGTCCTGGACCCGCTCCTCGGCGGGCTCGCGAAAGGTGGACTTGGCGTGCTCGTTCATCGGGATGAGGTTGACGTTGTGGCCGTGGCGCAGGTCCCCCAGCCAGTCGGCCAGGCGGTCCGCGTCCTCCACCGTATCGTTGACTCCGGCGAGGAGGACGTACTCGAAGAGCAGGCGCTCGTGGGGCTTGAGGACCCAGGCGTCGAGCGCCTGGCGCAGCCGCGCGAGGTTCCAGGCACGGTTGACCGGCATGGTGGCGGAGCGGGCGGCGTCGGTGGTGGCGTTGAGCGAGACGGCGAGCTGCGGCCGCGGGGTCATGCGCGCCAGCCGCTCGATGCCGGAGACCAGCCCGGAGGTGCTCACCGTGATGCGCCCCGGCGACAGGATGGCCCCTTCCCGGTTGCAGAGAACGGTGATCGCGCGGTGGACGTGGGCGAGGTTGTGGAGCGGCTCGCCCATCCCCATGAAGACCAGGAAGACCGACTCGCCGAGCAGCGGTCCCAGGTCGCGCATGAGGACGAGGACCTGCCCGACGATCTCGCCGGCGGTGAGGTTGCGCACGATCCCCATGGCGCCGGTGGCGCAGAAGGTGCAGCCCATGGCGCACCCCACCTGGCTCGAGATGCAGTAGGTGACCCGCCGGTCGCCGTCGCCGCGGGGCATGTGGACGGCCTCGACGCGGTGGCCGTCGGAGAGCCCGAGCACCAGCTTGGTGGAGCCGTCGGTGGACGGGTGGCGCTCGAGGATCGTGGGCAGGGAGAGGTCGGTGTTGGCCGCGAGCCAGGCGCGGATCTCCCGCGAGAGGCACAGGCTGTCCTGCCGCCAGGTGCGGGCGCGCTGGAGGCGCCCGAACACGTGCTCGGGGCGGCCGGGGCAGCCCTGGGCGGCGAGGTCCTCGGGGAGCAGGGCCCAGGCGGAGGGAGGGCCCTCGCGCTCGGGAGCCCGGCGGTCCCAGGGCATGGCAGGAGTGGAGACGACCGTAAGCATCCGCGAAGTCTACCGGATTGGGCGGTTTGACGCTCCCAGGGAACTGACGTATCTTGAGCCCCCATTCTCAAGCGACAAAAGTGCAAAGGGTAGAAGGATGAGTACGGAGGAGCTGGTGATCGTCCATCGGGAGCTCGAGCGGGAGCTCGCGGCGCGCGACGAGCGCATCCATCAGCTCGAAAGGGAGCTCGAGAGCTGGCGCTGGGACGCCACCACGGCCCGCCGTGAGCTCTCGCGGCTCCAGACCTCCCGCCTCTGGCGCGTGGCCAACTTCTATTGGGGGCTCCGCCGCCGGCTGGGGCTTCAGCGCAAGACGGCGGCTCCGCCGTTATCCTCCGCGGACGGCCCGCTCCCGGCGGGGGAGGAGGCCACGCTCCCCCCCGGCTTCCCGAGGGTTCCCGCCGGCCGCTACGACGTCGTCGTCTTCTCGATCATCGACTGGGACTTCCGTTTTCAGCGCCCGCAGCAGATCGCCACCCAGCTCGGCCGACACGGGCACCGGGTGTTCTATCTCTCGACCAGCCGGTTCCTCCCCATGGGCGGTCCGGCCTGGAGCGCGGCCTGGAAGGCGAAGAACGTCGTGGAGCTCTGTCTGCGCTCCCGCCGGCGGCTCGACGTCTACGGCGGGCGCCTGGAGGAGACGGACCTCGCCGCCCTGGAGGAAGCGATCGCCGATCTCCTGGAGGCGCTGGCCCTCGGCGACGTGATCGCGCTGGTGCAGATCCCCTTCTGGGCGCCGCTCGCGGGCCGCCTCAGGGAGCGTTTCGGCTGGCGGGTGGTCTACGACTGCATGGACGAATGGACGAATTTTCCCGGCTTCGGCGCCGCGGTCCTCGGGCTGGAGGAAGGGCTGGTCCGGGAAGCGGACCTGACGCTCGCGACCGCCCGGCGCCTCCACGAGAAGTTGGAGCCCCAGGCCCGCCGGCTCATCCTGGCGCTGAACGGCGTCGACGTCGAGCACTACCGGCGCTACTACGGCGACAACGACCTGCTGGGGGAGGTGCGCCACCCGGTGATCGGCTACTACGGCGCCCTGGCCTCCTGGGTGGACGTCGAGCTGATCGGCAAGATCGCCCGGCGGTTCCCCAAGGCCACTCTCGTCCTCGCCGGCGGCGTCTTCGACGTCGACCTTTCCGCGCTCGAGCGGCTGCCCAACGTCCGCCTCCTCGGGGCGCGCCCCTATGAGGAGATGCCGCGGCTGCTCTGGCACTTCGACGCCTGCGTCATCCCGTTCCTCGTCAACGACATCACCCAGGCGACCAACCCGGTCAAATTCTACGAGTACCTCTCGGCGGGGAAGCCCGTCGTCGCCCCGCGGCTGGACGAGCTGCTTCCCTATGCGGACCTCTGCTACCTCGCCGAGGGGCATGACGCTTTTCTGGCCGCTCTCGAAGACGCGCTCGCCGAGCCGGCGGACGACCCTCGCCGGGAGCTGCGGCGCCGGATGGCGGCGGAGAACGACTGGCGGGAGCGCTACCGCACGATCGACGCGGCGGTGGTGGAGACCTTCCCGCTGGTCTCCGTGATCGTGGTGACCTTCGGCGGGCTGCCGCTCACCCGGCGCTGCCTCGAATCCCTGCTGGAAGGGGAGACCTGGCCCCGTCTCGAGGTGCTGGTGGTGGACAACGGCTCGGCGGACGGCACGCCCGAGCACCTGCGCTCCCTCGCCGCCGCCGACCCCCGGGTGCGCGTTTTCCCGCAGAACCGCAATCTCGGCTTCCCGGCGGCCAACAACGCCGGCCTCGCCGAGGCCCGCGGGGAGATCGTGCTGTTGCTCAACAACGACACGGTAGTGCCGCCGGGAATGATCGGCCGCCTGGTCCGTTCCCTCCAGCGCGACCCCGGGCTGGGGCTGGTCTGCGCCACCACCAACTTCTGCGGCAACGAGGCCCGGGTGGAGCCCGATTACGAGGACCTCGACGGCCTGCCCCGCTTCGCCGCGGCACGGGCCCGCCGCCACTCCGGCCAGCTCTTCGACCTCCGCGTCGCGGCCATGTATTGCGTCGCCCTCCGGCGCGAGGTCTTCCAGGCCGTCGGCCCGCTGGACGAGGCCTTCGGCATCGGCATGTTCGAGGACGACGACTACTCGCTGCGCGTGCGGCGGGCCGGGTGGCGGGTCGCCTGCGCCGAGGACGCCTACGTCCATCACGTCGGCCAGGGGTCGTTCCAGAGCCTCGCGCGCCAGGAGTACGAGGCCCTCTGGAGCCGCAACCAGGCTCACTACGAGAAGAAGTGGGGGGAGCGCTGGAAGCCACACGTCCTGCGCGCCGGGGTCGCCCCGGTGATGTCCAAGGTGGGTGGGGCGTGAGGCGGCTGCTGGACTATTTCAAAACGGAAGAATACCGCGCCCGGGCGGCGGCCGAGAGCCGCAAATGGGGGGAGCACCTCCAGGTGGAAGCCCGGGGGGAGATGAACGCCTGGCTCGACCATCCGGAGATCGTGGCCCACTACCATCAGCGGGGCCTGATCGACGGCCTCGACTGGATGCGCTGGGCCTGCCGCCACCTCGGCGGACCCGCCGCCCGCAGCCTCGACCTCGGCTGCGGCGCGGCCTCGCGCAGCCTGGCCCTCTGGGATGCCGCCGCCAGCGCGTGCCTGGAGGGGATCGACATCAGCGAGGAGCGGGTGGCGGAAGGGGAGCGGCTGCGGCTGGAGGTTGGCGCCCCCGGCGGCTTCCGGGCGGTGGACGTCAACACGATCGACCTCGAGCCCGGCCGCTACGACCTCATCTTCTCCGCCCACAGCTTCCATCACTTCCTCGAGCTGGAGCACGTGATGGAGCAGGTGGCGCGCGCCCTGACGCCGCGCGGCCTCTTCATCCTCGAGGAGTTCACCGGTCCCACGCAATTCCAGTGGACCGACCTGCAGATGGGGCTGACCGCCGCGCTGCTCCGTTTCCTGCCCGAGGAGCTCCGGCGCTTCCGCTGGGACGCCGTCAAGCATTCCGAGGGGCGGCCGACGGTGGCGGAGGTGGTGGCCGTCTCGCCGTTCGAATCGATCCGCTCGGCGGAGATCGTCCCCCTCTTCGAGCGCTACTTCGACGTCGTCCTCGTCCGCGCCCTGGGCGGCACGCTCCAACACCTCCTCTACAACGGCATCGTCCACAACTTCTGGCCGGAAACCGAGGAGTCCGCGCGCGCCCTGCGCGGCATCCTGGCCGTCGAGGACCAGATGATCGACGCGGGCCTGCTGCCGAGCGACTTCATGCTGCTCGTGGGCCGGAAGCGTTGAGGGCCCGGCGGGCCGCCGGGTTCCTTCTCGCCCTGCTCCTCGCGGGGTGCTCGGGCACGCCGGTCCAGTCCCCCTCGGGTTCGGGCTCCGCGCCCATCCTCCTGCCGATGGAGGACGGCAAGGCTTCCTTCTTCTTTCCCGTGTCGATCCCGCTCTCCGAGGTGCGGCGGATCATCGAGGCCTCCGTTCCTCCCCGCATGAGCGACGAGCGGAAGCAGGAGATCTCCGGCGCGGTGCAGGACGATTTCTATCGCTACGACCTCGAACGGGGGACGGCGGAGGTCGGGTTCTCCGGCGAATGGCTGACCTTCTCCTTTCCGATCCGCGGCCGGCTGACGATCGGCGGCCGGCTGGGCGGGCTGCCGGTCCAGGAGACGGTCGAGCTCGCCGGCCGGGTGCGGGGGACGGCCTCGCTCGCGATCGGTCCTGACTGGCGGCCGGACCCGCGGCCGGTGGCGCAGATCGAGCTCGACCGCGCCGATCTCCAAGTGCTGGGCGTTTTCTCCGTGAACGTCCGGAGTCTCCTCGAGGGGCGTCTGAATCCCATCCTCAACCGGGAATTGCGCAAGGCGGCGGGCCGGTTGCTGGCCGATCTCTCCCTGCGTGGGAAGGCCGAGGACGCCTGGCGGTCGCTCCACGTCGCCCGCCGGGCGGTCGGAGGGGAGAACCTCTGGATCCGCTTCCAGCCGCTGGAGATCTCGCTGGCGCGGATCGCCGGGCAGGACGGCAGGCTCCAGACAGGGATCGGCATCTCGGGCCAGCTCTCGCTGTCGCTAGGCTCAGCGATGACGCCGCCGGCGGTCACGCTCCTGCCGCCGCTCCGCCTGGATGCGGAGCGGGCCGGCGGCTTCGAGCTGGAGGCGCCGGTCGTCGCCTCCCCGCTGGAGCTGTCGCGGTGGGCCGATCGGGCGCTCCGCGGCCAGCGTTTCCGTCTCGACCGCAAGCGGGAGATGCGGATCACCGGCTCCGGCCTCGGCGTCGAGGGGGACCTGCTGATCCTGGCGCTCGACTTCCAGGCCGACGGCCGGGAGGGACGCCTGGTGCTCCGCGGCCGCCCGGAGCTCGATCCCGGCACCAGCGTGCTGCGCCTCGCGGACCTGCAATACGATCTCGCGTCGGGCGGCCTCTTCCTGCGTCTGGCCGATCGTTTTCATCGCGCCGAGCTGCTGGCCGGTCTCCGGAAAGCCGCCCGCCTCGACCTCGCGCCGCTCCTTGGACCGGCGGAGCGGGAGACCGAGCGGGCGATCCAGGGGGTCTTTCCGCCGGGCTTCCACGGCGAGGTACGGGTCGAGCCCATCCGCATCCTCGGCGTTGGCATCACCGGCGGCGCGGTCCGGGCGCGCTGCCGGATGGTGGGGAGGATCTCGCCGCTGGGGGCGTAACGCTCCTGTTTCAGGACTTTGCCGCCGTCTTTCTGGGCTCGCGGTCGGCGTGCAACTCCTCCCTCAAGACTCGCCGCAACGTCTCTTCGAGAGGCTCCCGCCGGTTCTGGATGACATCCCGCAGGGCCTGGTTGATGAGGCTCTGATAATTGCCCCCTCCGGCCTCAT
>JBDSHF010000494.1:0-8068 GCA_039918595.1 Thermoanaerobaculia bacterium
AGGAAGTAGTTGAGGAGGCCCTGGCCGGTGGCGGCGTCGTCGAAGACCTCGCCGACGAGGGTGGCCTGGGCGGCTTTCTGGACGAAGTTGCGGAGGCGGTCGGAGGCGGCGTCCAGGCCTTCCAGGAAGAAGGCGTAGAGGGCGGCGTAGCGCGTGACGAGTTGCGCGGGGTGGAGATCCCAGCCCTGGTAGAAGCCGCCGACGAGGGAATGCCGGACGTGCGATGCATGGAGCTTCCAGGCGCGATGGACGACGGCGCGGTTCTCTTCGATCTGGGCCGCGGTGAGCTCAGATCCGCGGTGCGGCGGCACGGGGAGGACATTGGTGGCGCCGTCCGAGAGCCAGAGGCCGGTTCCGGCGTAGGCGACCTGCATCATGTGCTTGGCGAAGTCGCAGACCGGATGAGTCATCGACTGGTGCTCCGCCGTGATGTTGCAGGCGGCGGTGTAGTCGTAGGTGCCGAAGTGGGCGGCCACGCAGCGGCCGCGCGCCGCGGCGGCCAGGAGCGGCAGGTTCGAGCTCCCCCGCTCGTTGAGGATCGACTGCGGCGTCTCGATCATGATCTCCAGACGGAGCGATCCCGCGGCGAGGCCGAGCGCCGGCTCCAGGCGATCGAAGAGATTGGCCAGCGCGGCGACCTGCTCGGGGATCGTCACCTTGGGGAGGGTGACGATGAAGTTCTCCGGCAGCCGGCCTCCCGTCTCCTGGATCAACGTTGTCAGGAAGATGTCGAGCGTATGCAGGGAGCGCCCCAGCAACTCCTCGGTGAACGGCTTGATGCGGATGCCCACAAACGCGGGCAGCGTGCCGGCGGCCAGCCCGGCGGCCATCTCGCGAGCGGCGGAGGCGGCATGGCCGTCCTCCTCCGCGTCCGGACGGCTGCCGTAGCCGTCCTCGAAGTCGGCCCGGAAGTCCTCGACCGGCTCGCGGCGGAGCCTCTCGGCGACGCGGGCGTGGATCGTGGCGGCGAGATCCTCCCGCAGCCCGATCGCCGCGGCGAGGTCCGCGGGGGTGGCGGCGTACTCCTCGAAGGCGCGTAGCGCGAGCGCTCCCAGCCGGGAGGCGGTGTCGGCTTTGAAGAGGTGCGCGCCGCCATAGACGGTGTGGACCGGCTGGCGCCGTCCCGACTCGCCGGGCTGGCGCCGGGCGAACGCGAGATTGGCGCCGCGCAGGCGCTCGAAGACGTCGCGGACCGCGTCGGCGGTCAGGGTGGTCTGCATCATTTTTCCTGCTTTGTCGTGAGAGTCAGCATCAGCCGCCGGACCACCCGTTCCAGGGCGAAGCGGCGGTACTCCGCGGTGGAGCGTACATCGTCGATCGGCGTCACCTCGCGGGCGGCCTCGCGGCCGGCGAGATCGGCGGTCTCAGGGTTCGGCGGCAGGCCACGCATGGCCTCCTCGGTGGCGCGCAGGCGGACCGGCGTCGCGGCGACGCTGCCGGCGGCGAGGCGGAGCTCCGCGATCCTCCCCCCTTCGATCCGGCCGGCCAGGGCCAGCACGACTTTGCTGATCGATTGCGCTTCCCGCGTCCCGACTTTGCGGAAGGCCTGGAACGCCCCCGCCAGCAGGTAGGGGAGGCGGACGCGGGCGACGATCTCTCCGGGCCGCAGGGCCGTCTGGCGATAGCCGGTGTGGAATCCGGCGTAGGGGATCTCGCGCCGGCCGCCGGCCCCGGCCGCCACGACGATCGCGTCCAGGGCGAGGAGCACGGGCAGGGAGTCGCCGGCCGGGCTGGCGTTCGCCATATTGCCCCCCAGAGTCGCCCGGTTCTGGATCTGCCAGCCGCCCACCAGGGCGGCGGCTTCAGCGAGGATGGGAAAGGCGGCGCGTACGGCGGCCGAGCCGCGGATTTCGCTGAAGGAGGTGGTGGCGCCGATCTCCAGGCCGCCGTCGGCTTCCCGGATGCCGCGCAGCTCGGGGACGCCGAGGAGATCGATCACCCGGTCCATCCGGTGGAGGGCCTCGGGGCCGCGCACCATCAGGTCGGTGCAGCCGGCGGTGGGCACCAGGGCCGGGTCTTCCTGAAGGTGCCGGACGGCCTCGTCCAGGGATCGCGGGCGCAGGGCGACCGTCATTCAGTTTCTCCACAGACGGCTCGCAGGATCCCCTCGTAGCCCGTACACCGGCAGAGATTGCCCGCCAGTGCCTCGCGCGCCTGCTCGCGGCTCGGCGCGGGGTTGCGCTGAAGGAGCGCCCAGGCGGTGACCACGATGCCGGGCGTGCACGCGCCGCACTGGACGCCGCCGGTGGCCACGAAGCGGTCCAGGAACTCGCGCGCCGGCCCCTCGGCGATCCCCTCGACGGTCTCGATCCGCTGCCCCTCGCACTGGAAGAGCGGCACCAGGCAGGAGAGGGTGGGCACGCCGTCGATCAGCACCGTGCAGGCGCCGCACTCCCCCTCGCCGCACCCTTCCTTGGTGCCGGTCAGCCCGAGCCGCTCCCGCAGCACGTCGAGCAGGCGCTCCATGGGGTGCCCCTCGAGCTCGGCGGGCTGGCCGTTGACGGAGAAGGATGTTTTCAAGGCGTGGCCTCGCTTCCAAAGGTCCCCTCTCCCGGTGAGGGGAGGGGGGAGGGGACGGCAGAAGAGGGCGGGGTGATGCGGGCCCTACGCCTTCACCTGGCTCGGACCCGCCGCCTTCACCGCTTCGTCGACGCCGCTCTCGTACTTCTTGAAATTGTCGGCGAACATGTCGGCCAGCCGGGTCGCCTGGGCGTCGTAGTCCGTGGGGCTCTGCCAGGTCTCGCGCGGGTGGAGGAGCTTTTCAGGCACCCCCTCGATGTGGGTGGGCACGTCGAGGCCGAAGATCGGATCGGTCCAGGTCTCGACGTTGTCGAGCTCGCCGGTCAGCGCGGCGGTCACCATGCGGCGGGTGAAGCCGAGCTTGATCCGCTGGCCGACGCCGTAGGGGCCGCCCGTCCAGCCGGTGTTGAGCAGCCAGACCCGGACGCCGTGCTCGGCGAGCTTCTCGCCCAGCATCTTGGCGTAGACCCCGGGGTGGAGCGGCAGGAAGGGGGAGCCGAAGCAGGTGCTGAAGGTCACCTTCGGCTCGGTGACCCCGCGTTCCGTGCCCGCCACCTTCGCCGTGTAGCCGGAGAGGAAGTGGTACATCGCCTGCTCCGGGGTCAGCCGGCTGATCGGCGGCAGCACGCCGAAGGCGTCGCAGGTGAGGAAGACCACATTGCGCGGGTGGCCCGCCTGGCCGCCGAGATCGACGTTGTGGAGCTGGGTGAGCGGGTAGCTCGACCGCGTGTTCTCGGTCAGGCGGTCGCTGTCGAGGTCCAGCTTGCGGGTCTCGGGGTCGCAGACCACGTTCTCGAGGATCGTGCCGAACGTGCGGGTGGTGGCGTAGATCTCCGGCTCCCCCTCAGGGCTGAGGCGGATCACCTTGGCGTAGCACCCCCCCTCGACGTTGAACACGCCGTCGTCGCTCCAGCCGTGCTCGTCGTCGCCGATCAGCGTGCGGTCGGGATCGGCCGAGAGGGTCGTCTTGCCCGTGCCCGAGAGGCCGAAGAAGAGCGCCACGTCGTCCTTGGTGGCGCCATTATTAGTAGGTCCATAATTGGCGCTGCAGTGCATCGACAGCACCCCCTGCTTCGGCAGGTAGTAGTTCATCACGCTGAAGATGCTCTTCTTGATCTCGCCGGCGTAGCGGGTGCCGCCGATCAGCGCGATCCGCTTCGCCAGGTCGAGCAGGATGAAGGTCGGGGTGCGGGTGCCGTCGCGCTCCGGCTCGGCCTGGAAGTTGGCGACGTTGATCACCGTGAAGTTGGGCTCGAAGCCGGCGAGGGCGGCGGGGTCCTCCTCGCGGATGAACATGTTGCGGGCGAACAGGTTGCGCCAGGCGTCGTCGGAGATCACCCGGACGTTGATGCGGTAGCGCGGATCGGCGCCGGCATAGCCGTCGAAGACGAAGATGTCCTTGCCCTGGAGATACTCCTGGGCGCGGGCGAGCAGCGCCTCGAACTTCTCCTTCTCGAACGGCCGGTTGACCTCGCCCCACCAGATATCCCCGTCGGTCGCCGGGTCCTTGACCACGAACTTGTCGTTCGGCGACCGCCCGGTATGCTGCCCCGTCACGCAGACCAGGGCCCCCTCGGCCGAGAGGGTCGCCTCGCCGCGCTGGACGGCGAGCTCGGTCAGGCGCGCCGGCGACAGATTCCAATACACCGTGCCCGCGCCGGTGATCCCTTGCTTGTCCACCCCAAAGCTGCTCACTGCCGGCCCTTCATTTTTCATTCCGCACCTCGGAAGAAGTTTCAGTGTGCTTTTTGTGAAGTCAGGTAATCCACCAGGAGCCGTGACATGACGCGGATGCCCACCGGCACCGCGCCGTCGTCCCCCCGGAAGTTGGGCGTGTGCAGACCGCCCGAAACCGTGCCCGGCTTGAGAGTGCCGAGCCGGTAGAAGAATCCGGGGACCTCCTCGGCGAAGTAGGCGAAATCCTCGCCGGCCATGGCGGGCTCCCCGATCTTGACGTTGCCGGCCCCGGCGATGCGCTCGAGTAGCGGCTTGACCTGCTGGGTGAGCGCCGGGTTGTTGACCGTCGCCGGCGCGTTCTTCTGATAGTCGAGCTCGAACGACGCCCCGTTGGCGCGGGTGATGCCGTCCAGGATCTCGCGCATGCGGCGCTCGACCGTGGCGCGCACCTCCGCGTTGTAGGTGCGCACCGTCCCCTCGAGCATCACCTCGCCGGGGATGATGTTGAAGCGCTCGCCACCGCGGAAGATGCCGACCGTGATGACGCTCGGCTCCAGCGGCGACAGGTTGCGCGAACGGATCGTCTGCAGCGCCATCACCACCTCCGCCCCGACGACGATCGGATCGATCGCCAGGTTGGGAGCGGCGCCGTGCGCCTGCTTGCCCTTGATCTTGATCCGGAACTGGTCGACCGCGGCCATCGTCGGCCCCGAGTTGTAGCCGATCTGGCCGACCGCGAGCTCCGGGATGGAATGCAGCGCGAAGACCGCCGTGGGCTTGTACTGCCGGAAGAGGCCCTCCTCCAGCATCAGCTTGGCGCCCGCCTTCTCCCCCGGCGGCGGCCCCTCCTCGGCGGGCTGGAAGATGAACAGGATGCTGCCGGGGATCTCCGCCTTCACCGCCGAGAGGACCGAGGCGACGCCGAGCAGCGACGTGGTGTGGATGTCGTGGCCGCAGGCATGGGCAACGCCGACCTCCTGGCCCAGGAAGGTATCCCGCCGGGTCGACTTGAACGGCAGGTCGGTCTCCTCGGTCACCGGCAGGGCGTCCATGTCGGCGCGCACGGCGATCAGCGGCCCGGGCTTCCCCCCCTTGAGCAGGGCGACGACGCCGGTCTTGGCGATGCCCGTGCGGGCCTCGAGCCCGAGGGCGCGAAGGTGGGCCGCCACCAGCTCGGCCGTCTGAGTCTCGCGATTGGAGAGCTCCGGATTCTGATGGATACGGTGGCGCAGCTCGATGAGCTGCGGCGCCACCCGCTCGGCTTCCCGGTCGATGCGGGCGTCGAGATCGCCGCCGGCGGGGGTCGCCGCCGGCGCGGGTAGCGCCGTCAGGGCGAGGCCAAGCGCGAGCGGCGCGAAGCGGACCGTACTCCAGCGGGGCATCATCGTCCTCCAGATCCCAAAAAAGCAGGCGTCCGCCTACAAGGCGCGGCGCGCCAGAAAAACCGAACGAGTTTAACCCGATAAGGCGGCATTCACACCCTGGAGTGACGAAAGCGTGTCAGAGCGCCGCCCCCGGGGGGTGGGCCCTCGATCCCGCCGCCCGGGGTTAAAATCCCGGGCTACCAACAATCGCCCCTCCCGGGGCTCTGCAAGAACGGCTCTAGGGAGTCCCGGATGGGACGGCCGTAGGTAGCCCGGGATTTCAATCCCGGGCGGCGGGAGTGAGGTCGCAGGCCATGGACGCCTTGGGACAGGCCGAGCCCGCCGTTCCCTGATATACACTTCCCCCGTCAGCGTTTAGATACGTCCCGCGATCCCATCCCATCGAAGGAGATGTGTTTTGAATATCGAGAATCGGAAGATCCTTGTGCTCGGAGGGTACGGCTTGGTGGGGACGGCCGTCTGCCGGGAGCTGCTGTCGCGCCGGCCGCGCGAGATCCAGATCCACAGCCTGCGGATCGAGGAGTCCGAGAAGGCGGTCGAAGAGCTGCGGGGCGAGGCGGGCTCGACGGTGCTCTCCGTCTCCTCCGGCAACATCTTCGGCCTGCTCCAGGGGGGCTCCAAGCGGGACCTCATCCGGGCCGAGCTGCGCCGGCTCGACGACGAGGACCTGGGCACTTTCGTCCTCTATGACGTCCTGGCCAAGTCGCGGCCGGACATCGTGGTCGACTGCGTCAACACCTCCACCGGTATCGCCTACGGCGACATCTTCCGCTCCGCCGAGGAGGTGCTCAAGCAGCTCGAGGCGGGGGAGATCGAGGAGGGGACCACCGAGCGCCTGCTCGACGCCCTCTACATGCCGCGGCTGATCCGCCACATCCAGATCATGTACCGGGGGATGGTCGACGCCGAGACCGGGGTCTACGTCAAGATCGGCACAACCGGCACCGGCGGGATGGGGCTCAACATCCCCTACACCCACTCCGAGGAGCGGCCGAGCCGGGTGCTGCTCTCCAAGAGCGCGATGGCAGGGGCGCAGTCGATGCTCCTCTTCCTGATGGCCCGCACCCCGGGCGCCCCGATCACCAAGGAGATCAAGCCGGCGGCGGTGATCGCCTGGAAGCGGATGGGCTTCGGCCCCATCGTCCGCGGCGGCAAGCCCCTCCAGTTGATGGACGCCAGGCCGATCCCGCTGGGCGCGACCTTCTCGACCGAGGACACGGCGGCGGCCCGGGTGCGCGACGAGCCCTACCAGAACGTCTTCATCGATACGGGCGAGAACGGCGTCTTCAGCCTCGAGGAGTTCTCCACCGTGACCAGCCACGAGCAGATGGAGTTCGTCACCCCCGAGGAGATCGCGCGCTACCTGGTCTTCGAGATCGAGGGTCGCGGCACCGGGTTCGACATCGTCAACGCGCTCGACAGCGCGGTGCTCGGCCCCACCTACCGGGCGGGCATCCTGCGGCACTGGGCGCTGGAACGGTTGAACGAGATGGAGAAAGAGCACGGCGTGCACAGCGTCGCCTTCGAGATGCTGGGGCCGCCGCGCAACTCCAAGCTCCTCTTCGAGGCCCACCTGCTGCGCCTCGCCTTCCCGAACATGAAGGCCGTCTGGGATTCCACCCCCGAGGCCGTCCGCGACGCCCTCGATCGCCTCGTCCGCGAGAACCCCGAGGAGGCCAACCAGGTCGTCTCGGTGGGCATCCCGATCCTGCTCGACTCCGGAGAGGTCATCCGCGGCGTCAAGGTGCTGGTCCCCGGGGACGCCTGCGGCGCCACGATCACCCCGGACAACCTGGAGTCCTGGGTGCGCGACGGCTGGGTGGACCTCCGCCTCGCCAACTGCGTCCGCTGGGTCGCCCGCTTCCAGAAGATCCGCGACGAGATCGCCGCCCTCCCCCAGGACGACAGCTCCAGCCGCTTCCTCCGCAACCGCCGCTTCTGGCACAAGGTGGACGTCATCCAGCCGGGCAAGGTGGTGGGGTGGATCCTGGGGACGGAGGAGGGGGGCTCGCGGATCAAGCGGTGATTGGAGGCAGATCTCAGTGGCGCGGCTCCTCTCGTGCCACGCACCTGGAAGGTAGGCGCTTCTCAAGCCTCGATCCGGAGAGGATCGGTTCCGGCCTGCTTCCGGGCCGGTATGGAAAGGAGATCCCAGAGATGAAGATTCCCTATGGACGGATGCTCAAGGCCGTCGGACTCGCGTTCGCGCTCGTCGCCGCCCTTCACTTCGCCCTCCCGCCGTCGGCCGCGGCCTCCTGCTCATGCAGCCCCATTTCTTTTCCCACGAACACGCCCCCCGGGACCGGAACGAGTTGCTCCAGCGCCACCTCCTCCCTGCAGTCGAAAATCCAGGACTTCGAAATCGCCGCCTGCGCTCCCTATAACTTCTGCCACTTGCAGCCGCTCGTCATCACCTCGGCTTGCCAGTTTACGAACGGCCAGTACACGATCAGCGGCTACCAGCGCTACTCCTGCTACGTCGGCAC
>JBDSHF010000495.1:0-2923 GCA_039918595.1 Thermoanaerobaculia bacterium
CGCCTCGAAGAGATCGAGGACCAGATCGAACTTGGCGACCTCGACGCCCGCCTCGAACAGCGCCGGGGTAAGCCCTGGCAGATTCAGGCCACCCGCCGCCGAGGCGGTCTGGAACTGGAAGGTCACGCGCAGCAGCGGCGGCCGGTGCGGGTTGCGCGGCAGCGCCAGCTCGTCCACCAGGCGCTCGAACGGGATGTCCTGGTGAGACAGGGCGCCGAGCACGGTGTCGCGCGAGCGGGCGAGCAGCGCCGGCAGATCGGGATCTCCCGCCAGATCCCCGCGCAGGACCAGGGTGTTGACGAAGAAGCCGATCAGCCTCTCGATCTCGCTCCGCGAGCGGCTGGCAACCGGCATCCCTACCGGCACCTCCCCGGCCCCGGTCTCCCGGTGGAGCACGGCGGCAAAGGCGGCGAAGAGCGCCATGAACAGCGTCGCGTCCCCCGCGCGCGCCAGCCGGCTCAGGGAATCCGTGAGGCCGGCCGGGAGCTCCCAGGAACGGCTGCCGCCGCGGCCGGAGGGGACCGGCGGGCGGGGCCGGTCGGCCGGCAGCTCCAGCGGAGCAAGGCCGGCGAGCTGCCGCCGCCAGTAGCCGAGCTGCTCCGCCAGCACCTCCCCGCGCAGCCACTGCCGCTGCCAGGTAGCATAGTCGGCGTACTGGACCGGCGGCTCGGGGAGCGGGGACGGCCGGCGTTGGAGCCCCGCCGCGTAGAGCCGGGTCAGCTCGGGGACGAACACCTCGCTCAGCGACCAGCCGTCCGCGGTGACATGGTGGGTCCGCCAGAGCGCGACGTGGTCCTCAACCCCCAGGCGCAGCAGGAGGGCGCGCAGCAGAGGCCCGCGCTCGAGGTCGAACGGGCGGGCCCCCTCTTCCCCGGCGATTCGCCGCGCCTCTTCCTCCCGGACCTCCCCCGGCAAAGCGGCGAGGTCGATCAGCGGATGCGGCAGTGGCGCCCAGGGGTGGATCTCCTGTACGGCGCCAGCGGCGGTTGGGCGGAAAGTCGTGCGCAGCGCCTCGTGGCGGCGCAGCACTTCGGAGAGAGCGGCGGCGAGGACGCCGGCGTCGAGCCGGCCGGCGAGCCGCATCGAAGCTCCCAGGTTGTAGACCGGGCTCTCCGGCGCGAGGAGGTGCAGGAACCAGAGCCGCTCCTGGGCGAAGGAGAGCGGCAGGGGGTGATCCCGGGCAATCCGGCGGATCGGCGGCGCGGCCGGACCGTTCGCGGCCTGCCGCGCCCTCTCGATCCACGCCGCCAGACCGGCGGCGGTGGACGCCTCGAAGACCGTCCGTAGCGGCAGCTCGACCTTGAAGGCCTCGCGCACCCGCGAGACGAGTTGGGTGGCCAGCAGCGAGTGGCCGCCGAGATCGAAGAAGTCCTCGTCGATCCCGATCTCGCGGCCGGCCGGCAGCCCCAGGACCTCGCGGAACTGGTCGACGGCGAAACTTTCCAGCGGAGTACGCGGCGCCAAGCGCTCCTTCCCGGGCACGGCGCCGGCGGCCTCCGGCGTGGGAAGCGCCCGGCGGTCGATCTTGCCGTTCTCGGTCAGCGGCAGCGCGTCCAGGAAGACGAAGGCCGCGGGGAGCATGTAGTCCGGCAGCCGCTCGGCCAGCGACCGGCGCAGGACGGCGGGATCGTCAACGTCCCCTACCAGATAGGCCACCAGGCGGCGCTCCCCCTCCTCGCGCGCCAGGACCACGGCCTCGCGGACTCCAGGCTGCGCGGACAGCGCAGCCTCGATCTCCCCCAGCTCGATGCGGAAGCCGCGGATCTTGACCTGCTGGTCGATGCGACCCAGGTACTCCAGATCGCCGTTCGGCAGACGGCGGGCCAGGTCTCCCGAGCGGTAGAGGCGCGCGCTTGGCTGTCTCGAGAAAGGATCGGGGACGAAGCGCTCGGCGGTGAGGTCCGGCCGGCCCAGGTAGCCCTGGGCAAGACCCGCTTGGGCGAGCCCGGCGCCGCCGACGTGGATCTCGCCGGGGGTACCGATCGCCACCGGCCGCAGGCCCGGGTCGAGCAGGTGGACGGCGAGATCCGGGATCGGCTTGCCGATCAGGCTGCCGCCCGCAAGGTCCGCCATCCGCACCGGCCGCCAGGTGACGTGCACGGTCGTCTCGGTGATGCCGTACATATTCACCAGCCGTGGCCGCTCGTCGCCGTGGCGGGAGAACCAGGGGGCGAGGCTCGCCGGCTCCAGAGCCTCGCCACCGAAGACCACATATTGCAGGGAAAGATCGGGGGCATCTCCATCGAGCACGGTCTCCTCCGCCCAGAGGAGCTGGCGGAAGGCCGACGGGGTCTGGTTGAGGACGGTGACCCGCTCGTCGCGCAGCAGGCGGTAGAAGGCCTCGGGCGAGCGGCTCTCCCAATAGGGGACCACCACCAGACGGCCGCCGTGGAGCAGAGCCCCCCAGATCTCCCAGACCGAGAAGTCGAAGGCGTAGGAGTGGAACAGCGACCAGACGTCGCGCTCGTCGAAGTGGAACCACTCCTCGGTCGCCGCGAACAGCCGCGCCACGTTGCGATGGGTGATCAGCGACCCCTTGGGCTTGCCTGTCGAGCCTGAGGTGTAGATGACATAGGCAAGGTTGTCCGGACCGGCTCCAGACTCGGGTTCCTCCTCGCTCTCGCCGGCGAACGAGCCCAGGCAGACGGCCTCCACCCCGGGCACCAGATCGCGCAGGTCCTCCGTCGTCACCACCACGCCGATCCCGGAGTCCTCGGCGATGTAGGAGAGCCGCGAGGCCGGATAGCGGGGATCGAGCGGCACGTACGCTCCGCCCGCCTTCAAGATCCCCAGCACCCCCTCCACCAGCTCGAACGAGCGGTCGACGCAGAGGCCCACCCGCGACTCGGGGCCGACCCCGAGCCGGCGGAGATGATGGGCCAAGCGGTTCGCCCGCTCGTTCAGCTCGCGGTAGGTCAGGCTC
>JBDSHF010000496.1:0-16478 GCA_039918595.1 Thermoanaerobaculia bacterium
GATGATCCCGAAGGCTGAGGCGATCTGGGAGCAGTATCTACAGGAACTGCGCTGATCAGCCGCGGCAACGCTGCAAAAGGAGGTGGCTATGTCAGCCAAGAAGTGGTCGGACATCAGAGCGCAGAAGTTTACGCCTGAGGAACTCCGTGGGATCGACCAGGAGATCGAGAGCGAGCTGTTGGAGATGGACCTTCGTGCGTTGCGGGAGGCCGTCGGCCTCACACAGGGGGAACTGGCCCAGCGGGTTGAAATTACCCAATCGCAGCTATCGAAGATGGAGCGGCGCGAAGATCATCGGATCTCAACTCTTCGCCGGTACGTCAAGGCGCTCGGCGGAAGCCTGGAGATCTGCGCCGTCATTGACGGCAAGCGCATTAAACTCGCCGAGGTATAGGGCGTTGAAGAGGGCTCTCATGAGGCAGGCTGGGCGCGGATGAATGAGCGCGAGTGGCACATCGGTGTGGTGGGCACCTTCGATCTCGAGAACTATGGTGACCTGCTCTTTCCCCTGATCGCTGAGGCAGAGCTTGCGCAGCGGCTCGGCGCGGTCAAGCTGCATCCATTTTCCTACCATGCAAGAACTCCTCCCGAGTGGCCGTACGAGGTCACCTCCGTGGCAGAGCTGGCACGGGGGACCGTCCCTCTCGACGGCCTGCTCGTCGGCGGCGGTTTCCTTATCCGTTTCGACAAGACGGTCGCTCCCGGATATGGACCGCCGACGTCCGCGATTCACCATCCCACGGGGTATTGGCTGACTCCCGCATTGATCGCTTTACAACGCGGGATTCCGGTGGCCTGGAATGCGCCCGGAATGCATTGCAACGAGATCCCGGCCTGGGCGGAGCCGCTCCTGCGGCTGGCGCTCGATCTCAGCGGCTACGTCGCGGTGCGCGACGCGCCGTCGCAAGCGGCACTGGCGGGCTTTACCGCCGCCGGCCGTATCGCGGTCGTCCCCGACACCGCCTTTGGTCTTCCCCGCCTGCTCGCGGGGAGGCCCTCCAGCGAGCTCGCCCGCCTGCGCGATGCCGCGGGTCTGACGGGTCCCTACGTCGTCGTCCAGGCTGCGCTGGGGCTGGAGGCCTTCGCACGCTTCGTCAAGAAGCACGCGGACCGGTTCCAGGGCCTGCGTTTTCTGGCCCTGCCGATCGGCCCGGTGCTCGGCGACGATCCGGCGATTCTCGAAAGGGATCTGCCGGAGGTTGTCCGCCTGCCCTCGTGGCCGCATCCGCTGCTGCTGGCGGAGCTGATCAGCCAGGCGGAGGCGGTGGTCGGCCACAGCTATCACCTGGCGATCACCGCGCTGGCCGCGGGCGTGCCCGCCTTCACGACGCAAGACCTCTCGCGGGGAAAGTACTCTGCCCTGGCGGGCTTGGGAGCGATTTTCCGACTGCCCGCCGAAGGCCGGCTGGATCCGGACTGGTTTCTTGCCCGCCTGGGGAGGGCTGCCCCCTCGGGGACCGTGCGTGCTACGCTCGATTCGCTCGCGGAACATTGGGACCGCGTCGCGGAGGTTCTGAGGACCGGACCCATCGGACCGCAGCCGGCGCTCGACCGATTCTGGCAAGAGCTGCCAGGATTGCTGGAGAGTCCTGCCGCCGCGGTCGAGGTTTTGGAGAAGGCTGGCGCGGAAAAGGAACGCATGGAAGAGCAGAGCCGGCTCCTGGCTCTGGCTCGCGCGCGGATCGCGGTGCGCGACCAGCGGGTGGCGGCGCTCAGTAACTCGAATTCATGGAAACTCACCTCGCCGCTTCGATTCTTGGGACGCCGGCTGAGGAGTACGACCCTAGGACGCAACATGATCAACTGGAGTCGGATCACACAGTGCAAGTTGGAGAACGAGCCCTACCAATGGGCCGTGATTGGCGACCTGTTCTCGCCCAAAGACGCGGCGGACCTGGCAGCTTCCTATCCTCGCGACCACTTCAAGACGCTCTCGGCCCGCGGTGGAGAAAAGGATTACGACTACGATGCGCGGAACCTGATCGGGATGGGGGCCGATACCGCCTCCTACCCCGAGGAGCTGAGCGATGCCTGGCGGGGCTTTGCGAACGATCTGCTTTCGTCCGAATACCGTTCGACCCTGTCGCTGCTGATCGGGCGCGATCTGACGGATGCGCCGCTCGAGGTGAACGTCTTCCACTTCGGACCTGGAGCCTCGCTGGGCCCGCATCCCGACCTGCCGGACAAGATCGTCACGCACGTGTTCTACTTCAATCAATCGTGGAACCAGGGAGATGGCGGCTGCCTGGGCATCCTGCGTTCCCCCGATGCGGCGGACATCGTGGAAGAGGTCGCGCCCGTCGTCGGCAACTCCGCCGTGATCGTGCGCTCCGACAACTCCTGGCACGCGGTCTCGCCGGTGGTGCGCGACAGCCCGATCTCGCGGCGCAGCGTGACGGTGACGTTCTATCGCCCCGGCTCTTTGAGCTCCATGTGGCCGGCCGGTGACACGACGCCGCTGCACCGTTATGGGGAGGCGGGGCCCAAGGCTGAACCCGACCCTCCGGTGACGGCGGACACGCGCTGGTGGCGCCGCCTCATGCCACGGAGGGCCTGAGCCAATCGACCGCCTCCCGCATCGCCATCTCCCAATCCTCAAGAAGCCGGACCCGTGGGTCGGAGTCCGCGACCCATGGACCGGAGAGCCGGACCCGCGGGTCAGGGGGCGCGACCCGTGGGTCGAAGAGTTGGACCCGCGGGTCAGGGTGCGCGACCCGTGGGTCGAAGAGTTGGACCCGTGGGTCGGAGTCCGCGACCCGTGGGTCGGAGTCCGCGACCCGTGGGTCCGAGCTCGCGACCCGTGGGTCAAAGAACTGGACCCGTGGGTCCGATGACCGAAAATCCGTAGGCCGCCGCCTGCAATCTCTCCAGGCCATCCCGCTTCGAGTCAGGGAGCGTCCGGACGGCGGGTCGGCTTGCCGGCTGGACTTCGGGCGTCCCATCCTGACCTCCCCCGGCAATCGGGGAAGGATAAGCCGTTTTCCTCTCGCCGGGTCGTGTATTTTACAGCAGAAAGGGTTCCTTTGGGATCGCCCTCAGGAATCCGCGCCGCGACGGTGCAAGACCGGCCGGATCCAGGGGTCTGCTACACTGCCATCAGACATGGTCACGAACAAGAAGAGACCGCCGCCGCGTCCGAAACGCTCGTCTGCCGAAGACACTCCGCCGCCTTCCCCTCAGAAACTTTTTCCGATCGTCGGCATCGGCGCCTCCGCGGGCGGGCTCGAGGCCTTCCGGCAGTTGTTGCAGAACCTGCCGGCGGACACCGGCGCGGCCTTCGTGCTCGTGCAGCACCTGTCCCCCACGCACGACAGCATCCTGCCCTCCCTGCTCGCCCGCTCGACCGCGATGCCGGTGGGCGAGGCGCGGGACGTCGAGAAGATCGAGCCCGACCACGTCTACGTGATTCCGTCCCAGATGGACCTGGCGATCACGGATGGGCACCTCAGGCTTCTGCCGCGTACCGTGGCCCCGGACCGTCACATGCCGATCGACCTTTTCTTCCGCACCCTGGCGGAGGTCCGGGGGAGCCAGGCCATCGGGGTGGTGCTTTCGGGGACCGCCTCCGACGGCACCCTGGGGCTCAAGGCGATCAAGGCCGCCGGCGGCATCTGCCTGGCGCAGGATCCGCAATCCGCCGCCTTCGACGGCATGCCGCGCAGCGCCATCGCCGGGGGCAGCGTCGACGCGGTCCTCCCTCCCGACGGCCTCGCCCGCGAGATCGCGCGGCTGGCCAGCGGCTCCTATCTCCGGGAGCCCCGCGACGAGTCGACGCACGAGGTGCTGCTGGAAGGCGACCGGAGCGGCCTCGATACGATCTTCGCGCTCCTGAAGAAGGCCACGGGCAAGGACCTGACCGGTTACAAGAAGCCGACGCTGCTGCGCCGCATCCGGCGGCGCATGGCGCTGCTGCAGATCGAGGGGATCGCGGGCTACGCCGGACATCTCGAGAGCCAACCGGACGAGGTGCAGGGGCTGTATCAGGATCTGCTGATCAACGTTACCTCGTTCTTCCGCAACCCGGAGGTCTTCGCGGCCTTGCGCCAGGACGTGTTCCCCCGGCTGTTGCAGGATCGCGCCGCCGACGCGCCGGTCAGGGTCTGGGTGCCGGGCTGCTCGACGGGTGAGGAGGCGTACTCGATCGCCATCTGCCTGCTGGAGAGCCTCGACGACGTCACGGCCGGCCCGCCGATCCAGATTTTCGGCACGGACGTCCGCGATGGCGCCGTCGATAAGGCGCGCGCCGGGATCTACCTGCAGAACATCGCCGCCGATGTCTCGCCCGAGCGGCTGGCGCGCTTCTTCGCCAAGGTGGACGGCACCTTCCAGGTCAGCAAGACCGTGCGTGACCTCTGCGTCTTCGCCCGCCACGACCTGATCCGGGACCCCCCCTTTTCCCATCTCGACCTCATCAGTTGCCGCAACGTCCTCATCTACCTCGAGCCCGGCGTGCAGCGGCGGGTGATGGCCAACTTCCGCTACGCCTTGAACCCCACCGGCGTCCTCGTGCTGGGCAGCTCGGAGACGGCCGGCACGTCGTCCGATCTGTTCCTGCCGGTCGACCGCGGGCACAGGGTCTTTGCGCCGAGCGAGACGGTGGCCCACACCAGCCTCGGCTCCGGCGCGGGCACCTACACGGGAGGGACCGCCTTCGGTGCCCGCGCGGGCACCGAAGGCGGCAACGCCGGGGAGCGCGGCGAGGCGCAGCGGGAGGCCGACCGGATTCTCCTCAGCCGGTATGTTCCGCCGAGCGTCCTCGTCGACGACAACCTGGAGATCCTGCAATTCCGCGGCGACACCCATCCCTACGTCGAGCACGGGTCCGGCGACGCGAGCCTCAGCCTGCCCCGGATGGTCCAGCGGGGCCTCCTGGCCGGGCTGCGCGAGATCATCCAGGAGGCCCGAGCCACGCGCGCCCCCGTCCGCCGGCAGGGTCTCACGTTCCGCCACGGAGAGCGTTTCCGCAGCGTCGACATCGAGGCTGTCCCGGTCCAGGCGCGCGCCGCCGGCAAGCTCTGCTTCCTCGTCCTCTTCGCCGAGACTCTGGCGGCCGACGTCGAGCCGGAACCGGCGCAGCCCTCGCCGAGCCTGCCCAGGCGGGAGACGGACCGCCAGATGGACCAGTTGGAGCGGGAGCTGGCGACGACCCAGCAATATCTCCAGGCCGTCATCGAGGACCAGGGCACCGCCAACGAGGAGCTGCAGGGCGCCAACGAGGAGATCCTCTCCAGCAACGAGGAGCTGCAAAGCCTCAACGAGGAGCTGGAGACCGCCAAGGAGGAGCTGCAGTCGGGCAACGAAGAGCTGAGCACGCTGAATGAGGAGCTGCAGAACCGCAACCTGGAGTTGGGCCAGCTCGGCGACGACCTGGTCAACCTGTTCGCCGGCCTCCACATCCCGGTGGTCCTGCTGAGCCCGGACCTGCGCCTGCGCCGCTTTACCCCCGCGGCCGCGAAACTGATGAATCTCCTCCCCATGGACGTCAACCGGCCGCTGAGCGACATCCGGCCCAACTTCGACCTGCCCAGCCTCGAGGTGGTGATCCTGGAGGCGATGGAGACCGTCACCCTGATCGAGCGGGAAGTGCAGGACCGCCAGGGGTGCTGGTACTCGCTGCGCATCCGGCCCTACAAGACCCGGGACAACCGGATCGACGGCGCGGTGATGGTCCTGGTCGACATCGACGCCCTGAAGCGCGGCGCCGCCGAGGTCTCCGAGGCCCGCGACTTCGCGGACGCCATCATCGAGACGGTGCGGGAGCCCCTCCTCGTGCTGGACGGGAAGCTGCGGGTGGAGAGGGCGAACCGCACCTTCTACGACACCTTCCAGGTGAGGCGCCAGGAGACGGAGGGGCGGTTCCTCTACGATCTGGGCAATCGCCAGTGGGACGTCCCGGCGCTGCGCGAGGCGCTGCGGTCCATCCTCGCCGAGGAGAATAACGAGCTGCGGGACTTTGAGGTCGAGCACAAGTTCCCGCAGATCGGCTGCCGGACGATGCTGCTCAGCGCGGGCCGGGTGCGGCGGGACGGGCGCGGAGCGGAGAAGATCCTGGTCGCCATGGAGGACCGGACGGAGGTCAAGAAGGCGGAGCGGGAGCGTGCCCTGCTGGTCGCCGGCGAGCAGCGGGCGGCCCGCCAGGCCGAGGCGGCCAGCCGGCTCAAGGACGAGTTTCTGGCGACCGTCTCTCATGAGTTGCGCGGCCCCTTGAGCGCCATGGCCGGGTGGGTTCACGTGCTGGCCGCGGACAAGGTGGACGCGGCGACCATCGCCCGCGGGATGGCGGCGATCCAGCGCAGCGTCCAGGCGCAGGTGCGGCTCGTCGAGGATCTGCTGGACGCCGCCCGGATCACGACCGGCAAGCTGCGCCTGGCTCCTCACCTGATCGACCTGCTGCCGGTGGTCCAGGCGGCCGTCGAGACCGTGGGCGTGGCGGCTGACGCCAAAGGGGTCACCCTCGCGCTCACGCACGACGATGCGGTCACCACCGTCCTGGGCGATCCGGACCGCTTGCAGCAGGTCGCCTGGAACCTGATCTCGAACGCCGTGAAGTTCACGCCGAGCGGGGGCCGCGTCGAGGTCTGGCTGGGCCGCGCGGAGAACTTCGTGCAGCTCCGGGTCCGCGACACCGGCCAGGGCATCAGCGCGGAATTCCTCCCCTCCGTCTTCCAGCGCTTCCGCCAGGAGGAGAGCACTCATTCCCGGAGCCAGACCGGGCTCGGCCTCGGGCTGTCCATCGTGCGGCACCTCGTCGAGCTGCACGGCGGCAAGGCGTCGGCGGCGAGCCCGGGGGAGGGCCAGGGGGCGACGTTCATGGTGGATCTCCCGGTGCCGGCGATCCTCGTGGCGGAGCCGCGGGACGGGCAGCCGGCGAGGTTCGAGCCTCTGGACGGCGGCCGGCGGCCGCTCGCGGGTCTGCGCCTGCTGGTGGTGGAGGACGAGGAGACCGGCCGGGAGATGCTCACCAAGCTGCTCGAACAGTACGGCGCCGAAGTGGTCGCCGCCGCCTCGGCGGTCGAGGCCCTGGCGGCGCTGGAGCGCGGCGTTCCGGACGTGCTGCTGAGCGACATCGGCATGCCGGGGGAGAGCGGCTACGACCTGCTGCGCCGGGTGCGCGCGCTCCCCTTCGAGCGCGGCGGCCGGGTCCCGGCCCTCGCTTTCACCGCCTACTCCTCTCATCAGGACCGCCTGGATTCCCTCGACGCCGGCTTCCAGGCCCACCTCGCCAAGCCGACCGACCCCGCCCGTCTGGTCGCGATGATCACCGCGCTCGCCCAGCGGCCGGACTGAATGCGGGTCAGGGCAACGGCTGCGACGGCAGGTTGATCGGCACCTCGTGCCAGTAGGCGGGGCCGCCGACGTTGACCGCCAGGACCAGGGAGGGCTGCTCGCCGGGGTGGAGGATGCCGCCGATCCCGGTGAGGGCGAGCCCCCGGACGCCGCCGGCCGCGATCGCGGCGAGCAGGGCTGGATCCCTGGAGCGGTCGAAGGAGTAGACCGCCGTGCCGACGCGCAGGAACACTCCGAGCAGATCGATCTGGGAGGGCAAGCCGACCGAGGAGGAGAGGTCGAGGATCACGGTATCGGAGCCCTCCGTCGCGCCTTGCTGCCCATAGCCGCCATTGCCGCCATTGCCGCCACCCCCGCAGGGCACGCAGGGGCAGACCCCGGGCTGCGGGCCGGTTCCGGAGTCGGCGTAGATCACGGGGTCCTTGGGCATGGGCTGCGCGGACCCCGTCAGATGCAGGGTGGCATCGACCGGCGGCGCGGACGCGCTCGCTGCCAGCGCGCGGTCGAGAAGGCGCCGGGGGCCTGCCAGGCCGGAGCCGGCCAGCGGCGCTCCGTTGAGCGTGAGCACGAGGCCGTTCGCCGGGGCCGCCGTGACCGCGGGCGTCCAGCGGGATCCCGGCGGCGGGAGCGGACCGGGAAGCTGGCCGCCGCCGGCCAGGGTCCCGCTGAGCCAGCCGGTGAACAGGGCCGCGGCGTAGGAGTTTCCCGGGGGCGCCGGCCAGGTGGAATCCTTGTCACCCGCCGAGAGATGGATGCCGTAACCCAGCATCAACGCCGCGGCGTTGGACGGCGTCTGCGTCGAAGGCCTGATCCCCCCAGTCTGCTGAAAGTACGCGAGGTCGAGAGCCCCGGCCGAGACGACGTCCGGGCTGGTGGCGGGGAAGAGCATCTCGTGGTGGTTGCCCGCGGCGGCGACCGGCAGGACACCCTCCGCCGCGAGATGGGAGAGCACGTGGCTGACCGAGCAGCCCAGGCTGGTCCCGGACGATGCGCAGGGGGCACCCATCGCGCGCCGGCCGAAGCTCATGTTCACCGCCAGGGGGAGGTCGAGCGGATGCTTCTGGACGGTCTCCTCCAGGGCGCAGAGCTGGACGAGCACGTGGAGGTCGGAGACGGACGGCACCAGGTTGGCGATCGTACCGACATCGTTGAGGTCGTAGAGCAGGACCTCGACCTGCTGGTCCGAGGCTTCCTGGAGGGTGGCCGCGACGCTCCAGCCGTGCTCCGTCCGCCAGTCGACGACGGCGACCCAGGGATTGCCCGGCGTGTGGTGGAAGCAACTGCCCTGGGAGCAGGGGAAGGCCGGCGGCAGGCGCGGCGTCTGCTCGTCCGGGACGATGGGTGGCGTCTCGCTGCCCACCTCCAGAGGGGAGCATTTGCCGGGGGGGTATCGCAGGCCCGTTCGGCCGAAGGCGAAGGTGCCGGCGCCGCCACAGCGGACGATCCGCGGCTCCTCGCCGTCTCCGGTCGTGATCTCGGTGGGCGAGCATTCGGGCGCCAGATGCAGCCAGGCCACCGGCGCCACCGGCGCCGCCGCCGCCCGCGCCGCCGTTCCGGCGATCACGATCACGATCCAGCACAGCATCAGCATCCGGCGCCACAGGGGTCCGTTCATCTCATTCCATCCTTTGCCGGCGGCTCATCGCCCAGCAGGTTGACCGTCACGGGGTAGACGAGGCGCCCGGAATCCCGCAACGCGGCGGCGGGGTCCTGGCCGGGCGCGAGCTCGACCCGGGGGGGAGGCTCCTTCAGGTTGTAGGCGACGACGTAGAGCGGGTGCGCGCCGGGGGCGCGGGTCGCCAGCACCCTGGCGGCGGTGCCCTCGAAGGCCGCGCTCCCCCGATCGCTCACCAGCCGGACCTCTTCCGGCTGCCGCACCCGGCGCAGGGCCTCGCCCTCGCGCCGGAACAGGGCGAAGGAGACGCCCGCGGGGCTGTCCCCCCGCGGCCGGACGAGGATCCGCACCGGGGTGGCCGGGTAGGCCCGCACCACGCTCGGCAACTCCCCGGCCGACCGCACCTCGGCCAGGCCCTGGGCGCCGACGTCGTAGGCCAGCCCCGCCGGCAGCCCGTGCGGGCGAGGGAAGAAGGTGAGCACGGTCAGCACGATCGACGCCGCCACCGCCGCGGCCGCCGAGATCCAGGGCGCCATCCGCCGCGGCCGGCCGGCGCCGGCGAGCACGGCCTTGCGGACCCGCCGCAGCGGCAGGCTCCGATCGACACCGGCGAGCTCGAGCAGGCGGCGCCGTCCGGCGGCGCTGCGCGCCAGCAGGCTCTCCAGCTCCGCGGTCTCGACGGGATTCAGCCGGCCTTCGCGCCAGGCGCGCAGGCGTTCGTCGCCGGGCGCCGGAAGGGCGTCGTCCGGGTCCTGATCGGCGAGCGCGCGGAGGATCTTTTCGACCTCGCCCGGCGTCTCGTCTTCTTCGGGGTCCCGCGGATCGTCTCTCATCTACCTCCTGGGAGTCGGTGGTGAGGGGTTTTGCCCCCCTGTGGCGCCGGCGGCCCGCAGGAGCAGGATGGCGCCCCAGACCTGGGGTGGGTAGCGGGGCCGCAGGGCCGCCAGGCCGGAGGCATGGGCGGCGGGCACGGCGGACCCGCCGGCGATGGCGCGATAGAACTCCTGGTTGTACCGGTAGGCGGCGTCATCCGGAACCGGGCCGCGGTTGGCCACCACCCAGCCGGCCCCGAGCCTCGTCAGCAGCCCGCCGAGGCCATACTGGCCGCTGTCCGCCGTCGCCGGCCAGCTCGCCGTCCGGCAGCCGCTCAGGTTGGCGAAGCGGCGGGGAGCCGGCAGCCGCGACCATTCCATCAGGTTGAGCTCGCCGCCGGCGAGCTGGAGCCGCGACATCTCGGGGAAGACCGGGTCATAGCTCGCGTGCGCGTCCACGTGCAGCCACTCGGCGCCGGCGAGCGCCCCGCGCACCGCCTCGCGGGTGGCCTCGCCGCCCTGGAGGATGCGGCCGCCGGGAAACAGCCGCCGGTACTCCGGCAGGGCGCGCTCGGCGCCTCCCAGGTCGCCGGCCGGATCGACCACGAACAGGGGGCGCCGGGCCGGTTCGCCGCCACCCGCCGCGTGCCCGCCCGCCGTGTGCAGCGCCACGGCGGTGACCTCGCCCAGCCAGCGGCGACCGGCTGGTGCCGTCGGGGCGAGCGGCATCGCGGCCAGGGGCACGAGCTGCAGCGAGCCGTGCAGGGCGAAGGTCGTCACCGGCCCGAGTGTTTCCGGATGGAGCGGGAGGACGGCCGCGGCGACGGGGGAGGCGAGCGCGCGCCACCCTTCGGCGTCGCCGCGGCCGGCCTCGATCCCGGCGGCCAGGGCGCGCAGCGCGGCCAGCCGCTGCCGGCGCGGCCAGCGGGTCCGGCGTTCGACGCCAACCCGGCCGGCGGCGTCCCGGCGCAGGAGCACGACCTCGTCCTCGACCGTGAAGGCGCGGAAGTCGACGCCGGCGTCATCGGCCGGCGCGGGCGCGGCGCAGCCCGGCCATTCCCGCCAGAGCCGGCGTAGCCTCTCCTCGAGCGCGAGACGGACGGCGGCGGCTTGCCGCTCCCGGTTGCCGGAGGCCAGGCGCGGCAGGGAGGCCAGGTCGCGGAGCAGGCTGGCGGACTCCTGGTCGATGGCGGCCCAGCGGCGGGCGTCGCCGCCGCGGGCGAGCTCGCGGCAGTGGGCGCGTTCCCGCTCCTGGGCGCTCAGCGAGTCCAGGCGCTGGAGCAGCCGCCAGGCCGCCGGCGGGTCGCCGCGCTCGAGGGCGACGCGCGCGGCCCGCGCGAAGTCCTCGGCCCGCTCGCCGGGACCGAGCGGCAGGCGCTCGTCGAGCCCGGCGGCGATCCGCCCGTGCTCCAGAAGGGCGGCGTCGAAGGCGCGGGTGGCCGCCGGGAGATCTCCGGCCAGCCGGTACGCCCGCCCCTGGCAGCTCAGCCGGGCGGCGGCGAGCTGGGGCTCGCCGGTGGAGATCGCCGCGCATTCGGCCAAAGCCGTCGCCGCGTCCCCGCGCTCGATCGCGGCGAGGCCCGCGAGCAGCGCGCCCCACCCCTCCAGGCTCTGCCGCTCGGCGCGTCCGGTCCCCGGTGCCATGGCCAGCCGGTGCGCCTCCGCCAGCAGGGGGCGGGGGTCGCCGCCGGTGCGCAGCTCCAGATAGGCCAGGTTGGTCCGTTCGTTGGCGTCCTCATAGGGATTGTGCGCGGCGGCGAGGGCGGGGAGCGCGGCGCGGAGCTCCGCCTTCGCCGCCTCCAGTTGTTCCGGCGTGGCCTCGGTGTGGAGGAGGGTGAGCCAGGCGAGCTGCATGCGGCCATAGAGCACCATCTGCGGCTCGCAGCCGAGGCTGCCGCACTGCCCGAGCGTGCTCCGCACCCGCTGGAGCGCCTCGTCCGGCGCACCGGCCTGGGAGAGGAAGTCGGCCTGCTGCAGCACGACCGCCAGCAGCGTCGGATCGGCGATGCGGGTGGTCTTCTCCTCGGCCTGCTGGAGGGCCAGCCAGGCCGCGCCGCGCGAGCCGGCGGCCAGCTCCAGAGAGCTGCGCTGGTAGGCCGCCTGCGCCGCCCGCGCGAGGGCGGCGTCGTCGCCGAGCCAGCCGGGGAGCCGGGTGAGCCGTTCCCGGGCCGCCGCCAGCGCCCCCGGCGTGCCCTCGCGGGTGAGGAAGTGCGCGGCGACCAGTTGGAACCGCGCCGCGGTCAGCGGAAAATCAGTCCGGGCCTCCGCCGCGAGGCCGTCGAGGCGGCGCGCGAACTCGTCGATCGTCAACCCGGGGCGCGCCTGCAACACCGCTTTGAAACGCGCTTCCAGCCGGTCCAGGCGCTCGCCGTCCGGCTGATAGGCGATCTCCCGGCAGGGCAGGCGGTGCGGCGTGCCGTCGAAGCGGTCGATCAGAAGTCCGCAGAGCGCGATCCGGGAGGACGGTCGCAGGCGTGGCGGGACCTCCCCCTCGAAGCAGAGGGTGGCGCCGGCGCGGGCGGCGGCGGTCTTGAAGCCGGAAGGCGACTCCGCGCCGTCGAAGGTGATCACCGCTTCCCAGCGGCTGGTGTCCTCCCCGGCGGGGACGGCGAAGCAGAGGCCGGCCGGGTTGCGCCGCCCGACCACCAGCGGCCGGGGCCGGCCCTGGGCGGGCAACAGGATCTCCCGGTGTCCGCGGACCACCACCGCGACCGGCAACCGCGGCGGCGGCTGCCGGCAGGCGGAAGCCAGGAACAGGAGCGCCAGCACGGCCAGTGCCGGCAGCCAGCCGCCGGCGCCGAGACCGAGCCGGTCGACGCAGCGCTGCAACGCTTCATTGAGCGACTGGCGGAGCTTGTAGGTGGCCTTGCGCGACCACCCCGTGCCGGCGGCGATCTCCTCGGGCGTCAGGCCGTCGACGTAGCGCAGCTTGAAATAAAGGTAGTTCCGCTCCCCCTGCTGCTCGAGGCAGCCGTCGAGCTGCCGCAGGGCCTGCCGCGCGATGGCGGAGCGCTCGATCGGCGGCTCGGCCGCGACAGCCGTCTCCGGCATCGGCTGGGCGCGGCGCGACCAGACGGAGCGGCGGACGTTGGCGGCGACGCCGCAGGCGAGGTCCCACAGATAACTCTTCAGCGAGGGGAGCGCGGGCGTGCCGGCCGGCAGATCCGCCATCCGGACGCGCAGCAAGCGCGCTCCGTCGCGCAGACAGAGCAGAAAAGTCTCCTGCAGCAGATCGGCGGCATCGGGGCCGCCCGGATATTCGTAACGCCGCCGCAGCCGCCGGTAGAGGTCGGGCGCGATGCTGTCGTAAAGCCAGGCGATCGTCCGCTGATCGCCGGCGGCCAGGCGCTCGGCGATCTCCTGCGCTTCGGGAGCGTCGGCGCCCAAGGAATCCATCACGGCAAGAGCCTAGCCGAAGAGGGGGGCAACCGCCACGGCTGGCGACTCCCCATGAGTCGAGGGCGGTCCGGCGGCGCATGATGCCCGCCGGACAACCGGGAAGTCTGCCGATCATGAAGACGATGATGAGAAGTCCGAGGCGCGCCGTGGGGAGCTTCACCGTTCGCGTGGGGGTGAGGGCGACCGCAGGTCGCCCCTACAACCTCCGGCGCAAGGTGTACGTGGGGCGCACGACGCGCGGCCAGTTCGCGAAGATGTTGTCCCAGGCCATCTCGTGCAACTAGACGGGGGCAAAGGCCGCTGCTGTTCAATTAAGGCGTTCTGAACGTAGGGGAGGGGCTTGTCCCCTCCCCTCGCCCTGAAAGGGCGAAATTTGATGAGCCTGGCGCTTTTAGCGCCAGGTGGACAGTCCCACCCCCCTATCCGCCCCGAGGGGGCGGTGCCTTTCAAAGGGAACGGGAGAATGGGCTATTCTGGAATCCGTGCAAGGGGATGGAGATGATCTCGAGAGCCGGCTTGCTCGGCTGGAACGCCAGGGTCTGCTGCGCCGGGCGTCCGCTCCACTCCCCCGTGAGGTCCTGATGGCGAAATCGCCTCGGCCGTCCCAAGGCGCGAGTGTCCTCGAAGCCCTTCTCGCCGAGCGCAGGGACGGTCGGTGAAGTGTGGGACAGCTCGGCCTCTGGTGCCTTTGCTGGTCGCTGGAGTTCATCAGCCTCGATGACCGGCTCGTGATCGCCCGCCTAGCGCCAACGATCCGAGCCGGATCACTGGACGGACGAATCCGGCGGAGGGAGCTCGGCCACCAACTCTTCCTCGACGCTGAGGACCCCGTCCACCTTTTTCAACTCGGAAATCTTGGACCCGGCGTACGACCCGGCGATGACCCCGGTCACCGGCAACACCCGGTCCACCTTCAATCCCTTGGCCCCGAGATCCGCGGCGAGTTGGTGAATGTTCTTCAGCGCGTCGTCGTTGACCGTAACGATGAGCGATTTTGATTTCTTGGCCAAGGTAATCCTCGCGATTCGGGTGACGATAGTTGAATTTCAAAAGCATACATCACAGGACAAGCCCGAGCCGGGGTAGACGTCCCCGGTCCGGGCGCCGTTCTTTTACTGCGGAGCCTGAACCATACCCATGCCGACGTCCGCGGACGGCAGGCTGAGCGGGCGGGTCGTCTGGACGAGGCGGTTCCAGAGGGCGGCTCCCGACTCCCCGGTGGCCTGAGCCCAGAGCGCGGCGATGCCGGCCACATGCGGGGTCGCCATGCTGGTGCCGTTGAAAAGCGCGTGCCGGCCCAGAGACACCGGAACACTGGAGAACACGGCCACGCCAGGAGCGGCAAGGTTGACGATTCCGCCGACGCCGGTGACCTGACTGCTGCGGGCGGAGAACCTCGCGATCTGTAGCTGGTTGTCGATCGCGGCCACCGCCATCGCGGCGTCGGCGTTTGCCGGCGGTTCGACGAAACCCGGATTTCCCGGCCGGCTCGCGTTGTTCCCGGCGGCGGCGATCACCAGCGTGCCGGCGTTCAGGGCACGCTGGATCGGCACCTCATACTGCATGATTTTCTGATTGATCGGCGCTCCGAGCGACATCGAAACGATCCGGCAGCCATTGGTGATCGCCCATTCGATTCCGGCGATCACGCTACCCGTCGCCGCCTGAGGCCGTGGAGCGTTATTGAACACCTTTCCAACGAAGATCTGGGCTCCGAAGGCTATACCGTACCTCCGTACCCCGGAAACCGGCCGCTGCGCGCCGCAGGCGGTGCCGATGCAGTGGGTTCCGTGCCCGAATACGTCCTGAACCGTGACTCCGGAAACGAACGACTGACTCACGATAGCTCTTCCCTGAAAATCCGGATGCTGAAAATCCAGACCCGTGTCGAGAACGGCCACCTTGATTCCCTGCCCGCTTCGCGAGGAGGTGCTGACTCGAGTTGCCTGGAGGCCCCAGGTGAATTGCGCGGTATCCTGGAAAGAAACCGAAGACTCGACTTCTTCCCCGACGGCCGTGCCATTGCCGGTGAACTGATCGTACAGCTGGTTCACCGCGTCCCGGTACCCGCGAAGGTACTCCAGGGGGATGTCTCTGTCCATCAGGCCCAGTCCCGACGGGTAGGCGATGTATTCCGGCTCGATCGCCAGGATCGGACTGTCGGCATCCGAGGCTGAAGCCGCGAGTTCCTGCACCGCCTGGTCTCCGGATACCAACACGATGCCGAGTTTCTCGAAGTGGACGACCTCGCTGTCGGCCAGGGCCTCGGGGGCGACCGCCCCGCCATCGAAGTCGGCCGAAGCCGTCACGTTTCGCAGCCCAGCCACCTGGTTCAAGGTAGACCGGATCGCCGCCTTTTCAGTTCCCGCTCCGTCCTTGAACACGATGATGAACCGGCCGGTGGTCTCAACGCCGTTACCATCCATGCCGCCATTGGCGGGAGGAAGTACCGGGATTTCAGCATCGGGCGGACCTTCCGCTCTCGTCATTTTTCTCTTTGCCATGATTGCCTCCGTCCCTGTAAAAGGTGGTTAACCCTATGGGGGCCGTCACCGCGCCCCCTGTAGGCAATGAGACGGACGCACTCCGCGATTTTCCTGCGGAATTCCGGACAGACGTGGGAAATCCAATCCCGAGGCCGTCTGATAAGGAGGACCGGATCTATCTTGAAAGGAGAGGCACCAATGGTTCGCACCGTCGTCTACCCGAATACGATTCTCGAGAGAGACCTGACTAACAATGTCGCCGTTGCGGAGGTCTCGCAAGAGGACAGCTACGCCGACAAGCTCGTGAAGTACATCCCTGCGGAAGTAATCGGCTTCTTTATCCCTGCCTACGCTCTCGCTACCCAAGTGTCCGGACATTGGGCTCAGTGGCTGGTGCTGGGACTTTGTGCCTTGGGGACCGTAGGGTATCTGATGATCAAGGCTCCAAAAGATGCGCCGCCGCGCTGGTACTTCTATATCCTCGCGCTGCTCTCATTCCTTGCGTGGGCAATCGGAACCAGCGATGCGCTAACCAATCTCCTGCAGACCGGGAATGATGAAAACACGAAGCTCGTGGGCAAGCTCATCCTGGCCGCTGCCGTGTTCCTAATCCCTCTTATCGACAGCTTGCTGACGCGGTTTCTGCCGCCGGCCCCGGCTCCCGCGCAGGCATTCGCCGGCTAAACCCCGAGGCCAATCCCCATGCGGCACAGGCTTACGGCCCGAGCGTATAAGCGATCACATAATCCCCCACCGGCGCGATCGGCAATCCGTGGCCGCCGGCGGTGATCACCACGTACTGCTTGCCGTCGGGACCGCGGTAGGTCATCGGCATGGAGCGGGCGCTGGTGGGGAGGTCGGCTTTCCAGAGCTCCTTGC
>JBDSHF010000497.1:0-2677 GCA_039918595.1 Thermoanaerobaculia bacterium
GCCACGACTCCCCCCATCGACCAGCCGGCGATCCGGTAGGGCCCCGCCGGCTGGACCTCCCGGACGGCGGCGGCGTAGCGCCCGGCCATCTCCCGCAGATCCGCGAGCGGCGGATCGGGCGACTGCAGGCCATGAACCGGCTGGCCGGCGCCTAAATGGCGCGCCAACAGGCGATAGGCCACGACCTCGCCGCCTACCGGATGGACGCAGAAGAGCGGCCGGCGGCCGGATGCGCCCGCCTGGAGGGGAACCAGAACTCCCCGTCCCGGCGGCACGCCCGCGAGCCCGCCACCGGCGTGCCGCTCCCGGAGGTACTCCGCGAGCGACGCCACCGTCGGATGGTCGAAGATCGCCACGACATGGACGACCTCCGACAGCGCCTCCTGCAGGCGGTAGATGAGGATCGCCCCGCTGATCGAGGTGCCGCCGAGAGCGAAGAAGTCGTCGTCGATGCCGATCTCGCGGCCGGCCGGGAGCCCCAGAACCTCGCGGAACTGAACGGCGAGGAAGCGCTCGAGCCGGGTGCGCGGCGGTACGCTCGGCAGGCCGGCCTCGCTCCCGGGGTCCTCCGGAGCGGGGAGCGCCCGGCGGTCGATCTTGCCACCGGCGTCGAGCGGCAGCGCGTCGAGGAAGACGAACGCCGCGGGCAGCATGTAGCCCGGGAGCCGGCGCGCCAGGGCGGCGCGCAGAGCGGCGGCGGCGGGGACCTCCGGCCCGGCCGCCACGTAGGCCACCAGCCTGCGCTCGCCACCGTGATCGCCGTCGCGCGCCAGGACCACGGCCTCGCGAACGCCCGGCTGGTCCGCCAGCGCGGCCTCGATCTCCCCGAGCTCGATGCGGAAGCCGCGGATCTTGACCTGGTGATCCAGGCGGCCCAGGAACTCCAGCGCCCCGTCCGGCAGGCGGCGGGCCAGGTCGCCGCTGCGGTAGAAGCGCCGGCCTTCCGCGATGACGAACTTTTCCGCGGTGAGCTCCTCGCGCCGCCAGTAGCCGCGGGCCACCACGGCGCCGCCGATCCAGATCTCGCCCGGCACACCGATCGGCACGGGCTGGCCGCCGGCGCCGCGGAGCTGGATCTCCACCCCGGCGAAGGGGTGGCCGAGCAGGGATCTCACCCGCCCCTCGGCCGGCATTCGCCAGAGGGTGCAGACGATCGCCGTCTCGGTCGGACCGTAGAGCACCCAGATCTCCACCCCGGGGAAAGTCCGCTGCAGATCGTCCAGGAGGTCCGCCGGCACCGCGTCGCCGCCGAGGAACAGCGCCCGCAATCGGGGCGCCGCAGCTCGCCGCAACCGCGCCAGGGTCAGCACCTGGCGCATCACCGCCGGCACCGCGTGCAGGATCGTCGCCGAGCCCAGCTCGTCGACCACCCGCTCGAGGTCCAGCGTCGGACGCGTCGGCAGCAGGACGCAGGTGCCCCCCGCGAGCAGCGGGGCCAGCAGCTCCAGCAGGAAGATGTCGAAGGAGAACGAGGCGACGCTGGCGATCCGGTCCCCCCGCCCATAAGCGAAGGCCTCCTGCCCGGCCGCGAGCGTGCTCGCCAGGTTCCCATGTTCCACCAGGACGGCCTTGGGCTTCCCGGTGGTTCCCGAGGTGTAGATCAGGTAGGCCAGGTCGCTGGGCCTGGACGGCCCCGCGGGGGGGAGGCCGCTCTCCGCCGCCAGGTCCTCGTCGTCGATCCGTGCGAGTTGCGCGGCATGGGGTGGGAGGGCCTGGACGAGCTCCGCGCCGGCGGCGATCACCGCCACTCGCGAATCTTCCAGCAGGTCGGCGAGGCGCTCCCGCGGAGACCCCGGATCGAGCGGCAGATAGGCGCCCCCGGCCTTCCAGATGCCGAGGATGCCGGCCACCATCGCCGCGTCGCGCTCGGCGAACAGGCCGACGACGACCTCGGGTCCGACGCCCAGCCGCCGCAGCCGGTGGGCCAGCCGGTTGGCCCAGAGGTCTAGCCGCGCGTAGGTCAGCCGCTCGCCTCCGGCTTCCAACGCCACCCCGTCCGGGGTCGCCGCCGCCTGGGCCGCGAACCGCTCGACGACTGTCCGGGGCTCCCGCGCCGGCCAGGTGTCGTTCCATTCGGTCACGATCTGATGGCGCGCCGCCGCGGGCAGCAGCGGCAACTCCGAGAGCCGCCGGTTATCGCCCTCGCCATAGCCATTGCCATCTCTGGCCAGCACCCCCCGGAACAGCGTCTCCAGGGAGAGGACGGCACGCTCCAGGGTCGGCCTGTCGAACAGCTCGGCGCTGTAGACGAGATCCAGCAGGAAGGAATCCCCCGCCTCCCAGACGCTCAGCTCGAGATCGACCCGCGCGCTGTTCTTCTCGAATTCGAGGGAGGACAGGGAAAGGCCGGGCAGTTCCACGGCCGCCGCCGGCATGTTCTGCAGCGCGAACATCACCTGGAACAGTGGGTTCATCGCCAGAGTACGCTGCGGCCTCAGCGCTTCGACGAGCTGCTCGAAGGGGAGGTCCTGATGGGCATAAGCCTCCAGGGTCGTGCGCCGGGTCCGGGCCAGCAGCTCGTGGAACGGCGGATCGCCGGCCAGGTCCCCCCGCAGCACCAGGGTGTTGACGAAGAAGCCGATCAGCGGCTCGATCTCCGCCCGGTTGCGGTTGGCGATCGGCGAGCCCACCGGCACGTCCGCCTGTCCGGTGAGGCGGCCCAGGAGCGCCTGGAAGC
>JBDSHF010000498.1:0-4907 GCA_039918595.1 Thermoanaerobaculia bacterium
ACCCCTGGTGCTCGGGCCGCAGCAGGTCGAGCACCGTCTTGACCGGCGCGAAGGTGGCGTCCGGCACCTCGACGAACACGGTGTTCCACCCGGCCATGGCGCCGTTCCAGAGGCCGGGGCGCTCCAGAGCCTTCAGCGGGCTCCCCTCGTGGGACTTCTCGGCGATGAAGACGGTCGCCGGGTCCACGTAGCGGTGCAGGTCGTAGGGGCGGCCGTGGCGGTCGCGCAGGCCGCAGGAGATGTCGACCGGGTTGAAGTGGGTCGAGGCCTTCAGGGCGGCCTGCTGCTCGGGGTCTTTGGGATCGATCTGCGAGGTCTCGACGATCTGCGGCGAGATCCCGCCCGACGGCGACTCGACCCAGAACGGGCCGCCGCCCGGCTCCCCCTGGTTGCGCACCACGCCGCAGACACGGATCGGCCGGTCGAGAGCCTCCATCAGGAACCGCTTCTTCTCCTGAGGATCGGCAGCCGCGAACCCCTCCGGCAGCGGGCGGCAGAGCTCTTTGGCCAGGAACTCCCCGGCCTCGCGCAGCACCGCCTCGGCCCGCTTGCCGCGGACACCGTCGAGCGCCTCCAGACGGTCGAGGTGGGCGAACGCCTGCTCGCGTGCCGCCAGCAGGCAGCCTCCAAGCAGCCGCTTCCAGAGGTGGACGACCGCTTTGCGGTCGTCGGGCACGACGTTGTCGATGTTCTTCAGCAGGACGATGTCCCAGCCGTCGCGGCCGAGCTCGTTGAGGTTGTCGATCAGCGCGCCATGGCCGCCGGGGCGGAACAGGAGCTCGCCGTTCTCCAGCCGGAAGGGTTGGTTGCGGGGATCGACGGCCAGCGTATCGGTCGCCCTCCTCTGGGTGGAGAAGGAGACCTCGAAGCGGCAGTCGAAGCGCTCCTCCAGCCGCGGACGGACGTGGTCGAGCAGGCGCTCGAAGCCTTCCTGGTGATCGGGCGAGACGGTGAAGTGGAGGAGGCAGAGGCCGTCCCCGGCGCGCTCGATCGCCGCCGCTTCCACCAGATGCTCCTCGAACGGGGTGCGCGCCCCTTCCGCGCTTTTCGTCCCGTGCGAATAGCGGTGGAAGAGGAGCAGCCCCTTGGGGCACTCGGCGGAGCCAAGGCCGGGCGTCTCCAGAAGAAATTTCAGGACTACGCGCCAGTCGCCGTTCTCCACCGCCTCGCCGAGGTCGATCCCATAGGCGCCGAGCGCCGCGGCGAGCTCCTCGTAAAAGGCGAAGCGGTGGAGGTTCTCGAAGAACGTCCGCACCGGAGCGGCGGGCTCGGCGCCGGGCGGAGCGGCGAGGAAGGCGAGCAGATCCTTGAACATCCGCGAGGCGGCCCCGGACGCCGGAACGAACTTTCCGATCCGCCCCCGGCGGGCCGCCGCGTCAAAATGGCTCAGCAGATCGTCCTGGTCGGCCAGCGAGAGCGAACGGATGCCGTCGCCGGGGCGGCAGGGGCGCAGCACGCGGGTGAAGGGGGGCGGATTGCGGAAGAGCTCCACCTGCCGGGCGGCTTCCTCCCGGGCCAGGCCCATCGCGGCCATCTGCCGAAGGTCGCGCGGCGTAAACAGCTCGCCGTCCGCGCTGCTGATCACCCCGGGGGCCGCGGGGCGGGCGCTGGGCCCGGTTGTGGGTTCAGGGCTGTTTTTCCCCATATGCCGTCAACTTATGCATGATTTCCGCCAATGTTGGAGCCGCCAGATCGCGGGGGCTGAGGAGCGGCGTCGCGGTGGGCCAGGAGATGCCGATCGCGGGGTCGTTCCAGAGCACGGCGATCTCGTCGTCCTTTTCGTAGAGCTCGGTGCACTTGTACTGAACGTGCGCGGTCTCGGAGGTGACGCAGAAGCCGTGGGCGAACCCGGGAGGGACGTAGAGCTGGTGGTGGTTCTCGCCGGAGAGTACCGCGCTCACCCAGTGGCCGAAGGTGGGAGAGCCCGGGCGGATGTCCACCGCCACGTCGAAGATCTCGCCCAGGATGGCGCGGATGAGCTTCCCCTGGGGCCGGCGGAGCTGCGCGTGGAGCCCGCGCAGGGTCCCCTGGGTGGAGAAGGAGTGGTTGTCCTGGACGAAGGTCTCGGGGAGCCCCGCCGTGCCGTACTTCCGTGTCTGGTAGGTTTCGAGAAAGAAGCCGCGGTCGTCGCGAAAGACGTCCGGCTCCACCAGCACGACCTCGGGAATCGCCGTTGGAAGAAATTTCATCCTGCCTCGACCTCGCTTTCCCTTTTCGCCCCCAGGCCGAGCCGTTCGCGGCCGTAGCGGTTCGTCTGCACGGCCTCGCACCAGGCGCGGTGGCCGAGGTACCAGCGCACGGTGGCGCGCAGCCCCTCCTCGAAGCTCTGCCGCGGCGCCCAGCCGAGCTCGCCCTGGATCTTGGCGTCGTCGATCGCGTAGCGGCGGTCGTGCCCGGGGCGGTCGGCGACGAACTTCCGGAGCTCCCGGTAGCCGGTGATCCCGTGGCCGGCGAGGGCGGGGTTGGCGGCGGCCGGCACTTCGCTCTCCAGGATGTCGCAGATCGCGTCGACGATCTGCAGGTTGGTCCGCTCGCTCCGCCCGCCCATGTTGTAGCGCTCCCCGGGGCGCCCCCGCCGCAGCACCTCGAGCACGCCCCGGCAGTGATCTTCGACATGGATCCAGTCGCGGACGTTGCCGCCGTCGCCGTAGATCGGCAGCGGCCGGCCGTCGAGGGCGTTGAGCACCATCAGCGGGATCAGCTTCTCGGGGAACTGGTAGGGGCCGTAGTTGTTCGAGCAGTTGGTGAGCAGGGCCGGCAGGCCGTAGGTCTCATGGTAGGCCCGCACCAGGTGATCCGCCGCCGCCTTGGAGGCCGAGTAGGGGGAGTTGGGGCCGTACGGGGTCGTCTCGGTGAACGCGCCGGTGGGCCCGAGGCTGCCGTAGACCTCGTCGGTGGAGACGTGGAGGAAGCGGAAGGCGCGCCGTTTTTCCGCGTCCATCGCCTCGCCCGCGGTCAGGAGGGTACCCGCGAGATTACCCGCAAGATACTGCCGGGCCGCCTCGAGCATCTCGAAGGCGCCCACGATGTTGGTCTGGATAAAGGCGCTGGCGTCGTCGATCGAGCGGTCGACGTGGCTCTCGGCGGCGAAGTTGACTACCGCGGTGGGGTGCTTCTCGGCGAACAGCCGGCGCACCGTGGCGCGGTCGGCGATGTCCCCCTCGACGAACTCCAGGTTGGGGTCGGCCAGCACGTCGGCCAGGCTCTCGAGGCTGCCGGCATAGGTGAGCTTGTCGAGCACGACGATGCGGGCGCCGGTCTCCGCGAGGGCGAGCCGCACGAAGTTGCAGCCGATAAAACCGGCTCCGCCGGTGACGAGGATCGTTTCCATGTGATTTTTCCCAGGGCCCCGGAGGGCGTTTGCAGCCGGGGAGTATAGCCCGTTGTTTCGGAAGTCATACGGATGAAACCCGAGGGGCGTCTGGGCATACAATCCGCGCGCGCCCTGAGGGCGGTTTGATTTGATCTTCAAGAGGAGGGTTCCGTGACTCCGTTCCAGGCCATCATCCTCGGCATCGTCCAGGGGCTCACCGAGTTCCTGCCGGTCAGCTCCTCGGGTCACCTGATCCTGGTGCCCTACTTCCTCCACTGGCGCGACCAGGGGCTGGACTTCGACATCGCGACCAACACCGGGACCCTGCTTGCCGTCCTCGCCTACTTCCACCGCGACGTGCGCGACCTGATCACCGGCTTCTTCACCGGCGCCCCGCGCTCCCGTGACGGCGCGTTCGCCCCGCGCCCCATGGCCTGGGCCATCGTGGTCGGCACGATCCCCGCCGGCATCGTGGGGCTCCTCGCCAAGCACTGGATCGAGGACCATCTCCGCACTCCGGAGGTCATCGCGGGGACGACGCTCTTCTACGCCATCCTTCTCTTCGTCGCCGACCGCATCGGCCGGAAAGTCCGCGACCTCGACCAGGTGACCCTCCTGGACGGCCTGGTGATCGGCTGCGCGCAGGCGCTCGCCCTGGTCCCTGGCACTTCACGCTCCGGGATCACCATCACCGCCGCCCTGCTGCTCGGCTTCATGCGTCCGTCGGCGGCCCGGTTCAGCTTCCTGCTCGCCATCCCGATCGGCGTCGTCGCCGCCCTGAAGTCGGCCAAGGACCTGATGGACGCGGGCGCGGGAACGGCCCAGCTCATACCCATGGCGATCGGCCTCGTCGTCTCAGGCGTGGTCGGTTACGCGGTGATCGCCTGGCTGCTGGCCTGGCTGCGGCGGCGGGATCTGACGGTCTTCGTGGTCTACCGGGTGGTCCTGGCGGCGGTGATTCTGGCGACTCTGGCTTTCCGCTAAGAAAATAGAGAATTCATATTGACAAGTCGCTATGAGAGGTCTAGTGTACCTCTTGCGGGGAGGCAAATCCTCCTCTCATCCCTCCCAAAAAAGGAGCGCACCGCGCTCCTTCTTTTTTATGGGCGGGAAGTGCTCAAGGGCGGCCCCCCGCCCCGAATCCTCACCCCCAGCCCCTCTCCCACCGCACTCCCCCCGACCGGGAGAGGGGGGGACTTTACTGAAAACGCGTGGCTTGTAGGGTGCGCTGTGCGTACCAGAAACGGTGATGGTGCGCACAGCGCACCCTACAAGCGAGGTCTCTCCCGTCAAGCTCCCCTCTCCCGGGTGGCGGGAGTGCGGTGGGAGAGGGGCCGGGGGTGAGGTTTCGGGGTGGGGGCCCGGACGCCGCGATCTACGCCTTCCTACCGATCCCCCCGCCACCCCACCGGCCGCGCCAGCACCGTCCCCCGCCTGCCGTCGCGCAGCTCGATCTCCAGATGCCCACCCCGGCCCACCTTCTCCGGGAGCTGCGACGGATCGAGGGTCAGGACGTAATAGCCGGAGATCGCCCGCGCCAGTGTCCGGATGGCCAGGCCCGGCAGGCGGAAGGTCGTCAGGTAGAGCCCGCCCG
>JBDSHF010000499.1:0-20428 GCA_039918595.1 Thermoanaerobaculia bacterium
AGCAGGAGGCAGGCCAGGAACAGTTTACGGAACGGTCGAGTCATCGTTCTTCTCCTTCTCGAGTCAGAGGCCGGATCGCGGGGGCGCGGCCCGCCTACTTTCCCAGGTGCTCGCGAGCGGCTTTTCGATCTCCTGGCCGGCTCGCCGGTGGGGTCTGGGATCTTTTTGCCTCGACCTCGGATACGATCTCCGCGATCTCGCGACCCGGCCACCGCGGCCTGCGGCCCGAGAAGAACCCGAGGAGATCCCGTCATGCCCGATTCGACCTTTCAGACCTCCGCCGTCGAGCGCTTCCTGCGCTACGTGAAGTTCGACACCCAGTCGAACGAGACCTCGCAGACCTATCCCAGCACGGCCAAGCAGCTCGACCTGCTGCGCCACCTCGCCCACGAGCTGAAGGCGATCGGCCTCGCGGATGCCACCATCGACGAGCACGGCTACGTGATGGCGACCCTCCCTGCGACGACGAAGAAGACCGACGTGCCAGTGATCGGCTTCATCGCCCACGTCGACACCTCGCCCGAGATGAGCGGCGCCGGGGTCAAGCCGGTCGTCCACCGCGGCTACCAGGGGCAGGACCTGGTGCTGCCGGACGACCCGACGGCCGTGATCCGCCCCGCCGACGTCCCCTATCTGCGCGAGCGGATCGGCGACGACATCATCACCGCCTCCGGCACCACCCTGCTCGGCGCCGACAACAAGTCCGGCGTCGCCGAGATCATGGCCGCGGCCGAGTACCTGATCGCCCACCCCGAGATCCCCCACGGCACGATCCGCGTCGGCTTCACCCCCGACGAGGAGGTGGGCGCCGGCACCAAGTACTTCGACGTCGCGAAGTTCGGCGCCAGGTACGCCTACACCATGGACGGCGGCGCCCGCGGCGAGATCGAGATGGAAACCTTTTCGGCCGACGCGATGACGGTCACCTTCGTGGGCTTCAACACCCATCCCGGCTTCGCCAAGGGGAAACTGATCAATTCGATCAAGATCGCCGCCGACTTCATCTCCCGCCTGCCCAAGGGTGAGCTGTCGCCGGAGACGACGGACGATTATGAAGGGTTCGTCCACCCCTACGTGGTCAACGCCGGCGTCGAGCGCACCTCGGTCAAGCTGCTGATCCGCGATTTCAAGACGGCGGCGCTGAAGGAGAAAGAGGACTTCCTCGAGCGGCTGGCCCACGAGACGGTCGCCGACTGGCCGGGCGCGACGGTCGAGACCAAAGTCGAGGAGAGCTACCGCAACATGCGCGAGGTGCTCGATCATCATCCGGACGTGGTGGAGAACGCCCGCGAGGCCATCCGCCGCGCCGGCATCGAGACCCGCGAGCGCCCCATCCGCGGCGGCACCGACGGCTCCAAGCTCAGCTTCATGGGGCTGCCGACCCCCAACATCTTCGCCGGCGAGCAGAACTTCCACTCGCGCCTCGAATGGGTCTCGGCGCAGGACATGGAGAAGGCCGTCGAGGTGATCGTCCACCTCGCCCGGATCTGGGAGGAGAAGGCGTAGGACGAAACGTGGAAATCCAGCGCATCGAAGTACGGGAGCTCACTCCTCCGGAAGCACCGTGATGATCCCCATCATCGGCGTACCGAAGTTGCCGTCGTCAGCCTGAATGCCGCCGTCAGGGCCGGGCGCGGCCGGCTGGTGGTCGCCGTCGAGATGAGCGTGGAAGCGGCAGTAATAGACGAAGGTACCAGGGCGATTGAAGCGGAGGGTGAAGACCCCGGGCTTATCGCCGTTGTTTTCGGTTCCCTTGATCAGCACGTTCAATCCCTGACGGCCGATGGTACTGAAAAAATCGTCGCTCACCACGGTGTGGTCGTCGGTGTCCATGTTGATCCACTTCACGGAGTCGCCGACGTGAACGGTCTGGGCGAACGGAGTGAATCGATCCTCCTCGGGGACGATGACCTGGAGATGAGCGCGTTTGTCGGCGGCTCCGCCCGGATGAGGAACCGCGGTGCCGCAGAGGGTGAGCAGGACGATCGCAAGTGGAAGCCGGTGCCGGAAGACGAGTTGCATAACGGACCTCCTTTTATAGGGGGATATTCGCGGGTAACCCGCAATTCCGTATGTTCTCGCGGCGAGAGGAATGGTTCAATCGTCGCGGGGGAGAGGAGGTCGGGGAGTACCGTCACTGCCATGCCCACCAGCGTCGACGCCAGTCCGCGGCTGGACCACGGATTGCGCTACCGGGCTCGAGAATTGCTCTCCTGGACCCAGGAATTGCATTCTCCGACCCACGGGTCCGACTCTCCGACCCACGGGTCCGACTCTCCGACCCACGGGTCCGACTCTCCGACCCACGGGTCCGACTCTCCGACCCACGGGTCCGGCTCTCCGACCCACGGGTCCGACTCTCCGACCCACGGGTCCGGCTCTCCGGCCCACGGGTCGGAAAGTTTGGCGGCCGGTTCAAAGAACAGGCATCAAGATGGTGACAGGCCAAAGCCCGATCCGGGCCGGTCCGCCTCCTGACGAGCTCAATCTCGTTTGTCAAAGCGCTCGCGCGACCGGTTCAGACTGGCGGCGGATCGAGGGCGCGGTCCCAGTTGCGGTGCCTGCCCACCGCCTCCACGAAGGCCGGCATCTCGCGGACGACCGCCCAATCCTCCGGATCGTCCAGCGGTATTCCCGCCGCGGCGGCCACGGATTCCCCAGCTCCCAGCATCAGGATCGGCTTGCAGTGCCGGTACTGGTCCTTGAGGAATTCGAGCGCTTGGCCGAGGGAGCTCAGATTGGCGGCGGCGCCCTGGCCGTCCGGGACGATCACGGCGTCGAAGAGCACCGACGGCATGGTCTCGAGGGTCGCGTCCGCCTCCAGGGAGCTCCCCGCCGCCGCGACCGTGCCGAGACGCGCCGCGAGCAGCCGGACGACGGCGCCGGCTTCGCTCAAGCTCTTCACCATGCCAGCCACCGCACGCCCCTCGGTGCCGGCGGCCACGAGAATCGCGATCTTCCGTCCCCGGATGCTCCCATCGCCGGGACGCGCGGTCAGCGAGAGCGCGGGCGAGACAGTGACCTCCGGGGTCGAGGGCTCGACGAGCCGCGGCATCGGCTTGGGGAGCTTGATGCCGATCCCGTCGGCCACCCGCTGCGCGAGCTCGTCGGAGACGTTGCGGAGCATCGAGACCGTGCGCTGCCGGATCGCTGGCACCTGGACCTTGGTGAGCTCGAAGCGGAAACCGCGGACGATGTGGTCCTTCTCATAGGGCGTCTGGCTGTTCCAGAAAAGGGTCGCCTGAGTGTAGTGATCGGCGAACTTCTCCGGCTTCCCCCGCAACTTGTCGGCAGCGATCGGCTCCGGGAACGAGGTGAAGCCCGCCGCACCAGCCTGGAACGGGCAGCCGCCGCCCAGGGAATTCGGCTCGTAGGCGACGCGGCCGCGGTGGATGGCCTGGCGATGCATGCCGTCGCGCTGATTGTTGTGGACCTGCGCGACGGATGAGTTGATCGGGATCTCGTGGAAGTTGGGGCCGCCCAGGCGCGAGAGCTGGGTGTCGAAGTAGGAGTGGATGCGCCCGGCCAGCAGCGGATCGTTCGAGAAGTCGATCCCGGGAACCAGGTTCTGGACTCCGAAGGCGACCTGCTCGGTCTCGGCGAAGAAGTTGTCCGGGTTGCGGTCGAGCACCATGCGCCCCACCGGCGTGATGGGCACGAGCTCCTCGGGAACGATCTTGGTGGCGTCCAGAACGTCGAAGCTGAACCCTTCCGCCTGCTCCTCGTCGAAGATCTGGAAGCCCAGCTCATACTCGGGGAACACGCCCGCCTCGATCGACTCCCAGAGGTCCCGGCGGGTGTAGTCCGGATCGGCGCCTGCGATCTTCACCGACTCGTCCCAATCGAGCGAATGGGTGCCGGCGACCGGCGTCCAATGGAATTTGACGAAGCTCGACCGTCCCTGGGCGTCGATCAGCCGGAAGGTGTGCACGCCGAAGCCCTGCATGGTGCGGAAGCTCCGCGGCAGGGTGCGGTCCGACATCGCCCACATCAACATGTGGGTCGACTCGGGCATCAAGGAGACGAAGTCCCAGAACGTGTCGTGGGCGCTGGCGGCCTGCGGCATCCCATGGTGGGGCTCAGGCTTGAGCGCGTGCACGAGGTCGGGGAACTTCATGGCGTCCTGGATGAAGAACACCGGGATGTTGTTGCCGACGATGTCGAAATTACCTTCATCGGTGTAAAACTTCGTTGCGAAGCCACGCACGTCACGCGGGGTGTCGGTCGAGCCGCGCTCTCCGGCGACGGTCGAGAACCGCACGAATACAGGGGTGCGCTTGGCCGCCTCGGAGAGGAACGAGGCGCGCGTGTACTGGGCCATCGGCTGGTAGCACTCGAAGAAGCCGTGGGCCGCCGAGCCGCGCGCGTGCACGATCCGCTCGGGGATCCGCTCGTGATCGAAATGAGTGATCTTCTCGCGGAGGATGAAGTCCTCCAGCAGGGCGGGCCCCCGGAGCCCGGCCTTGAGCGAGCTCTGGTTGTCGGCGATCGGGTGGCCAAAATTCGTCGTCAGCACGCGGCCGCCGGAGTCGACACGTACCCGGTCGAGAGGCTCGTTTCCGGGATTGAACCCGGGGCGGGCCTGGGTGCCCGTCTTATCCGAGGAGGCCGTCTCGGTCAGCGTGCTGCCGGTGGTCTCTAGGTCGGGGGGCTCCACGGTAGCGCCCCGTTGGGGATTCCGGGCTGCCTCCCCGTACTCGTTGGGCTTGTTCTTGTTGGTGGGAAAGGCCGCGGCGAGGGTATTCGTGTTCTTCGCCTTGCGAGCTGCGGGATCATTGTTGAGGTCGCCGTCCTGCCCCCCGGCTGGACCGCTGACGGTCGCCTTGGCGGCCGACTTGTTCTTGCTTGACGCCTTCGGCATCGCCTCGCGCGTCCCCGGCGTCTTCGTCGCTCTGGCCATGAATGCTGCCTCCTGATCGGGTGAGTTCGAGCCCAGATGTGGGAGATCCTCTCAGGTGCAATTCGAAAGCCAGCCCACTCGCGGCGGGCCCCTACCCCGCCCGCCGCCGTCCCAGCGACCCGAACCACATATACAGGCAGAGTCCCAGGAAGAGCACGATCGAGACGATCTGCGAGACCGAATCGATATCGAAGAAGGGGGTCTTGATCAGATCTTCCCGGTACCAGGGGAAGAGGCGCAGGGCGGCGCCGAAGACGCCGCCGAGGGCGCCGCCGGCCATCAGTCCCGAGGCGATGATCACCCCCCGCTCACGGACGCCGCGGCCGGACGCGTCGTCCATCCTCTCGGAGCGCCGGGTGACCCAGTGGGAGAGGAAGCCGCCGACCAGCGCCGGCGTGTTCAGCTCCAGGGGAAGGTACATGCCGAGGGCGACGATCAGCGCCGGCACGCCCAGCATCTCCATGACCAGGGCGATGACGCCGCCGGCGCCGAAGAGGATGTAGGCCACCGGCTGCCGGCTCATGAACCCCTCGACGAGAGCCTTCATGATCGAGGCCTGGGGCGCCGCCAGCACCACCCGGGTATCCCCCGGCACCGCCTCGCCGAACTGGAAGGTCTTGGCCAGCAGCACGATGGTCAGCGCCGCCGCCACCGCCGAGGCGAGGACGCCCAGGAACTTCACCCGCTCCTGCGCCGCCGGAGTCGAGCCCAGCCAGTAGCCGACCTTGAGGTCGGTGATCGTCTGCCCGGAGACCGAGAGCGCGGTGCAGACCATGCCGGCGATCGCCATCACGAAAAACATCCCGGTGGTCCCCGAAAGGCCGAAGCGCAGCATCACCAGGGAGGAGATGATGATGGTCAGCATCGTCATGCCCGAGACCGGGTTGCGCGCGATGGTGGCGATGGCGTTCGCGGCCACCGAGGCGAAGAAGAAGGAGAACATCAGGGTCAGCAGCAAGCCGATCAGGGCGGCGATCAGCGTGCCTTCCAGGGTGTTGAAGAAGATCCCCGCCGCCACGGCGGTGAGGATGACGCCGACGAGGATGATCATGATCGGCATGTCGCGATCGGTGCGCTCCTGACCGGCTTCCTCCCCCTGCTTGAAGGCACGGGCGGCGATGCCGAACGAGCCGGCGATGATGCGCAGCGACTTGATGATGCCGAAGATGCCGGCGGTGGCGATCGCGCCGACGCCGATGAAGCGGACGTAGTTGCGGAAGATCATCGCCGCGTCCATGGCGCCGAGCGGGGTGGTGCCCGGGTAGACGGCGAGCTCCGGAAGGTGGCGGCCGATCATCCAGATCAGCGGCACCAGCACAAAGTTGGACAGGAAGCCGCCGGCGCACAAGATCATCGACGCGCGTAGGCCCATGACATAGCCGAGGCCGAGAATGAAAGCGATGGCGTCGAAGCGGACCACCACGCGGGCGCGGTCGGCGAGGTCCTTCATCACCGGCACGAACTGGAAGTCGACGGTCTCGCGCCAGACCTGGAAGGTGGTGACGAAGAAGTCGTAGGCGGCGGCGATGCCGGTCGCCTGGAGCAGGAGAGCGGCCTGCGAGCCCCCCTTCTCGCCGGTGACCAGCACCTCGGTGATCGCCGTCGCCTCGGGGAAGGGGAACTGGCCGTGGGTCTCGCGCACGAAGTAGCGCCGCAGGGGGATCAGGAAGAGCACCCCCAGGCAGCCGCCGGCGATCAGGATCAGCGAGGTCTGCAGCGGGTTCGGCGAGAGATGGAGGATGTAGAGCGCCGGCAGGGTGAAGATCGCGCCTGCCACCATGCCTCCCGAGGTGCCGCCGATGTTGGTGAGGATGACGTTCTCGAGCAGCGTCGAGCGGCGCCGGAAGACGCGCGCCAGGCCGATCGCGAGGATGGAGATCGGGATCGAAGCCTCCATCACCTGCCCTACCTTCAGCCCCGAGTAGGCGGAGGCGATGGTGAAGACGACGCACAGGAAGAGCCCCCAGCCGACGGAGCGGACGGTCGTCTCCTCGACGCGCGCGGCGGCGGGGACGATCGGGGTGTAGACCTCGCCGGGGGCGAGCGGCCTGTAGGCGTTCTCGGGCAGGGACTTCGTGTCGGGAGCGTCCATCCGTCCTCCAGATCCTGGTTGGGCTGAAAAGGCGGGGTAACTTTAACCTAGAACGGCCCGTCTCAGACCCCCACGCCTCCCACCCGCCGCGCCTCGATCTCGGCGCCAGTCGCCCGGCCATAGGCGAGGTTGAAGGCCGGCATCGCCATCAGCGTGGTGGCGATCGCCATCAGCACCATGACGGCGAACAGGGTTGGGGTGATGATGCCGCGCTCGAGGCCGATGTTGAGGAGGATCAGCTCGGTCAGGCCGCGGCAGTTCATCAGCGCGCCAATGGCGAACGATTCGCGGGCCGGCTCGCCGTTGAGGCGGGCGGCGAGGCCGCACGCGATCCCCTTGCCCAGGCAGGCGACCAGCAAAACCAGGATGGCGACCGCCCAGAGGCCCGGGCTGTCGAGCAGGCCGATGCGGGTGTTGAGCCCGGAGTTGATGAAGAACATCGGCACCAGCAGCCCGGTGGTCAAGGGCGTCATCGCCTCCTCGATGTGGCTCGCCACGGCGCCGCGCGGCATCGCGACGCCCAGGATGAAGGCGCCGAAGACGGCGTAGATGCCCATCGAATCGGTCAGCCAGGCGCAGGCGGCCACCAGGATCAGGGTGATCGGGATCACCGTCCCGCGCCGCTTGCCGTCCGCCTCGCGCGGCACGAACAGCCGCTCCAGCCAGCCGCGCCCGAGGGTCAGGGTGAGCAGGGCGTAGAGCACGCCGCCGCCGATGGCGAACACGGCGATCCAGAGGTTGCCGGTGAAGCTCGCCAGCACGACCGCCAGCACGCACCAGGCGACGGCGTCGCCCAGCGCGCCGGCGGCGAGCGCCAGGGTGCCGAGCGAGGTGCCGACGAGACCCCGCTCGTAGATGATGCGGGCGAGCATCGGAAAGGCGGTGATCGACATCGCGGCGCCCATGAACAGCATCGCCTCCCAGTCCCTCACGCCGGGCGCGAACAGTGGGAAGCGGTCGCGCAGCAGCCAGGCCACGCCGCAGCCGAGGATGAACGGGGTGAGGGTGCCGGCCCAGGAGACCGACAGCGCGCTCTTCATCCGGTTGCGGATCAGCCCGACGTCGAACTCCAGGCCGACCAGGAACATGTAGAGCGCGAGGCCGATCTGGGCGAGGCAGTAGATCACCGTCAGCGTCGGCTTGGGGAACAGGCGGGCCTGGAGGTCCGGCAGCAGCAGGCCGAACAGCGAGGGCCCCAGCAGCACGCCGGTGATCATCTCCCCCACCACCTGCGGCTGGCCCAGCGGCCGGACCAGCCGTCCGACCAGCCGGCAGGCGCCGAGGATGATGGCGATCTGCAGGAAGACGAGGACGGATATCTCGAAATTCGGCATGCGGCTCTCCCCTCTCTCTCGAATCGATCCTATAGGCGCCGGCGGCGCTCGAGAGGTTACCTACCCGCCTACCCGGCGATGATCTGCCGCAGCAGCGCGATGTTGTCCCGGTGGCCGGTGAGGCGGGCGGTGACCTTGCCGCGGATGGGATAGCCGAGCAGGTAGAGGTCGCCGATGATGTCCAGGATCTTGTGGCGGACGAACTCGTCGGGGAAACGCAGCTCGGTGTTGAGGACGTCGTCCTCCCCCACCAGGATGAAGTTGTCGAGGCGCCCGCCGGAGCCGAGCCCCAGCTCGTTGAGCATCTTGAGGTCCTTCATGAAGCCGAAGGTGCGGGCCGGGGCGATCTCGCGCTTGTAGTCGGCCGCCGAGGTGAGGGTGAACTCGTGGGACTGCTCGCCGACCGGCGGCGGGTAGCGCAGCAGGTAGGAGACCGAGAACTCGTCCGCCGGCTCGATCGACAGCACCTTCTCCCCCGGCCCGCCTACCTCGTAGCGGCGGTCGATCACCAGCTCCCGCTGCGTCTCGTCCTGCTCGGCGACGCCGATATCCTCGAGGACCCTGCAGAACTCGAGGGCCGAGCCGTCGAGCACCGGGATCTCGCCGTGCACCTTGATCAGCAGGTTTCCCACCCCGTAGGCGTGGAGCGCCGAGAGGAGGTGCTCGACGGTGCGAATGCTCTCCCCTTCTCCCGACAGCGTGGTGGCGTAATCGGTCTCCGCCACGGCGCCGACGTGGGCGGGGATCTCGACTCCGGTCGGCAGGGTCACGAAGTGGATACCGCTGTTGGCGGGCAGGGGTTGGAGGACCATCGCGGTGCGCTGGCCGGAGTGGAGGCCGAGGCCGTAGACCACGGTCGAGTGGTCGAGGGTGCGCTGGCGGCGGCGGGTCTCGGCGAGCAACGGCAGGTCCGGGGCGGCGGTGAACCGGCGCTCGGCTTCGCCGCGGTCCGCGCGGGTCCTCTCCGGCACGGTCGCGGCCCCCCCCTCCTGGAGAGTGCGCTTGTATTCGAGAGCGCCGGCCGCGGCATCGACCGCCCGCTTGTAGGAGAGGGGCTTCTCCAGGTAGTCGTAGGCCCCCATCTTGATCGCCTTCACCGCGGTCGAGGCCGTGCCGTGCCCCGACATCATGACCACGGCCGCCGTGGGGTCCGCCTCGCGCAGCGCCTGCAGGGTCTCCAGGCCGTCGCGGTCGGCCAGCCAGATATCGAGGAAGACCACCGAGGGGCGCTTTTCCTCGTACAGGCTCAGCGCGCTCTCGCCGCTGGTGGTGGTGAGGGTCGAATACCCCTCATCGGAAAGGATGCCTCCCAGGGTGGAGAGGATCCCGGGCTCGTCGTCCACGATCAGTATCAGCTCGCTCATGCGGTATCGGTTCTCCGGAACGTAGAATAGCAGGGCGACCGCAGGTCGCCCCTACAACCTGCGGCGAAATCTGGTGTAGGGACGGCCTGCGGTTGCCCTCAACGCCGTCTTGCCCACTAGCCTTCCGGAATCTCCATCCCCCCCTCGCCCATCAGCACCGAGGAGCCGCCGACGCGGACGGCGGTGATCCGGCCATCCTGCTTGTCGGCTTCGAGGTGGAGAATGCTGGGGCGCCCCATCTCGAAACCCTGCTCGATCACCCAGTGCAGGGTGCCGTCGCGCTCCGGGGCGCGGGAGGCGAGATAGCCGCCGAAGGAGGCGGTGGCGGCGCCGGTCGCCGGGTCCTCGACGATCCCCATGCGCGGCGCGAACATGCGCGAGCGGATCTGGGAGCCGGGGAGCTCGGGATCGCGGGCGAAGACGTAGACCTCAGTGGCCCAGAAGCCGGCCATGAGCGGCTCCCAGCGATCGACGCGCAGACGGGCGCGGCGGACGGCGTCGCGATCGCGCAACGGAACGTAGAGGAAGGGGACGCCGCAGGAGACCGCCTCCGGCGCGTCTTCCTCATCGAGCAGATCCGCCGGGTCGAGCGAGAGCATCTCCGCCAGATCCGGGATCGAAGGGGGCGGCGGCCCGACCTCGGGGAGCTTCGCCGCCGTGAGCTCGGAGAACACCGGCTTGCCGCCTTCCGCCCGGATCAGCACCGGCACCGGCCCGACCCCCTCCTCGAAGACGATCCGGGTCTCCGGCCCGGCGAGCGGAATCTCCCCGATCGCCGCCAGCACGAACGCCGTCCCCACCGTCGGGTGACCCGCGAAGGGGAGCTCGGTGCTCGGCGTGAAGATCCGCAACTTGCGGGTATGCCTCGAATCCTCGGGAGGCAGCACGAACACCGTCTCGGAGAGGTTCAGCTCGCGGGCGACCTGCTGCATCCGTTGGTCCGAGATCCCCCGGGCTTCCGGAAACACCGCGAGCGGGTTGCCGCCGAACGGGCGGTCGGTGAAGACGTCGGCGGTCAGGTAGCGGTGGCGCATGGGTGGCCTCTTGAGGGAAAACAAGACAAGGACGTAAAGGACAAGAATCAGTGTCCTTGTCGTCCTTGCAGTCGTTTACGTCCCTTGTTCCTTCAACTCCGGCAGCCCCACCGTCACCCGCAGCTCGTCAGGGTGAATGTGCCGCCGCGCCGCCGCCTCTACGCTGGCCTGGTCGAGGGCGTTGAGCTCGGCCTTGCGGTGCTCGAAGTCGTCGATGGGAATGCTGTACTCCTCGGCCTCCATCAGCAGGTCGGCCCACTGGCGGGCGGTCTCGCGGCGGAAGGGCTCGCGGCCGAGGAGGTAGGCACGGGCCTCCTCCAGCTCCGCCACCTCAATGCCGTCCTCGACCAGGCGGGTGATCTCCTCGATGACGCCGCGCTCGGCCTTCTCCACCGTCGCCGGGGAGGTGCCGACGTAGGCGACGACGCGCCCGCTGTCCAGCCCGGAGCCGGCCACGGTCTGCGCGTAGGCGGTGTAGGCGAGCCCCTCGCGCTCGCGGATGCGGGCCGGGATACGCCCGGTCAGCCCGGAGCCCGAGCCCAGAATGACGGCGAGCAGCTCCAGCGCCGCGTAGTCCGGATGGCGGCGCGGCACGGTAAGGTGGCCGACGTAGAGATGGGCCTGGTCCTCGGCGTCGGTGGCGACGAAGGCGCGCGGCCCGGTTCCCACCGGCACGGGAGGTCCGGGATAGGGATCGGCGCCGGTCTCCGGCGTCCCGAGCAGACTCAGGAGCCGCTCGCGGACGGCGTCCTCGTCCATCACGCCGGCCACCGAGGCGAGGATGCCGTGGGCGGCTACCCGGCGGTGGAACTCGGCGCAGTCGTCGGGGGTGAGGGCGCCCAGGCTCTCGGCGCTGCCGTGCAGCGGCCGGCTGCGCGGATGCGGGGAGTAGAGCTGCTTGTGGAATCCCCAGACTGTCTTGACGTCCGGCTGGTCGGCCAGGCTCTCGAGCTCGGCGGCGGCCTGCCGGGAGAGCCAGGTGCAGCGATCCTCGGGGAAGGCGGATTCGAGCAGCAGCTCGACCGCCCACTCCAGGGCCAGCTCCCAGTCCGCCGCCAGGGCGTCGACCGAGACGCCGATGCCCTCGAAGGAGCCGTTGCTCTCCACCGCCATCCCCTTGCTCTCGGCCTGCTCGGCGATGCGCCGCCAGTCGCGCCGGCGGGTGCCCTCGGTGAGCATGCGCCCGGTGAGCAGGGCCTGGCCCGGGAGCGGCTCCTCCCGGCCGCCGGCGCGGAACTGCAGACGGACGGCGACCACGGGAGCGCCTTCGACCCGGCGCACCCGGACCACCGGCGGGGGCGCGGTCATCGCCGTTCCTCCTGAATGAGAGCCTCGATCGCATCCACCAACGTATCGACCTCCTCGCGGGTGTTGTAGTAGTGGGGGGAAACCCGGACCACCGGCACCGGCGAGCCGTCCTCGCTGGCGGCGACGCTGGTGTTGATGTTCTGATCGCGCAGCCGGTGGACGATCTCCGTCGCGTCCAGGCCGGCCACCTCCGCGGTGGCGATCGCGCAGAGACGCCGTCCGCGGTCCCGGACGCTCACTCCCGGCAGCGCGCTCAGCCGCTCGCGGGCGTGGGTGGCGAGCTCACCTGCCAACTCGCCCGCCAGCTCCACCCCCACCGCCAGCGCGTAGCGGGCCGCCTCGCCCAGGCCGAGCACCAGGGCGTAAGGGAACTCCCAGTTCTCGAAGCGGCGGGCGCCGTCCGCGAGCTCGAAGCCGTCCTCCCCGCGCGGTTCCGCCCCCCGCATGTCGAGGCCGAGAGGGTAGTCGCCGCGCGCCAGGGCGCGGTCGGAGACGTAGAGAAAGCCGAGGCCCCGCGGACCGCGGAGGAACTTGCGGGCGGTCCCGCCCAGGTAGTCGCAGCGCAGCCTCGCGGGGTCGACCGGAATCTGCCCGACCGCCTGGCAGGCATCGACGAGATAGGGGACGCCGGCGGTCTCGCAGACCTCGCCCACGGCCTCGGCGTCCTGCACCAGGCCGGAGTTGGTGGGGATCCAGGTGAGCGCCACCAACCGGCAGCGCGGGTGGGCGGCGAGCCGACGTACCGAACCGGGGTCCACACCCCCTTCCGGGAGGTCCTCCGCGAACAGCACCTCGATCCTCCGGCGCCTGGCGAGGGCCTGGTACATGATCTGGTTCGAGGTGTAGTCGTTGTGGGTGGTCACCAGCCGGTCGCCCTGCTCGAAATCGAAAGCCGAGAGGGCCAGGGAGAAGGCGACCGTGGCGTTCTCGACGACGGCGACGTTGCGCGCCGCGCAGCCGAGCAGGCGGCCGAGGTTCTCGTAACTCTCGCACAGCCGGCCGGCCGCCTCGTCCGCCGCCTCGTAGCCGCCGATCTCCTGCTCGCGCCGGAAGTGCGCCAGCTCGGTCTCGACCACCGTCAGGGGGGAGAAGGACGCTCCCGCGTTGTTGAGATGGATCCGCCCCTGGCAACCGGGGGTGTCCCGGCGCCAGGCGGCGAGCCGTTCGTCGAGAACCGCGGCGAGGGCGCTCACGATTTCGGCAGCGACCAGCCGACCACGGAGCCGCGCTCGGGCCGGATGTAGCGATCGGCCGCCGCCAGCATGCGGTCGGTATCGGTGGCGAGCAGCCGCTCGAGGTGGAGGTCGAGGTACTCGAGATCGAACAGGGCGAGCGCCAGCCCCACGGAGAGCGCCTGCTGGTGGACCTTCTCGTGGCCGAACACCCAGTCGGCGACGGAGATCTGGCGGCAGCGCTCGACCTCCTCGGCGCCGGGCGGGTTGGTGCGCAGCTCGGCCAGCAGCTCGAAGACACGCGCCTCCACCCGGGCGGGGTCGACGCCCGGCACCACCTCGGCGGTGACGGTCATCATGCTGGCGTCCATCCCCTCGGAGAGGTCGGCGGACACCCAGACGCAGAGCTGCTCCTCCTCGACCAGCGTGTGCTGCAGGCGGCTGGTGCGGCCGCCGCCGAGCACGGTGGCCGCCAGGCGCAGGGCCGGATGATCGGGGTGCGCGCCGTGCGGAGCGGGGATCGCCAGGAGCAGGCGCGCGACCTCCCCCTTGCGGCGCTCCAGCCGCTCGGGACCGGTGGGGAGCACGGTGGGCGGGTTGAAGCCGCGGCGGGGCTCCGCGCCGGCGGGGGTGCCGCCGAACGCCCGCTGGACGGCGTCGAGAGCGCCGTCGCCGATGTCCCCCGCCACCACCAGGATGGCGTTGTCCGGCCGGTAGAAGCGGCGGTGGAAGGCGCGCAGCTCCTCGGCGCCGGTCGCCAGCAGCTCCTCGCGGGTGCCGAGCACCGGGTGGCCGTAGGGGTGGCCGGCGAAGAGGCGGGCATGCACCGCCATCTCCAGGGCGTCCCACGGCTCGCTGTCGTACATGGCGATCTCTTCGAGGATCACCTGGCGCTCGCTCGCCGCCTGCTCGGGGTCGAGCGTGAGGGTGGTCATGCGGTCGGCCTCGATGGCGAGCGCCTCGGTCCAGCGGTCGGCGGCGAAATTGAAGTAGTACGCCGTGCTGTCGTGGCTGGTGAAGGCGTTGTTGACGCCCCCGAGAGCCTGGGTGAGGCGGTCGATCTCCCCCGGGCCGAAGCGCGAGGACCCCTTGAACATCATGTGTTCGAGGAAGTGGGCGATGCCGCCGTGCCCCGCCGGCTCGTCGCGGCTGCCGGCGCGGTAGAAGAGCGCCGAGGTGACCACCGGCGCCTGGGCGTTGTCGAGCAGGCAGACGGTCAGCCCATTATCGAGCCGCTCGAGCTCGAGCCGCCCGGGGAGCGACTTCAGGCTCGGCGGAGCCTCCAGGGTTTCCACATGGGAGCGTGTCCAGTTCATTCGCTATCACCTCCAGGCGTGAGCACCGCGTCGATCCGCTCACGCTCCTTGTCGGCCGTCTCGGTGACCTCGACCAGAATGTCCTTGCGTTGAAAGCCCGGCATGACGATGGAAATCCGGTGTTTGCCGGTGGAGAGCATCAGCATCTCCTTCGGCCGCAGGAAACCGCCGGAGAAGCGCCGGGCCGGGCCCACCCGCTCGCCGTCCACCTCCACCTGGGCCATCGCGGGCCGCACGTTGAAAAAGACTCCGGAACGCACGCGGATCGCCTGCAGGTCGGAAGCGTCGACGTCGGCCGCGGGGAGCGCCTGGAGATTGGCGGCGATGACGCTCGATCCCCCCGCTCCGGCCTCGACGGCGATCCGGCGCTCCTTCATTCCCTGCTTGCGGATCTTGACCAGATAACTCCCCGCGCCGGGGAAGCTGTAGGTGCGCGCCCCCCGCTGGCCGCTCCACTCCTGAGCCTGGCCGATCACCCGCCCCTCCACCAGCACGTAGGCGTCCGGCGGGTTGACGTGGAAGGCCACCTGCAGGCCGGAGCGGAGGCTCTGGTCGGCCGCCGGCTGCTCGGGGGCCGGCTCTTCGGCCTCGGGCTCGTCGCGCGACGGCTCGGGCTGGCGCGGCGCCGGCGCCGCGGGCGCGGACCCCGCCGGGCCGGGGACGCGCTCCCGCGGCCGGGCCGGGTCCGGCGTCAACGGCGGCGCGGCGGGAGGCGCGTTGGTCCCTCGCGGCTGCGGCGGCTGCGCCAGGGGAGCCGGCTGCGATGTCTGGGGCGCCGTGACCGTGGGCGGCGTGATCGTGGGCAGCGGCGCCTGGGACGCGGACGAGGACGGGGAGATGGAAGACGGCGCGGCAGCCGGCTGAGCCTGCGGCGATGGTGAGACCGGAGACTGCGAGGAGGCCGGGCTCGCCAGCGGCGGCACGGCCGTCTCGGACGTCTGAGCGGTCTGCGCCGCCGGCTCGGCGGCGCGCCCCTGCCACATCCGCCAGACGTAGTATCCGCCGCCGCCGACCGCGACCAGCATCACCAGCAGGACAGCGGCGATCAGCAGCCCGACCGGCAGCTTCCGGGGAGTCGCGGCGGCCATTGCCACGGGCGCCGCCGGCATTGCGGGCATCGCCGCAGGCGAGACCATCGTCGGCATCGGCGGCGGCACGCTCGGCGTCGTCTCGGGCGAGGCCGGCACGGTGCCGCGCGGGATTCCCGGCATGGCTCCTTCAGAGTTCGTGGTGCGCCGGGGGAGCACGCGGGTGGCGTCCAGCAGGCCGGGGCCGGCCGGAGCGGAGAGGGTCTCGTCGGACAGCTCGGCCTCGGCGGCCGCGAGCTCGCGGGCAGCCGCGCCCGCCGTGGCCACCCGCTCGTCGCGGCTCTTGGCCAGCATGCCGCGCAGCAGCTCCTCGACCCGCGGCGGCACGGCGCGCAGCTCGGAGACCGGCGGCGGGTCCTTGTGCAGAATCTGGTAGACCAGGCTGGTGATGGTGTCGCCGTCGAACGGCCGTCTGCCGGAGAGGATCTCGTAGAGGACGACGCCGAGGGAAAAGATGTCGCTGCGGCCGTCGAGGTCCTCGCCGCGGATCTGCTCGGGGGAGAGGTACTGCGGGCTCCCCATCACCGAGCCGGCCATGGTCAGCTCGGTGCTCTGGCCGGCCATCTTGGCGATGCCGAAGTCGGCCACCTTCACCCGGCCGGCGAGATCGATCAGGATATTGCTCGGCTTGATGTCGCGGTGGACGATCCCCAGGCTGTGGGCGTAGTCGAGGGCCTCGGCCGCCTGGCGGACAGCGCGCAGCGCCTGACGCAAGCTCAGGCGAGGGCCGGCGTCCAGACGCTGGGCGAGGTCGGTCCCCTCGACGAACTCGAAGGCGAGATAGAGCATCCCCTCGGCCTCGCCGGCGTCGAACAGCGTCACCACGTTGGGATGCAGCAGCCGGCCGGCGGCGCGGGCCTCGCGCAGCAGGCGTTTCTTGCGGTCCTCGATCTCCTGCGGGCGGCCGATCAGGCGGACGGTCTTGATCGCCAACTGGCGGTCGATCTGCGGGTCCTCGGCGAGGTAGACCTCGCCCATGGCGCCGGCGCCCAGGAATTTGAGGATGCGGTAGCGGCCGACGAGATGGCCGCCGTCCAGTGCGTTCACCGCTCGATCGGGCCTCCGCCCGGCGCGGGCTCGGGATCAGCCGGCTCGCCCGGGAGCGGCTCGCCGGCCATCACGCCCTCGTCACCGGTCGCCACGTCCTCCCGCTGGTTGAGCAGGGCCCGGGCCTCCTCGGCGTGCTCCGCCGGAACCCGGATGTTGACGTTCGCCAGATCCCCGATATCGGTCGGGAACTCGCTGGCGCGCAGGGATTCCACCTGGGATTCGATGCCGCTGCTCTGCAGGAAGCCGACGACGATGGTCGCCTCCTCCTCGGTACCTACGATCTTGACGATTTCCCACTCTTCAGCCATCAACTCCCTCCCTTAAAAAAGAATCATATCGTAGCCGCAGGAGCGGCGGGCGGCCGGGCGGGCACCGGCTCGGCGGCGGCCGTCCGCCCGGGCGCTGCCAGCCCCTCGAGCGTGTAGGGGACCACCTCCTGGCGGGGGTACCAATGGCGGCTGTGCTCGGCGAAGCGGCCGAGCTTGTGATGCCAGCGGTAGTGGGAGACGACGAGCGACTTGCCGTCCGCCTCGATCCAGTTGCAAGTGTTGGCCTCCCGCTCGCCCCCCCGGCCGCGGTTCGAGGTGGTCGTCCCCGAGTGCAGGATGACGACCGGCGGCCGCCCCTTGGGGTAGAACTCCTCGGAGTTGCCGATGTACGCCTGGTGCAGATGCCCCGACAGGATCAGGTCGACCCCCGCGCTCGAGAAGAGGTCGATCGCCTCGTAGGCGTTGGCGAGCACCCGCTGGGTGCCGAAGTTGGGCGGCGGGATCATGTGGTGATGGGCCACCACCACCTTCAGGACGTTCTCGGGCGTGTCGCGCAGGATCTGCTCCACCTCCAGCAGCCGCCGCAGGGTGATCCGCCCGTCCTTGAGCGTCCAGCCGAACGCCGTGTTGATGCCGATCACCAGCATCTCGTCGTCACGGTAGGCCGGCTCGAGCTCCGGGCTGAAATACTTCTTGTAGCCGCCGAACGGCTGGAAGATCCGTTCCCAGACGCGGTAGAGCGGCACGTCGTGGTTGCCCGGCACCGTGAGCGTCGGCACCCCGAGGGCCTCGATGCGGTCGACGAAGGCGCGGGCCTGCCGGAACTGCTCCGGCTTGGCCCGCTGCGTCAGGTCCCCCGAGACCACCACCAGATCCGGCCGCTTCAGCTCGACGAACGCGACCACCCCGTCGGACACCTGGGGCAGGTGCGGCGGGCCGAAGTGGACGTCGGAGACGTGGAAGATCGCGCGCAGGTCGTCGCTCCGCTCAGTCGCTTTCCTGGCTAATCCTGATCGAACAACTGGCCGACGTTGCGCGAGACCTCGCCGGCCGCGAAGGTCGACAGCGCGCCGACGACCTCCGGCCCGTGGCGGCGGCCGAGAAAGAAGCCGCCCGCCGCCGCCGCCAGCAACGACGCGATCGGATACCGCATCACCAGCCGCTGCCAGTCCATCCCTTCGGGGACGATCTCGTCGATCAGCTCCTCGACGATCGACTCCGGCTCCTGGAGCTCACTCATGTCAGTCCTCCTCCGCAACTGGGATGCGTTTCAATCCTAGGCTTCGTCGTCACGGCGGCCGCGGCGGGCCACCAAGCCGAGCAGGAAGCCGAAGCCGGCGGCGATCATCACCGACTTGGCCGGGTTGTCCCGCACGTAGAGGCTGACCTCGCGGGTCACGTTGCCCGCCTCCGAGCGCACGCGCTCGTAGGTCTTGGTGGCGTTCTCCGCCACCTCGCCGTAGGTCTCGCGCGCCCGCTCGGTGCCGCGGCGGATCTCCTTGGAAGCCCGCTCGGCTCCCCGACGGACGTCGTCGGAGACCTTTTTGTAGCGGCCCTGAACGTCGTCGGAGACCTTCTTGTAGCGATCCTGAACGTCCTCGGACACCTTCTTGTATTGGTCCTGGGCCTGGTCGCCCAGCTTCTGGAACCGCTTGCGAGCCGACTCCACGCCTTCCTCTACCGCGTCCACCGCGTCGTGTGCCTTTTCGGCACCGTCTTCGATCCCTGATTTCATGTCAGCCATGGGCTTGGCCTCCGTAATGCTTGGAAGGAACTGCATCGTAGGGTCTGCCGATGCTCCGGCAGGGGTGTAGGACAGTATAGATGTAGCAGGAATCGTGCCTCCGGCCCGGATGCTAAGATCGCCGGCCAGCGAGGGGTCCCCGATAGGATCCCAGGGGGAGCCCAGAATGGCCAACGTCACCTTTCACGGCGCCTGCGGGGTCGTGACCGGCAGCTCAACCCGGCTCGACTGGGGGGAGCGCAGGATCCTCGTCGATTGCGGCATGTACCAGGGGGACGAGGAGCTCGAGCAGCGCAACCGGGCGCCTTTCCCCTACCGGCCGTCGGAGCTGACGGCCGTAGTGGTGACCCACGCCCACCTCGACCACACCGGCCTGCTGCCGCGCCTGGTGGCCGAGGGGTACTCGGGGCCGATCTACTGCACGACCCCGAGCCGCGGCCTGATCTCGCTGGTGCTCCAGGACGCCGGCGAGATCCAGGAGGAGCAGGCGCGCTACGCGCGCCGGAAGGGGTACAGCCGCCACGCCGATCCGCAACCGCTCTACACCGGCGACGACGCCCGCCGGACCCTGAAGCTCCTGCGGCCGATCCCCTTCCACGAGGAGCAGGAGCTCTTCCCCGGCGTGCGGATACGCTACGTCCGCGCCGGCCACCTGCTCGGCGCGGCGAGCGTCGAGATCACCGGCAAGGGGTCGGACGGCGAGCCGCGCACCTGGTGCTTCTCGGGGGATGTCGGGCGCTACGGCGTGCCGATCCTCAAGGACCCCGAGCCGCCGGCCTCTCCCCCCGCCGCCCTGCTGCTCGAATCGACCTACGGCGACCGCCGGCACGCCCAGGAGGATGCGACCGAGGCCCTGGGGGCGATCATCGCCGAGACCTACGCCCGCGGCGGCGTGGTGATCATCCCCGCCTTCGCCCTCGGGCGGACGCAGGAGATCCTCTACCACCTCTCCGCCCTGGCGGAGGCCGGACGGCTCGACCCCGCCACCGTCTTCCTCGACAGCCCGATGGCGATCGACGCCACCGAGATCTACCAACGCGCCGAGTCCGAGCACGACGAGGAGCTCGCCGCCCTCGACCCCGATCCGCTGGGCGCCGGCCGTTTCGTCCGCTGCCGCAGCGTCGATCAGTCGAAGGCGCTGAACACCCGCGGCGAGCCGGCGGTGATCGTCGCCGCGAGCGGCATGGCGAACGGCGGACGGGTGGTCCACCACCTCCTCCACCGGCTGGGGGACCGGCGGAGCGCCGTCGTCTTCGCCGGCTACCAGGCGGCGGGCACCCGCGGGCGCGCCCTGCTCGACGGCGCCGAGACAGTCGCCATCCAGAACCAGACGGTCTGGGTGAAGGCGCACATCCACCGGCTCCAGAGCCTCTCCGCCCACGGCGACCGCGACGAGCTGCTGCGCTGGTGCCGGGCGCTGCCGGCGCCGCCGCAACGGATCTTCCTGAACCACGGCGAGGACCCGGCGCGCAAGGCGCTCGCCGCCGCCCTCGTCGAGGAGCTGGGCTGGCCGCTGCCGCAACTGCCGCTCACCGGCGAGACCTTCCCTTGGTAGACCTCGACAACACCCAGGTCGTTCGCGGGCGCCTGCCGGTCCGCCGGGACGACGGTGGGCCGTCCTTTCCGGGGAAGCTGGCGCGCTACTTCCATCTCGCCTTCCGGGTGACCTACGAGGACGGGGTGCTGCTCACCGCCTCGGCGCTCGCCTTCGTCACCGTGCTGTCGCTGATCCCGCTGCTGACCGCCCTCTCCTTCGT
>JBDSHF010000500.1:0-8144 GCA_039918595.1 Thermoanaerobaculia bacterium
TGTCCACCACCTGAATCCTGGGGAGAGCCTTGAGGACGGGCGCGAGCTGGATCCGCTCGAACTCGAAAGCCGGGTGCCCCACCGCCACGTAGACCTGCGCCCGGCTGAGCGCCGCCACCTGCCGCGGGGTGAGCGGATAGTCGACGTGGGAGTAGCCGGGCGGGATCATCACGTCCACCCGCACGCGCTCGCCGCCGATCCGCTCGACGAAATACGCCTGTGGCGGCACGCTGACGGCGACGCGGATGCGGGTGTCGTCCGCGGCGGCGGGCGGGAGGACGGGGCGGCAGGCGGTCAGCACAAACAGCAGGGCGAGAACGGCGGGGCAATGAGTAGCGCGGCCTCGCCGCCCGGTTCGCCGCCCGGGATTGAAATCCCGGGCTACCGACAATCGCCCCTTCCCGGGGCTCTGAGCAAAAACGGGTTTTTGGAAGTCCCGGATGGGACGGCCGTCGGTAGCCCGGGATTTCAATCCCGGGCGGCGAAACCGGGCGGGCGCCCCATCCCCTCCCCTCACGCCGAGCACGCCGCGCACCGCCCGTAGAGCACGACCTCGTGAGATTCCAGAGAGAAGCCCGCCGGCGTCAGGCCGCGCAGCCCCTCCGGGCACCCCTCGAGCTCGTAGACGCGGTCGCACGCCCGGCAGTGAAAATGGTGATGATGCCGCTTGCCGTGGGTCTCGTAGCGCGGCGGCTCCCCCGGCAGCTCGACCTGGGCGAGCGCCCCCTCCTCGACCAGCGCCTTGAGCGTGCGGTAGACGGTGGCGATGCCCAGCCCCGGCTGATAGGCCTGGGCGGCTTCCAGCACCTCGCGCGGGCTCAAGGGGCGCCCCGCCTCGTCGATGACCCGGCGGATCGCCTGGCGCTGCTTGGTGTCTCGCTGCATGACTTGTAAATGATAATCCAATCTCAACAAGCAGCGCAACCGCCTGACTCCTATAATCGCCTGCATGACGACAACGACACCGCAGCAACGCATCGAGGCCGAGGTCAAGGCCGCCATGAAATCCGGGGAGAAGGAGAAGCTCTCCACCCTGCGGATGCTCCTGGCGGAGATCAAGAACGAGCGCATCCGCCGCGGCGACGATCTGGACGAGGCCGGCTTCGTCTCGCTGGTCCGCAAGGCGATCAAGCAGCGCGAGGACTCCATCTCCCAGTATCGGGCCGGCGGACGCGAGGAGCTCGCCGCCAAGGAGGAGTCCGAGCTCGCGACGCTCGGCGCCTACTTGCCGGCGCAGGTGGACGAGGGGCAGATCCGCGCCGCCATCGAGGAGATCGTGGCCGAGAAGGGGCTCTCCGGACCGGCGGCCATGGGGGCGATCATGAAAGGGGTGATGGCCCGCTTCGGCTCCAGCGCCGACGGCTCCACCATCAACCGCATCGCCCGCGAGGTGCTGGCGAAGAAGAACGCCGGTTAGTCCGGTAACCGGTCCATCAGCATGCAGAGAGTCATCGTCGGCACCGCCGGGCACATCGATCACGGCAAGACCAGCCTCGTGCTGGCCCTGACCGGGATCGACTGCGACCGCTGGGCGGAGGAAAAGGCGCGCGGCATCACCATCGACATCGGGTTCGCCCACCTGACCGAGGGGGATCTCCAGCTCGGCTTCGTGGACGTGCCCGGGCACGAGCGGTTCCTCCACAACGCGCTCGCCGGCCTGGGGGGGATCCGGATCATGCTGCTGGTGGTGGCCGCGGACGAGGGGGTGAAGCCGCAGACGCGGGAGCACCTCGCCGTCTGCTCGCTGCTCGGCATCCCCGCCGCGCTGGTGGCGCTGACCAAGGTGGACCTCGTCTCCTCCGACCTCCTGGAGCTCGCCCAGCTCGAGGTCGAGGAGCTGCTCGCCCCCACCCCGTTCGCCGGTGCCGCCGTCCTCCCGGTTTCCAGCACCACCGGCCAGGGGATTCAGGAGCTCAAGGCGGCGCTGCTCGACCTGGCCGCCAAAAATGCCATGCCGGAGGAGCCGGACCGGCCGGCGCGCCTGCCGGTCGACCGCGCCTTCCATCTCAAGGGGCTCGGCGTGGTGGTGACGGGCACGCTCGGGAGCGGCGCCATCCGGCCAGGCGACACGCTGGAGATCCTGCCCAAGAAGGAGCGGGTGCGGGTGCGCAGCATCCAGGTTCATGGCCAGCCGCGCGAGCAGGCGGACGCCGGAGAGCGCACCTCCCTGCAGTTGACCGGCATCGCCCTGGAGGATCTCGCCCGCGGCATGCAGCTCGGCGCGCCGGAGGCGTTCGAGGCGACCACCAGCCTGCTTGCCCGCTTCACGCTGCTGCCGGACGCCCCGGCGCCGGTGCGCGGCTTCATCCCCGTGCGGCTCCATCTCTACGCCAGCGAGGTGCTCGGGCGCATGCGACCCTTGAACCCCGAGGGGCTGGCGCCGGGGGAGACCGGACCGGTCGAGATCCGCCTCCAGGCGCCGGTTTCGGCGCTGCGCGGGGACCGCTTCATCCTCCGTCGCCCCTCGCCGCCGGCGACCCTCGGCGGCGGCGAGATCCTCGATCCGCGCTGGCGGCGCCACCGCGGCACCATCCTCCAGCAGGCGCTGACCGCGCTCCAGAAGGATCTCCACGCCGCCCTCCCTTTCTGGGTCCAGGAGACCGGAGAGCGCGGCGTCGAGGCGGCCGAGCTGGCGCGCCGCCTGGGAGTGCCGCCGGCCCAGGTCGCCAAGCGGCTGGCGGCGCTCGCCCGCGACCAGAAGCTGATCGAGGTGCCCGAGGAGCACGGGCGGGCTCGGCGCTGGATCGCTCCCGCCGCCGTGCAGCGGGTCACCGAGCGGGCGCGCCGGGTGCTCAAGGAGCACTTCCAGAAGGATCGCCTGGCCGAGTCGATCTCCAAGGCCGAGGCGGTGCGCCGCATCCTGCGCGGCCGCGGGGCGGAGCTGGCGGACGTCTACCTCGGCTGGCTCTCCGCCCAGAAGGTGCTCACGGTGCAGGGGGATCAGGTGACCCTGCCCGGCCGCAGCGCCCAGCTCACCACCGAGGAGTCGAAGCTCTCCGTGGCCGTGCTCGAACGCTACGACAAAGCGGGGCTCGCGGCGCCGTCGCCCGGCGAGGTGGCGCTGGCGCTCGGCGCCAAGCCGCAGATCCTGGAGGGGGTCATCCGCCATCTGGTGACCCGCGGCCAGATGGTCAAGCTGCCGAGCGGCCTGCTGCTCGCCGCCTCGGCGCTGAACGGCCTGCGGAGCGAGTTGCTCGCCACCTCCTGGGACCGCTTCTCGATAACCGACTTCAAGGACCGTTTCGGGCTCACCCGCAAGTGGGCCATCCCGCTCCTCGAGCATCTCGATTCCACCGGAGCGACGCGCCGCATGGGAGACGACCGGATGATCGTGCGGCCGAGCGCTCCATCATCTCCTTCATAATCTCACTGCCTTCAAGGAGGGCCCATGCAACACCCGTTGCAGTACCCGCTCACCCTCAACTTCAAGATCGCGGCCCTGGCGCCGCAGATCTCGGTGACCGACGCCTCCGGGCGCGAGATCCTCTACGTGCGGCAGAAGCTGATGAAGCTGCGCGACAAGATCCACGTCTTCGCGGACAGCTCGCAAGCCCAGGAGCTCTACGAGATCAACGCCGACCGCATTCTCGACTGGTCGGCCCGCTTCGTCTTCACCGACCCCCAGGGGCGTACCGTCGGCGCCGTCCAGCGGCAGGGCACCCGCTCGATCTGGAAGGCCACCTACGACATCCAGGAAGCTTCCGGAGCGGGCATCTACACGATCGTCGAGGAGCAGCCCTGGCTGAAGGTGATCGACTACTTCGTCGAGGAGATCCCCTTCGTGGGCATCTTCAGCGGCTATCTGTTCAGCCCCACCTACGGCGTCCAGAGCTCCGCCACCGGCCAGACCGCCCTGCGGATCACCAAGCGCAAAACGTTCCTGTCCAAGACCTTCGTGATCGACAATCTGGCGGGGATGCTGCCGGAATCCGAGGAGGTCGCGACCCTGCTCGGGATCATGATCATGGTCCTCCACGAGCGCCGGCGCGAATAGGAGCACGGATTGCGCGCCCACCTTTCCGACGCCGGGCTGCTCGCCCGCCTGGTCGGCTTCGACTCGACCAGCCGCAACAGCAACCTGCCGATCGCGGACTTCCTCTGCGACTACCTCGACCGCCCCGGCGCGCGGATCGCCAGGAACCCCTCGCCCGACGGCGGCAAGACCAACGTCATCGCCTGGCTGGGACCCGAGCCGGAGGACCCGGAGAACGACCGCCGCGGGCTCGTGCTCTCCGGGCACATGGACGTCGTCCCCGCCGACGAGGAGGGGTGGCGGCACGACCCCTTCGCCCTGACCGACGAGGGGGATCGCTGGGTGGGCCGCGGCTCCTGCGACATGAAGGGGTTCCTGGCGCTGGCCGCCAACCTCGCGGCCGAGGCCGATCCCCGGAAATGGCGGGCGCCGCTCGCCCTCGTCTTCACCTATGACGAGGAGGTCGGCACCCTGGGGGCGAAGCGGCTGATCGAGAGCTTCCCGGCGGCGGAGCGGCTGCCGCGGAGCGCGATCATCGGCGAGCCCACGTCCCTCCGCGTGGCGCGGACGCACAAGGGGCACGCCAAGCTGCGGGTCACCCTCCACGGCGTCTCCGCCCACAGCGGCTACCCCCATCTCGGGTCCAACGCCATCGAGCCCGCCGGCCGGGTGATCGTGGCGCTCGCCGCTCTCCGCCGGGAGTTGGAGGCGGAGGCCCCGCCCAACCGCGAGCTCTTTCCGGAGGTCCCCTACGTGCCGCTCAACGTCGGCACGGTCCACGGTGGCTCGGCGATCAACGTCGTGCCCGACCGTTGCGTCGTCGAAGTGGGGTTCCGGCCGCTGCCGGGGGTCACCTCGGAGGAGCTGGTCGAGCGGGTCAGCCGCGCCGCCCGCGCCGCCGCGGCCCCCTTCGAGCCGGCGATCGAGCTGCTCTCGGACAGCCCGCCGATGCTGCTCGACGAGGCCTCCCCCATCCACCGCCATCTCCGCGATCTCACCGGCCAGAGCGCCGGAGCGAGCGTCTCCTTCGCCACCGACGCCGGCTGGCTGCAGCGGCTCGGGATGGACTGCGCCATCTTCGGCCCCGGCTCGATCGAGGTGGCCCACAAGCCGAACGAGTTCCTGCCGAAGGACGAATTCGCCACCGCCCGGGGTTTGCTGGCGCGGACGATCGATCATTTCTGCGCGGAGGAAGCATGACCATCCTCGAAGCCGATCTCACCTGGACCGGCGACCGCTTCGAATCCGGCGTCCAGATCGCCATCGGCGAGGATGGCCGCATCGCGAGCATCGATAAGACGGGCGCCCTCGGCCACACTCCCGATCGGCGGATGACCGGCCGCGCCCTGCTGCCCGGCATGGTGAGCGCCCACTCGCACGCCTTCCAGCGGGGCTTAAGGGGGCGCGGCGAGACCTTCCCCGCGGGGGCCGGCAACTTCTGGACCTGGCGCGAGGCGATGTATGCCCTGGTCGGACGGCTGGACGCCGACGAGCTGCGGGCCCTCTCCCTCCAGACCTTCCGCGAGATGCGGGCGGCGGGCATCACCACCGTGGGCGAGTTCCACTACGTCCACCATCGCGATCCGGACGCCCACGACTACGCCTTCGACGAGGTCGTGCTCGCCGCCGCGGCCACGGCCGGCATCCGCGTCGCCTTCATCCAGTCCTACTACCACACGGGCGCCGTGGGCCAGCCGCTCGAAGGAGCGCAGCGCCGCTTCAGCTCCCCATCCCCAGCCGTCTATTGGGAGCAGATGGACCGCCTGGCCGCGCGGCTCGATCCCCGGCGCGAGAGCCTCGCCGCCTCGGTCCACAGCCTGCGCGCCGGCAGCATCGACGACATCGCGGCGATCTACGAGGAGGCCCGCCGCCGCGACCTCCCCTTCCACATCCACGTCGAGGAGCAGGAGCGGGAGATCGAGGACGTCATCGCCTACTACGGCCGCCGTCCGATGGCGCTGCTGCTGGAGACCCTCGGCACGGCGACCGACCTCACCGCCGTCCACTGCACCCACACCGACGCCGAAGAGATGGACCGCTTCCTCTCCGCGGGGGGCACCGTCTGCCTCTGCCCGATGACCGAGGGGAACCTGGGCGACGGCATCGCGACCGTCGCGCGGAAGCACCCCCGAAGCGGCGCCTTCTGCCTGGGGAGCGACTCCAACGCCCGCATCTCCCCGATCGAGGAGATGCGCTGGCTGGAGTACGTCCAGCGCCTCGCCACCGAGAACCGCGGCATTCTGCGAAATGGAGACGGCAACGTCGCCACCGTCCTGCTGGAAGCGGCAACCTTCGGAGGAGCCAAGGCGCTCGGCGTCGAAGCCGGCCGCATCGAAGCCGGCCTCTGGGCCGACTTCGCGGCGATCGACCTCGATTCACCCCTGATCGCGGGGTGGACGCCGGAAACCCTGCTGGAATCGGTGATCTTCGGCGCCACCGAGGAAGTGGTGGCGGCGACCTGCGTGGGCGGGGAGTGGGGGGAGCACCGGGGGCGGTCATCCGACGCTGAGACGAGATCCTGATTCCTGGAGCTCTCTCGCTATGTCTTCTAAATCCCTCAGTTTGTTGCGAATGACATCGTACAGCTCCTCGTCTGTGACCTCGTCGTAGAAGTGGGTCAGTCGATTACGATAGCCGGCGAGCTTCTCCAGGGTGTCTGCCAATCGAGGATCCTGGATGAGCCCTTTTTCCTTTGCGATACGAGCCAGCTCCCGGTACTCGAGAAGCCCGCGGCCATAGCCCTTGGCCACCAGATGTCTCACCAGATCGAAGAGCGATTGGATGGCGCGCCTTAACATCGATTCAGCGGCGGCGGGGTTGCGACGGTCAGCAGTGAACTCCTCAAACGAAGAGGCTGGCAGAGATCTCAAATCCTGCAGACAGACTTCGATCAGTTGCAGGCGATCATGAACGATCTTCAGGTTGATGTTTCCCTGGGTCATGTGGTGCTCACCCCGAACCGTTCGATCTCGAGCTGCCGCTGAATCGGTAAGAGCTCCGAGGCCCGGCTCATGACACGCAGCTCATAATCGTCCGCCACATCGGAATCCGTGGCCGCGATCCTGTGTCCGTCGATGGCCGCGAACTGGAACAGGGCATCCACCCGGTTGAGGGGAACAAGATCGACTCGCAACGGGGTAAAAAAGTCTTCGAAGCCCACCTGCAGGGACGCAAGCCGATGAAAATCGATCGCAGGGTCTCGGAAGACGACTCCGACATCCAGATCCGAGCCCTCTACCGGCACCGCTTCTCCGTTCAAGAGACGGAGCCCGTCATCGGCGCGCGATCCGAACAGATAGACGGCGAGCACCTGATGCTCCCGGCAGAGTCGGTCGAGGATCTCCTGGCGGCTCATAGGCGACAGTATAGTCTCCGGGTACAATCTACGGCATGTGCGGACGCTACACCCTGACCTCCTCGGGCGAGGAGCTCGCTCTCCTCTTCGATCTGCCGGAGCTGCCCCTGCTGCCGCCCCGCTACAACATGGCGCCTACGCAGGGGGCGGCGGTGGTGCGTGTCCCGGAGCCCGGCGCGCCGCGGCGGCTCGACCTTCTCAAGTGGGGGCTGATCCCCTACTGGGCCAAGGAGGCGAGCATCGGCAACCGGATGATCAACGCCCGCTCCGAGAGCGTGGCCGAGAAGCCCGCCTACCGCTTCAGCTTCAAGAAGAAGCGCTGCCTGGTGGCGACCGATGGCTTCTATGAGTGGAAGAAAGAGGGAAAGCTCAAGCAGCCTTTCCTGATCCGCCGCGAGGACGCCAAACCGTTCGCCTTCGCCGGCCTCTGGTCCACCTGGAAGGACGCCGAGCACGGCGGCCAGACGGTCGAGACCTTCACCATCCTGACCACCGCCGCCAACGACCTGCTCCGCCCCCTCCACGACCGCATGCCGGTCATCGTCGCTCCCGAGAACTTCGATCTCTGGCTGGATCCGAAGATGGAGGACGCCGCGATGCTCCAGCCGCTCCTGGTCCCCCACGCGGTGGACGGCTTCCACGTTTTCCCCGTCAGCCGGACCGTCAACAGCCCGGCCAACGACATCGCGAGCTGTATCGAGCCGCTGGTGCAGGATTAGCCAGGCGCTGAGCCGCCGGCGGATGGCGTGAAATCCGTTTTTCGGGGCTCGCCGGAGCCGGCGGATGACGTGAAACCCTCTTTCCGTGACTCGCCGG
>JBDSHF010000501.1:0-8336 GCA_039918595.1 Thermoanaerobaculia bacterium
GAGATCGAGTTCAGATGGAGGTCGGAGAGCAGGTGGCTGCCGTCCTGCACCGAGTCGAGCGGGAGCTCGGCGCGCTCGGCGACGAGCTGGCGCAGCACCTCCCGCGGAGTGGTGAGGAGGAGCCCCCTCCCGGCCTCCCCCCACAGGGGAGAGGGGCTGATCGGCAGCCTCGCCTCCTCTGCCTTGTCTTTCTCCTCTCCCCGTACGCGGGGGGAGGCCGGGAGGGGGAGCACTCCCATCACCGGCGCCATCTCGCAGGGATTCGCCAGGAACTTCAGCGGGCGGTCGAGGTCGAACGGCCGGGTGAACCGCCCCTCGAAGAGGACGGCGGTGGCCACCGGCACGCCCAGCGCGAACGCCGCGCCCGCCGCCGCCAGCACCCCGGCGATCGAGGGTCCGCCGACGTCGAGCGGGATCGCCGGCGCGGCGAGGACCTCGCCGGCCAGCTCCGAGAGGGCGCGGCCGGGACCGACCTCGATCCAGAGATCGACGCGGTCCGCCGCGGCGAGCGCCGCGGTGAAGCGGACCGGAGAGGTGAGCTGGCCGCACAGCAGGGCCGGCAGGTCGGTTTCGGGGGCGAGCAGGGAGCCGAGGACGGTCGAGGCGACCGGCCGGGAGAGCGGCCGGAACGGGATCGCCGCCAGCTCGGCGGCCAGGCGTGGCCCGGCCGCCGCCATGTGCGGCGAGTGAAAGGCGTGCGAGACCCGCAGCCGCCGCACCTCGATCCCCGCGGCGCGGGCGCGCTCCGAGGCGGCCTCGACGGCGTCCTGGTCGCCGGAGATCACCGTGCGCTGGGGGGAGTTGTAGGCGGCGATCGCCGCTCCCGGGCCGAGCAGCGCCTCGACGGTGGCGGGATCGGCGGCGAGGCTCGCCATGGCGCCCTCGGCACGGTTGCCGCTGGCCGCCGCGGCCATCGCCTTGCCGCGCTCGGCGGCGAGGCGCAGGGCGCTCCCGGCGTCGAGGGCGCCGCCCCAGTGGAGGGCCGCGATCTCCCCCAGGCTGTGGCCGACCGCCACCCCGGCGCGCAGCCCGAGGCGGTCGAGCAGCCGCAGGCCGGCCAGCGAATGGGCCAGGATCGCCGGCTGGGCCACCGCGGTATGGACCGAATCAACGATGCCGTCCTCGACGCCGGCCGCATGGATGTCAACCAGCAGGGCGTCCTCGTAAAAGCCCGCGAGGTCTTCGAAGCGGCGGTGCAGGAGCCCGCCGTCGAGATGCGACGGCGCCCCCTGGCCCGGGAAGAGGAAGCCGATGCGCCGGCCGCGCATGCCGCGGTTGCCGGCGCCGAGGAAGATCCCGTGCCGCGGGTCGAGGTGGACCGTGTCGCCGCCCCGCAGCCGCGCCGCCAGCAGGCGCAGCCGCTCGGCGGCCTCGGCGGGCCGGCCCGCGACCACCGCCGCCCGCGCCGGGCCGTCCTCGAGCTCCCGCTGGAGCGCCGCCGCGAGATCGGCCAGCTCGGCCCGCGACAGGCGCGCTGCGGTTTCGGCCAGGCGCTCGGCCCGGACCGCCAGCGACTCGGTGTCGGCGGCGGCGAGCAGCAGCAGCTCGGCGTCCTGCCAGGAGGCGAGCAGGTCGCGCTCGCGGGCCGGCAGCGACCGGCGGCTCGGCGCCGGCGCGCCCTCGATCACCACGTGGGCGTTGATGCCGCCGAAGCCCATGGCGGAGACGGCGGCGCGCAGCGGCTGGCCCGGGGGCCAGGGCTCGCCGCGGTCCGAGATGCGCAGCGCCGCCTCCGGGCCCTGGAACCAGGGGTGCGGCCGCTCGCAGCCGGTGGCCGGGGGGATCACCTGCGCGTGGACGGCGAGGGTCGCCTTGATCAGCCCGGCGACCCCGGCCGCCGCCTTGGTATGGCCGATGTTCCCCTTGATCGAGCCGATCGGCGCCAGGGGCGCGTCCGGCGCGGCCTCCCGGCGGGCGGTGGTCAGGGCGGTCAGCTCGGCGGCGTCGCCGACGGCGGTGCCGGTGCCGTGACCCTCGAAGTAGCCGACGGTCTCGATGCCGAAGCCGGCGCGCCGGTAGGCGCGGGCCAGCGCGAGCTTCTGCCCCTCGGCCTCGGGACGGCTGATGCCGCCGTGGCCGTCCGAGGAGATCCCCCAGCCGCGCAGCACGGCGTAGATCCGGCAGCCGAGCCGCTCGGCGTCCCCCTCGCGCATCAGCACCACGAAGCCGCACCCCTCGCCGGGGATGAAGCCGGCCGAATGGGCGTCGTAGACCCGCATCTCGCCGGGCGCCAGCGCGCCGGTGCGGGCGAAGCCCACCAGCTCGAAGGGGTCGAGCGAGAGGTCGACGCCGCCGGCGAGCGCCGCGTCGAGATCGCCGGCGGCGAGCCCCGAGCAGGCGTTGGCCACCGCCAGCAGCGAGGAGGCGCAGGCGCCGTCCAGCGTGTAGCCGCCGCCGTGGAGGTCGAAATGGTTGCAGATCCGGCCGGCGATGGTGTTCGAGAGCCCGCCGGCGAGCGTCTCCTCCATCGGCGCCGGGAAGGGGGCCTTGTAGTCCGGCTCCATGCGGGCGAGGAACCCGGCGATCCGCCCCTCGTCCCACCCCTCGGCGGCGAGCTGGCCGGCGAGGGTCCGGCGCACGTAGGGCCAGCGCAGGCGCAGCAGGTTGGCGCGCGAGAACTCGCCGGTCAGCGAGTTGCCGAGCAGCACGCCGGTGGCATCGCGCGGCAGCCCCTCGGCGTCGGGGAAGCCGGCGTCGGCGAGCGCCTGCGCGGCGACCTCGAGGGCCAGCCAGTGGGTGAGGTCGGCCGAGCGGAAGGTGGGGCCGGCGACGCGGAAGCGGACGCGATCGAACTCCCACCCTTCCAGCACCGCCGCCTCGGTGGCGTAAAGGCCGTCGGGATCGGCGGCATCGGCGGTGAGATAGTCCTCGATCCGCAGGCGCTCCGGCGGGATGCGCCGGAAGGCCCGGCGGCGGGCGAGGACGTTCTCCCACAGCTCGCCAGGGGTGCGCGCGTCCGGATAGCGGCAGGCCATCCCGACGATCGCGATCCCCTCCATGGCCCCATTCCTCAACTCAGGCCTCCGCCGCGAAGGGGACGTCGATCCGTTGCTTGGCCTCGGCTCGCTGCGCCGCCAGGCTCTTGGCGTAGAGCATCACGCCGCGGCCGGCGCAGACCAGGGTGAGGCCGAAGAACAGGCCGAAGACGATGTGGAACGACATCAGGAGGCCGTAGGCCGTGGCCATCGCGGCGCCGAAGGCGATCTGTCCGCGCCGGGTCACCGGCGTCGTCGCCGGATCGGTCACCATGTAGAAGGTGAACAGCAGGAAGGCGACGCCGGTCATCGGGTTCAGCGACGGCAGGAAGAGGTTGCCGAACAGGAAGTGGCGCGCCGCGGCCTGCAAGACGAAGACGCCGAGCCAGGTGAGGATCAGCGGGATCCGCTTGGTGAACACCGAGTTGAGGAAGGTGCCCGAGCAGACGATCAGCGCCGGCAGGAACCAGTCCCAGCCGCCGCTGAGGTTCTCGGTGAACATGTAGGGCTGGGCGATCCCCACCCAGGGGAAGGCGAGCAGCGTCGCCGTGATCCCCAGGTTCGACGGGTTGAAGAAGTGCCGGCTGGCGCCGTTGGTGCCGGCGCGGAACAGGTGCTTCGAGCCGATCGCGACCGCCGCGGCGAAGGCGACCGGCAGCAGCCGGTCGTTGGCGTAGAGCAGCATCGCGACCGCCAGGCCGGTGATGTGGGCCGAGAGCATGAAGTCGACGAACGCCGTGCCGGGGCCGAGGAAGCGGGGCTTGCGGCCGAGCCGGCGCGACTCCAGGGTCTCGAGCAGGATCTCGGCCGCGTAGGCGGTGAGCAGGGCGATCACCGGCTGCGCCAGCGACTGCTCGAAGCCGAGCACCGTGTGCCCGAGGATGTTGAGGACCGTGATCGCGGTGGCGAAACGCCGGAGCGCCGCCAGCCGCATGTCCTTTTTCACCGCGATTGTTTCCGCCATCGGAGTCAGCCCGCCTTTCCCGTGCCCGCAGGTTGCGTGTTGGAGATCCCGGTGGCCACCGCCGGAGGAGGCGCGGCCGCCGCCGGTCCACCGAGGAGAATCGTGTGCCGTCCGGGAGCGAGGCGGATCGTCTCCGCGCGCACCCGGCCGGTGCCGTCGCGCCAGCGCAAGTCGACCCGCAGCGGCGTGCCGGCGGCGGTCCGGCCGAGGCCGAAGTGGAGCTCCGGCGCCCGCTTGCCCGAGTGGCCGCTGCCGCCGTCGACCTGGCCGGTCAGGCGGCGGCCGTCGGGGAGCCATACCGTGGCCTGCGCCCCCACCGCCGGGCGGCTGCCGGTGGCTCCCGGGTTGGCCGTGGGCAGCCGCGGGGCGATCTCCAGCGAGCTCCCCCGGCGCGGGCTGACGTTGTGGAAGAACTCCGACGGCTCCCACTGGTTGGCGACGGCGAAGTCGAGCGCGCCGTCGCCGTCGACGTCGGCGATGGCGATCCCGCGGCTCACGTGGTTGTCGTCGAGCCCCAGCTCGGCGGCGAGGTCGTAGTAGCGGCCGTCTTTCGCCCGTACGAAGAAGGGGTTGTGGAGCTGCCCGGAGAGGTCGTCGCCCGGCTTGACGTGCGGCCAGGCGCCGGGGAAGAGCATGTTGTTGTCGTTGCCCATGGCGAGCTCGTGCAGCTCCGGCCAGCGGTTCTTCTCGCCGCGCACGAAGCCGATCGCCTGCATCGCCTCGGGCACGCCGTCGTCGTCGAAATCGTCGAAGCGGGCGTCCCACCCCCAGCCGCTGCGCGACAGGCCGAGATCCTCGCCGCGGTCGCGATAGGGGGCCACTCCGGCGGCCATCCCGGCGCCTGCCGTTTTGGGGCCGCCGGTGCTCACCCAGACGAAGTGGCTCTCCTCGAGCGCATAGTTCTGCGCGATGTTGCTGACGTAGAGGTCGGGGGTGCCGTCGCCGTTGATGTCGGCGAAGTCGACCCCCATCCCCTTGAAGGAGTCGTGGCCGAGGATCTTCGAGGTCGGGGTGGTGAAGGTCCGCCGCCCCTCGAGCACGGCGAAGCGCGGGTGCCCCGGCGTCGAGAGGTTGCGCAGCAGGCGGTCGTTGCCGAAGTCGTTGCCGAAGTAGATCTCGGGCAGCAGGTCGCCGTCGAGGTCCGCGGCGCCCACCGCCAGCGTCCAGGAGTAGGTGGTCTGCGGATCGAAGGCGCCGGGCGCGTCGGCGAAGCGGACGGTCGGCTCCGGCCCGGCGGTGCCGCCGGCCCCGAGCAGCAGCCGGTCCTTGCCGCCGTTCTCCGAGCGCGACATCGAGCGGTGCAGGTGGGCGGAGTCGGTCGCCTGGGCGTCCAGCACCCGCATGCCGTCCGGGAAATAGTTGCCGACGATCAGGTCGAGGTGGCCGTCGCCGTCGACGTCGGCGCTGGTCAGCGCGTTGGTGTTCCAGATCTCCTGCCCCGCCGCTTGCCCGGAGAGGACCTCGACCGGCCGGAAGGCCGCGGCTGCCAGGGCATCCGTGGCCATCGCGCCGGCGCGGCGCAGGAAGACGACCGGCGTCCGCCCCCAGTAGTAGACCAGGAGGTCCATCCGGCCGTCCTCGTTGAAGTCGCCGGGGAGGCACCCCATGGGGGCCATCGTCCGCGCGTCATAGCGCAGCGGGGCGGCGTCGAGGGCGAACAGGGGAAAGCGGGCGCCGGTGCCCGGCGCCGGCTCCACCAGCGCCAGGTCCACCCGCGGGTCGACCGTGCAGAGGTCGTTCGGCAGCCCGTCGCCGTCGAGATCGTTGAGCGCCACTCCGGCGCCGACGCTGGAGATCCAGGACCGGATGTCCTTGAAGCTCGGATGCACCTCGCGCACCGTGCGGCCGAGGTTGCCGGGGGGTGCCGCGAGCGGCTCGCGGGTGAAGGCGAAGCGGGAGGCGAGGGCCCGCCGCTCGGGCTCCGGCAGCGTGGGCTGGCGGGCGAAGCCGTAGAGGGCGACGATCACCGCCACCGCCGTCAGCCGCGTCGCGTTGCGGCGGAAAAAACCGGACCGCTGAGGGTTCATCGGTGTCAGCCCCTTTCCTTCCTGAAATGATCCTGAATGCGCCGTCGCCAGACCTCGAACGCCGGCTCGCCGGGGCGGTCGGCCGGCAGGCCCGGCAGCGCCGCGTCGGAGACCGCGGCGGCTTCGGCGGCGCTCAGGCCGCAGATCACCTCCGCGGCGAGCTCCGTCGGGGCCACGATATTGCCGGCCCGCTGGCGTGCCTTGGCCGCGAAGACGGTGCCCTGCGCGAGCTCGGGCGCGTACGCCCCGGCCGCCCGCCGCAGCTCTTCGAGATCGGCGCGGCCGCGCCCTCCCGCGTAGCCGGCGGCGAGACCGAGGCCGGCCCAGAGATCCGGCTGGCGGCTGGCGGGAAAGGCGCCGATCGTCCGCGGCAGCAGCCGGACGTCGGCGCCGTCGACGAACCAGAGGCCGCGGCCGAGCCCCTGGTCGAACCCCCGGCGGGCGTAGCCGCGGAGCTTGCGCGGCACCTCCTGGCGCGCCACCGACCGCGGCCAGTGGAAGAACCCTTCGTGAAAGCCGTAGCCGTCGAGGGCCAGCCAGCCGAGGAGCGGGTCGAGCCGGGCGAGGAGCCGCTCGGGGGAGAGCGGCAGCCGGGCCAGGACCCACCCCGCCCCGACGTGGATGATGTAGGTGTGGGCGTCCCCTGGACCGGCGAGGAAGCGGGCGAGGCGGTCCCGCCGCCAGGGGGTCAAGGTGTCGAGCAGGGCCAGGGCCATCCCCGCCCCCTCGTAGGCGAAACCGCGGAACTCGCGGTCGAGCTCGGCGTCGATGCGCGCCGCGGCGGTCTCCGGCGCGCTCTCCTCGAGCGCCGCGTGATAGCCGGCGACGAACGAGCCCCCCACTCCCTCCAGGCGCTCGCGCACGGCGGTGAAGTCCCCCCGGAAGCCGCGCCGGACCAACGAGGTCTCCTCCGGCGCGATGCCGAAGAGCGCGCGTTTCACGGCGGCGCCGGGCGACCGGTGGGGCCGCCGGGGTTCTGGGTATGCCAGGGTGGTGTCGCGGTCGCGGGTCGGTATCAAGCGTTCGCTCCTCAGGCTCTGCCTATTGAGGTGCTTCGCGAGCCCATGAGCGAGTCGAGACGGTAAAAGTATTCCATCAAGTCGCGGAACCGGGGCTCTCCGGCACCAATCTAGACCGGCGGGACCGATCGCGCAATAGTTTACGGAAGAAAATAACTAGCTTGAGGAGGGAGTGGGGGGCTCAGCTTTTGCCGGTGTCCCCGAGTTCCATCTTCACCGAGAAGAAGCGGAGCAGGTCCTTGAGCGAGAGGATGCCGAGCAGGCGGTCCCCCTCGACGACCATCAGGCCGGCGGCGCCGGTGCGGCTCATGCGGGCGAGCGCTTCCATGGCGTCGGTATCGGCCTGCACCGTGTTCTCGGGGGTGCAGCGCTCGGCCAGCGCGCCGACCGACTGGCGGTCCCATTCGTCGCGGGGGAGGTTGCGGACCTGCCGGGAGGTGACGCAGCCGAGCAGGCGCCCGGAGTCGTCCACCACCGGGAACATCTTGTAGTGATAGCGGTAGATGTAGCTCTGGACCAGCTCCATCACGGAGATGGCGCGCGGCACGGTCACCGGGTCGGGGTGCATGAAGCGCGACACCGGCTCCCCGGCGAGCGCCCGGCGCAGCAGGAGCTGCTGGTAGGAGCCGTTGGCGGCGTTGCGCACGAACAGCCCCATCAGGAACGTCATGAACCCGGGATAGAAGCCGCCGTTGAGGATGGCGACCACGCCGAGCCCGATCAGCAGCAGGCCGAAGCCGGAGCCGATCCCCGCCGCGACGCGGGTGGCCCAGGGCAGATCCTTCCGCCACCCCCAGAGGAGGGCCCGCAGGATGCGCCCGCCGTCGATCGGGAAGGCGGGGACGAGGTTGACCAGGGTGAGGATGCCGTTGAGGGCGCTGAGGCAGCCGAGCACCATCACCGCCGGCCCCACCATGCCGAAGGCGCTGCCGAGGAGAGCGAGGCCGCCGAGCCCGAGCGCGAGGCCGAAGCTCGCCCCCGGCCCCGCCGCCGCGATCACCAGCTCCGCCTCCGGCGACGGGGGCTCCCCCGGCATCTCGGCGAAACCGCCGAAGAAGAACAGGGTGATCCCCCGCATCTCGATGCCGTACGTCCGCGCCACCAACGCGTGCGACAGCTCGTGCAAGAGAACGGAGAGGACGTAGCCGACGGCGAAGGCCGCCGTCATCCACCCGTAGGTGGCCTGGGGGAGGCCCGGGGACTGGGCCGGGAAGATGATCGAGGCGAAATTCCAGCTCACGAGAACGGCGACCACGAACCAGGACGGGTCGATCCGAATCTTGAAGCCGAGGATTTCGATGATTTCGATGGGTCTGCCGAACAAGCGCGCGCGCCTCTCGGGGGCATTGTA
>JBDSHF010000502.1:0-3981 GCA_039918595.1 Thermoanaerobaculia bacterium
GTGTCGTCGCTGTGCGGCTGAGTGTCCTCGGCGCCGCAGATGCCGGCATAGGCCATGATCGTGGTGCCGCTGCCCGGTTCATAGGCGAACGACCCGCTGCGGTTGCCGCTGCATTTGGCGGTGGTGCCGTTGAAGGTGTGATCGCCTCCGAACTGGTGCCCCATCTCGTGGGCCACGTAGTCGATGTCGAAGCTGTCGCCGATCGGATTGGGCTGGCCGGTGACGCCCCGCGCCTTGCTGCTCGTGCACGGGACGTTGAGATTGGCGACCCCGCCACCGCCGGTCGAGACGACGTGGCCGATGTCGTAATTGGCCGAGCCGATCACGCTGTTGATATTGCTCTGATTCTCCCCCAGCATGGTGGGGCCGTTGCCGTTGCTGTAGGGGTCGGTGGCACCGTTGGTATAGACGATCAGGTTGTCGTTGGCGATCAGCACCATGCGGATCGCCACCTCGCGCTCGTAGACGCCGTCGACCCGGTTCATCGTCACCACCATGGCGTTCAGGGCGCAGGCGACGGCCGCCGGGTTGGGAGCGCAGACCGCGGCCGAGTACTCCCCCGTGGCGGCCAGCGCCAGCCGGTAGGTGCGGAGCTGAGTCCCCGTGGAAACGGCCAGGGGGACCGGCGGCACCTCTCGCGTGAAGTCCTCCTCCTCCGGGCTCTCCTCCTTGACGTCGCAGTGGAAGGCTGCCCCGGCCGCCTTGCGCGCCTCATCCTTGAAATAGGAGAGGACATACCGCGCGTCCCAGCGGCGGTAGGGATCGACGAATAGGGTGCCCGCGGCCGACAGCACCATGGCGTGGAAGCCCAGGGAGGTGAGGCTCAGGCGGGCGGTGGCCGTGGGATCGTCGATCCCCTGGGCGACGAAGGTGCGGATCTCGGGGAATCTGGCCGCCAGCTCGGGCTCGAGGATCGGCGACTCCTCGACACGGAAGAGCCTGTCCGTGCCGTCCGGGTAGGGGAGGGCGAGCAGGAGCGGCGCCGTGGCGGCCGCCGCCGAGCGTTCGGCCGGCGCCCTGGCCAGCAGGTTCTCGAGAGCCTTGACGTCCACCTCCAGGGCACGGAAGTGCCGCGGCAGGGGGATCTCCCAGACGCCGCCACGGGCCGGGAGAGACTCGCGAGAAAGGTCGCGGAAGAGGCTCTCCTCCGCGAAGGCGGGAGCGCACAGGAAGACGGCGAGAGCCAGGAAGACCAGCAATTTGCGTTCGGGCATCGAATCCTCACAGAAGCAAATACAAATCAAGCGACCATGGGACCGGGTCGCCGAACGAGCGCTACCCACTGCCGCCTGGGGTGCCGACTTGCCGGCATTCTACATCCCGTGCATTGCAGCATTCAAATAGATGTCCATCATGGCCTTGAAAGTCACGGACTGAGTCTCGCTCGGCACTGAGACCTTGACGTGGTTTACAAGTTGGTGACGTCGATCCCGGCGTCGCCCGATGGCTATTTGGAGGTATGTGCATGGTAGGTTTGAAAAGATTCTCGGTTGCCGTTCTGTGTCCATCCGTTCTCCTCCTGGCGGGGATGACCGCGACAGCACTCGCCGCGAACGGTCCTCAGGTTGGCCCGAATGTTCAGGTCAACGACCCGCAGCAACTGTTTCCCCTTGGGTTCCAGACCCGCAGCACGACCACCCTGGGAGCCAGCGAGGATGGCCAGCGTCTGCTCGCCGGCTGGGAAGACTTCCGCGGCCTCTGCGGCCCCCCCTCCAACCAGGCCTGCCCGCCGGAGAGCCCCGCCGGGCTCTCCGGCTTCGGCTTCTCGGTGGACGGCGGTCTGACCTGGACGGACGGCGGTGCCGTTCCTCCGGTGGGGACGAAACTGACCGCGGGACACCCCTGGATCGATACCAACGGGGAGGAGAATGGCGGCGAGACCTTCTTCTTCGCCAGCCGCCTGCGTAGCGCCACGGGCGGGCCTTTGGGCGCCAGCATCCACCGCGGCCACTTCGGCGCCGGCAACTTCGTCTTCGACGATGCCCACACCCTCGACCCCTCCGGCCCCAACTCCGGCTTCACCCGGCCGGCGATCGCCGTGGACAAGAACGGCAGCGGCGCCGCTTACGTCGTGGTGATCGACTCGATCGGCATCTGCAACATTCCGTTCGCCGGCCTGGGACAGGTCGAGGTGTTTCGCAGCCACGACGGCGGCGATAGCTGGCAGGGCCCGGCGGTAGTGAGCCCCGACCCCGCCGAGGTGACCGACCCTCTCGATCCCCTGTGCGGCATCGAAGGCCCGGAGCAGGTCGCGCCGGTACCGGCGATCGGCCCCAATGGCGAGGTCTACGTCATCTGGCAGTTCGGTCCCAACTTCCAGACCGACCGGCCGTCGGCCTACTTCTCGGCGATCGACTTCTCCCGCTCCCTCGATGGCGGCCAGACGTTCGACGCGCCGCAACGGCTGGTCGACATCAACGGCAACCGCAACAACCAGCCGGTCGGCTACGCGAAGAGCCGCATGAACGACCAGCCGCGGATCGCGGTGGCCACCACCGGCAATCACCGGGGGCGCATCTACGTGACTTTCTACCAGCCCGTCCAGCCGGTCACCACCCCCAACAACGTGCAGTCCCTGGTCTCCACCCAGATCTTCCTGATGTACTCGGACGACCAGGGAGTGACCTGGAGCACCCCGAAGACGCTCGGACCGCAGGTTCCGGCCACCAGGGTCAAGCGCTTCTGGCCGACGGTCAGCGTCCGGCCGGGCGGCGACGTCGACATCGTCTATATGGAGAGCCAGGAGGTCCAGCTCAACCCGAATCCGGCCGTCATCGGCTGCGACGTGCCGATCGGAGGCGGACCGCGCCGCCGCGGCCCGGCGAGCTCGCTGGTCGACACCTACCTGCTGCAGTCGCGTGACGGCGGCGACACGTTCGGCGCCCCGGTACGCGTCTCCTCGCAGACGACGAACTGGTGCCTGATGAACTATCGCCTCCCCGGCACGCTGACGCTCTCGAACTTCGGTGACTACATCGGCTCCGCGTCCACCGGCAACCGCACCTTCGCGGTCTGGCCCGACGGCAGGAACGGCGTCGTCGACGTCTTCTTCGCCGAGGTCAAGGGCAAGACCACAGGCCACGACGGCCACTAGCGGACTCAGGACGCCGGCCGGGATATCCCGCAATCCCGGCCGGCCGTCTAAATGACCCGGCGCGGCGCGGCGGTCGACGGGTCGCCCGTGTTCGGCGTGCCGGCCCGCTCGATGAGCAGGATGTGAGCCTCCTCGCGGGCCACCGGACGGTGCTCGACCCCTCGGGGCACGACGAACAGCTCGCCCGGCCCGAGCGAGACGTTGCGGTCCCGCATCTCGATGGTGAGGTGGCCCTGGAGGACCAGGAAGAAGTCGTCCGTGTCGTCGTGCTTGTGCCAGACGAACTCCCCCCGCACCTTGGCGACCATCAGGTCATGGCCGTTGAACTGGCCGACCGTCCGCGGCTGCCAATGCTCTGAAAATGTGGACAGCTTCGCTTCGAGATTGACTTTGACCATGGCTCTCCCTTACCGCCGGCGGCGGTGCAGCTCCAGCAGCTCCGGGGTGGCGTGGCTCGTGCCCAGTTGCCAGACGAAATCCATCTCCGCGTCGAGGGCTTCCAGCGCGACCCGGGACTCGCGGACCAGCAGCATGCTGGCATAGAGCAGGAGCCCCGCCCCGGCGAGGCCGAGCATGAGGGGAATCCAGGCGTACTGGCGGCTGCTGACCGCCACCACCCCGATCGCGACGCTGGTGGCCACGAACAGCCCCAGCGCCCAATAGAGACGCGACAGGGCCCGCTGCAGCATCCGCGAGCGGTTGGTGCTGAAGTGCAACTGGGAGAAGAGCATCTTGCGCTCGGGCTCGATCGCCTCCTCGGCGGACGCGTTCTGGGCGAGCTCCGCGAACCGCCGGGAGATCTCGCGCGTCCGGTCCACGGCCCGGTTCAGCCGTCCCGACGTCGCCATGATGAGCGACCCGCAGCCGGAGATCAGCACCGCGGGCGT
>JBDSHF010000503.1:0-7511 GCA_039918595.1 Thermoanaerobaculia bacterium
CTGGGGGATCTGAGCTCGAGCCTGCCGGACTACGCGATCGCGGCGATCCGCGAGGCGCTCCCCGCCTTCGACGAGCAGATGCGGGGGTTCGCGATGCGGGACGCCCTGCTGACCGGCGTCGAGACGCGCACCTCCTCGCCGATCCGGATCCAGCGGAAGGAAGACTTCCAGAGCCTCAACACGGAAGGCCTCTATCCCGCTGGCGAGGGGGCCGGATACGCCGGCGGCATCCTCTCCGCCGGCGTCGACGGCATCCGGGTGGCGGAGGCCGTCGCCCTGAGCATTGTGGAAGCTCGAAAGAACGGCGGTCAGGCACCTGCTCTTTTGTAGGATGCTCTTCAACCTGACTGGAGGAACGGAATGTCGAAACAGTGTGTCTGGGCCGGACTTCTTCTGACCGTCGCGCTCTCCTTCGCCCGCCCCACCCTGGCCGTGGAGCCGCTGGCTGGTGGTGCGATGCCGCCGGCCAAGCCGGCCGCCGATTGCCAGGCTGTCACCTCCGAGCTCCCGAAGCCCCCGGTCTGGTTGCAGGCGGGTCCCACCCCCTGCGGCGCCGGCTGTCCACTGTCCGGCCAGGGCACGTCCCCCAGTTGCACGGGCAAGATAACGGGCGACGCCTGCGGAGTCGGAGGGACCTGCTTTCTGGTTCTGACGCCTTCCTGCCCGCGCTCCGCGGCACGGTGCTCCTGCATCACGAAGTGAGCTCAGACACTGGGGCGACTCGAAAGCGCGGCGGCAAGGCACCTTCTCTTTATAGGCAGCCGGCCCTCACGCCGGCTGGACACAAGGAGATCGTAGGTATGAAGATCTTTGCGACCGTTCTCGTCCTCCTGGCATTCCTCGCGTGTACGCCGTGCATGGCCCAGACGCTGCCGGCGCCCACTCCCTCCGCCGGCGTCGTAACGACCGCGCCCGTCCCCACGGACACCGCCGACTTCCTGGCGACCTTGTCCGGCGGCCAGAGCACCACCCCGAGCGATCTGGCGCCCGCGCCCTCCTTCATGACCGGCTGCACCAGCAGCTCCCAGTGCCCGGCGGGCCAGCTCTGCTGCTACCCCTGTGGTATCGACGGCTGCAGCAACATGTGCCTGACGCCGGTCAAGGGGCGCTGCCCGATGTTCGTCTGAGCCGATCGGAAAAACCAAAGGCAAGGACGTAAAGGACGACAACGACATCAAGGACGAGTCTGCTCTTGTCCTTGCTGTCCTTGTCGTCCTTTACGTCCTTGCTTTGCTTTGCGGTAACGTCAGTCTTTCCAGAGCCTAGTCAGCCTCTCCAGAATGGACCTCGGCGGCTTCACCCTGATGGGATTGAAAAAGGAAAGCCGATTTTCGATCCATTCCAGGACCTCCGAGGAGCACCCGATCCAGGTCAGCACTTCCCGGAGCTGCTCCTGATACTGGGCCTCCGCCAGGTAATGATAATGAAGCAGAATCGGCGCGAAGCCCGGGCCCATGGGCCAGGACCGGCCGGGACCGATCAGGTTATGCAGAGGAATATTGTATCGTTCGTCGTAGGTGTGGACGTCGGAGGTCCGGGACCAGATCGCGACGCTCAGCGCGGCCTGGCTGGAACCCCACCACTCGCTGGCCTCGAGTCCGACGGAGCCGGTGGACGCCAGAACGTCGAATTCCTTGCCGGCCAGAGGGCGCAGGTTCTCCGCAAGGGACGCGAAGAAAACGTCCCGCGTCCTTTGGAGGATGCCGAGGTCCCGCCGAATTACGGTAAACCCGCCGTTGTACGAGGCCCGGATCGGGACGTTGTCGATTGTCGTGGAAATCATGGGCAATCGTGACAGGTCGATGCCGCCGAACCCGCACAGGCGGGCCCAATAGGCGTCCTGTGGATCGCCGGCTCCGCTCGACGCCGAGCCTTTTACGTCCACCGGCCGGACCCCCACATCCGCGCGCAGGAAATCTGGCTCGCCGACCAGGACGGTATCCGTATCGAGCAGGACGAGGTAGGGGCGTGGGGAAAAAGTCTCCGCCCAGGCGCCGGCCACGATGCGGTTGATCGTGCCATAGGGGCTGCCGGTCTCGTTCAGGGGCTCCACGGCGTACGTCACTCCGAGCTTGGCGAGATGCGCCCTGGCTTCGGGGCCGAGCGCGAGATGGGGCCGGGGCGAGACGGCGAGGATCGGAGCTTTCCGGTATCGTCCGCCGAACGTCCGGATGCTCTCGCAGAGGAGGCGGGCCTGCGGCTCGAGCCGGTTCGCTTCGACGCAAATCAGGTAGGCGATCTCGTCCTCGTGGAGCCGGTCGTCGCGCTTGGAGAGATCCATGCCCTGGAGCATAATCGAGCCGCCGCCATGCACGCACGAGTCGATCACCGAGCCGACCCGAGAACGGGCTGGATGAGCCAGGAGTCTGACGCCGGGCGCCTGCGCTTCGCGGTGCTCATGGCCGGGGCCTTCGTGCTTCTGACCGTGCCGCGCCTTCTCCTGCACGAGCTCTGGCGGGACGAGTCCTGGCTATGGCTGGTGGTCCAGGAGAGCCGCTCCGTCAACGATCTGTTCACGCCGCTGGCCAGGAGCGGCCAGGGGTACCTCTTTCCCCTGCTCTGCTTCCTGGCGCGGCAGGTGTCGACGTCGCCGCGGACGATGCAGCTCGTGCACCTTGTCCTGGCCGGTGGCGCGGCCTTCGTTTTTGCCCGCTGGGCACCGCTCGGCCGCCGGGAGCGCGCGCTCTTCACGCTCGGCTACTTCCCGTTCTACGAGTATGCGGTGATCAGCCGCCACTACGCCGCCGGAGCCATCCTCGTCTGGCTGGCCTGCGCCGCGGCGTGCAGCCGCCGGCCGGTGTTCGCGTTGATCGCCCTGGGGGCGGCGCTCGGACTGCTCTGCCAGACCACCGTCTACGGCTATATCCTGGCCCTCGCGATCGCCTGCGGATGGCTGCTCGACCGCCGGCTGCGCCGCCGCGAGATGCCGCCATTGCCGCCGCTGCCACGAGCCACGGCCGCGGCCGGCCTCGTCCTGGCGCTGGCCGGCGCCATCGCGGGACTCATCCAGCTCATCCCACTGCCCGGCACCAGCTTCGCGCCGGGGTGGCGCTTCGGTTGGGATCCGGCACAGGCCGGTCAGGTGTTGAGGATGCCTTGGCGCGCCTTCCTGCCCCTGCCGCGACTCGAGCTGCACTTCTGGAACACCAATCTGCTCGACGCCTGGACCGGTCTGCAAACGCTGGCGGGACTGCTGACGCTGGCACTGGCCGCCGCTATTCTCTGGCCCCGGAAGGTGGCCCTGGCGACTTTCTGCCTCGGCGCCGCCGGCATCCTTGCCTTCGGCTATGTCAAATACGCCGGCGTTCTGCGTCACCAGGGGCACTTGTGGCTCCTCTTCGCGGCGGCTCTCTGGCTGGGTGGCGGCTTCCAGCAAGACGAACGCCGGTCCTGGCGCTCCCGGGCGCTCCTGGTCCTTCTGATCGTCCACTGTGGCGCGGCGGCCTTCGCCAGTTGGATGGATCTCCGCCACCCCTTCTCGAACGGCGCCGCGACCGCGGAGCTGATCCATGGCGAAGGGCTGGACCGGTACTTGTTGTTCGGGTCTCGCGAGCCGCCGGCGGCAAGTGTCGCGCTCCCCCTCGGCCGGCCGCTCTACTCGCCGTCGCGGGGCATCTTCGTCACCCATCCGGATTGGGGCCCCGAGCAGCGGGAGCTCAGCCCTCAGGAGGTGCGTTGCGCCGCCCGCGAGCTGGCCCGGCGAGAGGCTGGGGACATCGTTCTCGTCATGAATTCGGAGCTTCCGCCGTGGGAAGAGCTGGCCCCGGCCGGCTCCAGGGTCGGCGCGATCGTGGCCACGGAGGACTATCACCTTTACCGGCTGCTTTACAGCCGTCTCAGCCCGACGGCCCAGGCGGCGGGATGCGAAAGCCCCGCGATCACTCCCTCCGCGTCGCCCGCCGCCAGCTCCGGACCTCTGCCATCAGCCGGTCGCGGCGCTCGGCAGCGGTGATCCGCGACCGTCCGAGGAGACGCCCCGCCGTGGTGGTGATGGCGCGGCCGATCTTCCAGCTTCGCGAATCCAGGGTGGCGGAGAAGATGGCGTCGAGCTCGTCGAGCCAGGAGAGGGTGCGCTGGAAGTCCGCCGCGCTTTCCGCAACCGAGACCACCGGCGCGTTCAGGCTCGCCACCGCGTTGGTTTGCACGGTGAGCTGATCGCGCAGGCCGCGTGTCGTGGCCTCTGATCTCTGGTAGGCGGCGAGCAGGTCCCGCGCTCCCGCGGAGAGGGGCGGGATCGGATCGAGATCGAGCGCGGTGCCGTTGGCCAGCGCGTCCAGCAGCTCGAGCTGAGGAAAGGTGAGATAAGGCCGCTCGATGTAGGGATCGCGCGAATGATGCACGAGAGCCGGGTCCAGGATGGCGCGGATCTCCTCCGCGGTAGGAGCCTTAATGCTCGCGAGCTCCGGCCTGTGCCGCGCCATCTCTCGATGCAGCCGGCTGAGGGTGGCCGCGGGATCGGCCATCATCTCCCGGTGGGAGACCAGGACTCGGGGCAGGCCGCGGGAGGACGCCAGCGCCTCCAGGGTGTACTTCTCCCAGAGCGCGATCCCGTAGGGGATCGGAAGTCCGTCGCGCGCCGCCAGCGAGCGGGCGACCGGCAGCGGCTCGCGATAGATCAGGACGCAGAGCGGGCGCTCCAGGATCTCCCGCCAGAATGGGAAGAGCAGACAGAGGCGCGGGTCCTTGACCACCCAGGAGCCATGCCGGTCGAGATCCCGGACGATCTCCCGGGCGCGTGCCTCGAAGCGGGCGCGCACCCCCTCTCCCAGGCGGGAGAGCTCGAGATCCGCGATCTCCGACCAGCTCGCGCCCAGCGTCTGGAGGATCGCCTCGTCGACAGACCAGACGCCTCGATGCTCCCAATAGCCTTTCTGGTTGTGCTCGTCCCCAGGCGGAAAGTCATCCTCCTCTCCAGCCCAGAGCCCCGACAGTCGGAGGAGATTGGTGAGCGCGGAGGTCCCGGAACGGTGCATGCCGAGGACGGCGACCTGCGCGGCCGGAGCGTCCGGCGGGGCAGCTCCCTCCCGGATCGGTCGCGCTCGTCTGGGCCGCCCCTCCCTTTCCTGGCGCAACCGCCGGTTGAAGGCTTCGATCCGTACCTGGGCGAACGGATAGGGGGTATGTAGGAGATAGCCTTCGGGGTCGGCGCCGTCGTAATAGTGCAGGATGGCGGGGTCGACGGCGAAGAATCCTTCCGGAGGCGGAAACTGGGAGAGGTTGAGCTGGAAATTGAGCTCGACCGGCGCCTCCGCGAAAGGGGCGGAACAGGCGGCCAGGGCGAGGCTCAGGCTCGCCTGGTGGCTCTGGCGCTCACAAGGGTGGAGGAGCTCGGGCTCGTCGGTGAGCCGCGCGTTGTAGTCGTGCCAGACGGGGAGGATCTGGCGCGCCAGATGGGACGGCAGCAGGATCATTCCCGAGTTGCAATAGGGAATCGTCGGCGTCCCGGCGAAGCTGTTGACGTACTCGCGCGCCGGCAGCGGCAGGCCGTAGTGGTGGAAGACCCGTTCGAGGATCTCGGGCGTCACGGTCGGCAGCGGAGCGATCTTGGCCTGGAACGAGCCGCGGCGCATCCAGGGGAGCGGGTCCTGGACCACCACCATGTCGCAGTCGAGCAGCAGGAGCATCTCGCGGTCGGTCTCCCAGACCTCCGGGAAGAGCTGCGGCTGGTTGGCGACGCGGTGGTGCTGTTGGAGGCGAGAGACGATCCGCACCTCGGCCCCGTAGCGCTCGAATTCCTGCCGGAAGCTCCGGCCGAGCTCTCCCACCACACAGACCCGCACCCGCGCGTCCGCCATCCCGCCGCCGAACCAGCGGATCGACTGCACGAGCCGTAGCGCCTGACCGAGGAATCGGGGATCGTTCTCGGCGACGCAGCCGACGAGGAAATCCTGGGCGGTGAGCCCGGTCTGTGCGCGAGGGGAGAAGGGCGCCGGCATGGTTCGGGCTTCTTACCAGAAGTGGGGAAGGGCGTCTATGAGGGCCGCAACCCTGATGTGGACTTACAATGGGCCAGGAGGAAAGCGGCCATGAAGAAAAAGGAAGTCAGGAAGCTGACCCTCAACAAGGAAACTCTGGAGCGCCTGGACGACCAGACGCTGACCCGATTCGGCGTTCGCAGTCTTGGCGAGGCTCCTAGCGATTCCTTGCCCCAGTGCTGCGGCGGCACTGATTAGGCGTTGCCTGTCCCGTTGGGTGCTTGAGGGGTTCCCCCGCTCTCCGTCGTTCCTCTCCCGAACGCAATCCGGTGGCCCGCTCCCGCGAGCCCCCGGTTCCAACATTCGGAGAGGAGAGAGTCATGAACAAGAGAGTCGCCAGGAAGCTCACCCTCAACAAGGAGACTTTGCGCGTGCTGACCGAGAACCAGCTCGAGAAGATCGTCGGGCGCATCGGCCCCTCCGATCTCGTGGAAGATAGCTGCTGGAAGACCTGCTGGTGCGACACCACCAAGTAGGCAAGCTTCCGTTCGCCGATGGAAGCTCGAAGGAGGGGGGAGGGAACGATGATCGAAGAACAGGTTGAGATCCGCACTGCCGATGGAACCGCCGGCGCTTTTCTCTATCGGGTAGAGGATGCCGGCCGCCGCAAGCCCGGCGTCATCTTTCTGACCGACATCGGCGGCATCCGCCCCTCCCAGCGCGGGATGGCGCGCCGCCTCGCTGGGGCCGGATATACCGTGCTGATGCCCAACATCTTCTACCGGACGGGAGAGCCGCCGGTGATCGACCTCTCGCCGGGTTTCGAGGACGAGGGGGTGCAGAGACGGCTGGGGGAGCTCAGGGCGTCGCTGCCGCCGGATTCGGTGGAGCGCGATGCCGCGGCCTACGTCGACTTCCTCGCCGCCCAGGATTCGGTGGGGGAGGGTGGGATGGGCGTCGTCGGTTTCTGCTTCGCGGGAGGACTGGCGCTACGGATCGCGGCGGCACAGCCGGACCGGATCGCCGCGGCCGCCTCCTTCCACGGCGGCGGGCTCGCCACCGACGCTCCCACCAGCCCGCATCTCCTCCTGCCGCGTATCCAGGCCCGGCTCTACTTCGGGCACGCGACGCAGGACCGCGGCATGCCGGCAGCGGCGATCGAAAAGCTCGATCGGGCGCTCGAGGCCTGGAAGGGTCGATACGAAAGCAAGGTCTATGAGGGCGCGCTTCACGGCTGGACGGTGCCGGACAGCACGGCCTACGACGAGCCCCAGGCCGAACGCGCGTTCCAGAAGCTGACGGAGTTGTTCGCGAAAACCTTGCAAAACCCGGAAGGGCGGGTGTAGACGAGTGATAAGAGAAACCAGAAAACCGAGAGCATGAAGAACAGAATGCGCGCCATCGTCGTCCAGCGGCTGGGCCCGCCCGAGGTCCTGGAGCTGAGCGAGGCGCCGGTGCCCGAGCCCGGTCCCGGGCAGGTGCTCGTGCGGCTTCATGCCGTGGGGGTGAACTTCTCGGACACCGAGCGGCGGCGGGGCGTTTATCCCGCGTTCGATCTACCCTGGATCCCTGGCACGGAGGGGGCCGGCCGGGTCG
>JBDSHF010000504.1:0-5959 GCA_039918595.1 Thermoanaerobaculia bacterium
AGGGCCGGCTGGGCTCGATGAAAACGACACCGGCAAGATTCGCCAGATCCCCCAGACGGTCGGCGTCGATCGTGCCGGTGAACACGTTGCCAATCTGGGTCTGGACGTCGAATCCCGCTTCGGCGAGTTCGCGCTCGTCTCCTGTGAAGCGCACGACCAGGAGAAGGGAGGACGGCGATGATGCGGAGGCGCCCAGGCGTCGACTGATCTCAGCCGCATCTTGATGGCTGATCGGCGACGGCACGGCGTTTTTCTCAGTTCCAGCAGGTGCCTGAGCGCGTAACAGCAGCTTCAACGCGGGGTCAAGCCGGCGCTCCTCGCGCGAGGGCCCGGCGGCGAAGACTGCCGTCCCCACAAGCAGGAAAGTCGTCCAGATAGCTACAGCTCTCATTCCCTCTCTCCTTCAGGACTGGTGCAGCCATACGCTCCGCTTAGCCAGCCGCAAGCTTTGAAACCGCCAGTTGTCCAGAGAACCGCCTCCGTGGGATGACCCAGTTTTGAGGCGCACACCCGCAGGCCCTTACCCAGCCCAGGTCTGCTTCTGCTGAGCAAGAGCTGTCGCCGTCCCGGCCCGTTTTCCGCGGCCATGCGACCGGCAGAGGCGCCAGCACCGCTCCACGCTCTGTGTATGCGGCTGCTTGTGGGCCGATGTCCTCCGCGAGGGGGCCCAGACTCTTCGCGTAGTTCCCCGGTTTCGCTTTCAGCGTTTCTGCAAGCATACACGACTGCGCCGGTTGGAGCGACGCCGTCCCTCCTCCACGTCCTCCCGCCAGGATCGGCGACAGCAGATCCGGCGCGAGGTGGCTCCCGGTCGGGGGAGTGCGAGGGGAGAAGAGGGCCGGGGTGATGAGAGGCCCCCTACACCCCCGCCGCCTGCATCTTCTCCTTCTCCATCTGCGCCGCCACCAGGCTGGCGTAGACGCCCCCCAGGGCGATGAGCTCCTCGTGCCGCCCCTGCTCGACGAGGCGGCCGTCGTCCATCACCAGGATCAGGTCGGCGTGACGGATGGTGCTCAGGCGGTGGGCGATGACGATGCGAGTGGTGCGCAGCCCCTCGAGCTCCTGCTGGATCTCGCGCTCGGTGCGGGTGTCGAGCGCGCTCGTCGCCTCGTCGAGCAGCAGGATCGCCGGCCGGTGGACCAGCGCGCGGGCGAGCGCCAGCCGCTGGCGCTGACCGCCCGAGAGCGAGGCGCCGCCGTCGGCCAGGATCGTCTCGTACGCCATCGGCATCACCACGACGTCGTCGTGGATGTGGGCGAGCTTCGCCGCCTCCACCGCCCGCGACAGCGGCAGCGAGGGGTCCGAGAGGCTGATGTTGCCCCGGATGCTGGAGCCGAAGAGGTACGGATGCTGGGGCACCACCCCGACCTGGCGGCGCACCGAGCGCAGCTCCAGCTCCGCGAGATCGATGCCGTCGAAGAGGATCCGCCCGTCGGTCGGCGGATAGAGCCCCACCAGCAGGCTGGCCAGCGTCGACTTGCCCGCCCCGGAGCGCCCGACCAGGGCCACGAAGCGGCCCGGCGGGATGTCCACAGAAACGTCGCGCACCGCCAGCGGCGACAGCGGGCCGTAGCGGAAGCTGACGTTGTCCAGCCGGATCCCGCCTTTCAGGCGCGGCGCCGGCTTGACCGTGGTTGGGTCCTGCTCGCGCGGGGTCTCCAGCACGTCCTCCAGACGGTCCATGTAGCTGCCGAGGAGCTGGAACTGGAAGGCGTTGGTGATCAGCGTCGAGAGCGGCGTCAGGAAGCCGGCCGCCAGCGCGTTCATGGCCAGCATGGTGCCCAGCGTGAGATGCCCCTGGAGCACCTGGACGGCGCCCCAGACGAGGACGATCAGCGGCGAGGCGGTGCCGAGGGCGGAGAGCGTCGAGTCGACGAACGCCTGCAAGCGGCCGCGGGCAAGCGAGATGTTGAGCACGTCCACGTAGAGGTGCGACCACTGCTCGACCGAGCGGTGCTCGGCGCCGGCCGCCTTCAGCGTCTCGATGCCGGCGAGCAGGTTCACCTGGTAGCTCTGCGACCGCGCCTCGGTCTGCAGCGAGCGCGACATCAGGTCCTTCGTCTTCTTGCGGGTGAACAGGAAGAGGGCGACCCGGAAGGCCCCCAGCACCACCACCAGCAGCCCCATGGTCGGGCTCGCCACCAGCAGCAGAACCAGGTAGAGCGTCACCATCAGGCCGTCGAGCACCCCGGAGAGGGCTCCCGAGGTGAGGATCTCGCGCACCGTGGCGTTGCTGCCCATGCGCATGATCAGGTCGCCGGCCGAGCGCTGCTGGAAAAACGCGTAGGGGAGATCGACCAGATGGTCGAGAAAGTCGAGGGTCATCCGCGCGTCGAGATGGGTGCGCATGTAGAGCAGCAGGAACGAGCGCAGCAGCGACGACAGGAAGCTGAAGCCGACGATCGCCGCCAGCCCCCCCGCCAGCACCCAGAGCAGTTGGAGGTCGCCGCGCGGGATCACCCGGTCGACCAGCGAGCCGATCAGCAGCGGCACCGCGAGCGCGAAGAGCTGCACCATCCCGGAGGTGACGACGATCCGCTTGAGGACCGCCGAATGCGAGCGCAGCAGCTTGAGGAAGCGGTCCCACTTGCGCGGCTCCCCCTCCTGCGGCTCGAAGTCCTCGCCCGGCTCGAAGGTGAGGGCGACGCCGGTGAAGGAGCGCCCCAGCTCATCGCGGCCGACGCGCCGGCGGCCGCCGGCCGGATCGACCAGCTCGGCGCCGTCCGCCGTCAGCCGCTCGAAGACCAGGAAGTGGTTGAACTGCCAGTGCAGGATCGAGCCCGCCGGCAGGAAGCGGAGATCGTCGACCTCGTCGACCTTCACCCCGCGCCCCCGCAGGCCGAACACGCGGGCGGCGGAGAGGATCGCCAGGGCGTCGGCGCCGTCGCGCCCGAAGCCGGTGATTTTGCGCACGTCGTCGAGCCGCAGGTGCTTGCCGTGGTAGGCCAGCACCATGGTCAGGCTGGCGGCGCCGCAGTCGCTGGCGGTGTTCTGCTGGATAAACGGCACGCGCTGGCGGCGGCCGGCGAAGGCGAGCTTGTCGAGCGCCGGAAAGCGCTCGTGGAGCCCCCCCTCCGGAGCCATCGTCCCGTTCTTGTCGGTCGCCGTAGCCGTTTCGGGCGTCTCAGGCACTGGCGCCCCTCCTGGTCTCGAAAAAGGCCTTCAGGGCCGGGATCAGCGTCACCAGCACGCGCTCCGAGCGGGTGCGCACCTCGGCTTTGGCCAGCATGCCGTCATGATAGCGGCGCAGCTTCCCCTCCGCTTTGAAGGTCGGGGAATTGAGATGCGCCTCGACCCTCACCACCGGCCCGGTGAGCTGCACGGCGTCGGCGATCTCGTCGCCCAGATAGCGCCGCGCCTCGGCGGGGCCGACCACCTCGTCACCCACGGAATCGATGATCAGCTCCTGGTAGGCGTAGCGGTAGCCCTGGATCTCCAGACGCAGCGGCATGCCGCGCTTGAGCAGCGGCCGATCCTCGCCGGGCAGGAAGGCGATCACCACCGGCCGCTCCTGGCCGCGGCCGATCGACAGCAGCGACTGCCCCGGCGCGATGTGCTGCCCCACCCGCACCCGGATGTCGCTCACCACCCCCGCCGCCGGCGCCCGCAGCTCGCGCTCGGCGAGGTTGGACCGCGCCAGCTCGCGCGAGGCGCGCAGAGTGAGCAGCGCCGACTGCGCCCCGGCGTCCGTGGGATCGCGCAGGCGGTTGATGAGCTGCAGCTCGAACTCGTGATCGAGGCGCGCCAGCTCGGCCGCCTCGTGGGCGCCGTAGAAGCGCACCAGCAGCCGGCCGGCGTCCACCTTCTCCCCCGGCGCCACCACGATCTGGCTCACCGTGCCGTCGGCGGTCGCCGTCAGATCGCTCCGGCCACCCAGGCGCACCACCGCCGGCCCCGCCGCGTAGTCGTGCACCTGCGCGATCAGGGTGAACAGCAAACCGGCCACCAGCACGGTGACCAGCAGGCGAAAGGTCCAGCGCATCCAGCCGGGATCGACCCGCAGCACGTCCCCCTCGCCGCGCATGCCGACGTTGTGGTGCTCGACCGCCTCCTCGCGGAACAGCGCCGCCGCCGGCAGGCCGTCCTGGCTTTCTGCGATCTGGAGCTGGGCGAAGGTGGGGGCCGCCTGCTCGGCGAGCAGGGTGAACCCCTTGAGATCCTCGTCGTCGAACGCCCGCTCCTCGGCCCGGCGGACGGCGGCGAGCACGGCGAGCACGCGGCCGTCCGGCCCCAGCACCGGCATCGCCGCGAAGCGCTCGTCCCCCTGGGCCTTGGGATCGTCCGCCTCGCGGTCGAAGCGCGGATCGGCACCGATGCGCTCGATCGCCAGCGGCCGGCCGGTGCGCAGCACGAAGCTGACCAGCCCCACCGCCGCGCTCTCCCGGCGCTCCTCCTCGAGGTCGGCGTCGCGGGGGGGCTCCCAGAGGGTCTCGGTCGCCCGGTCGTAGAGCAGGCAGTAGCCGCGCTCCGCCTCGGTCACCTCCTCCACCGCCTCGGCGGCGGCCCGCGCCACCCCTTCCGGCTTGCGCTGCGTCGAGATCGACTGCGTCGCCGCCAGCAGCCGGCGGGCGAAGAGGGCCCGCCGCCGCTCCTCTCCGTCCCCGCGCTGGATGGCCGCCCGCCAGCGCTCGGCGCCGCTGCGCAGCAGGGCGATCAGATCGGCCGCCGGCACCGGCTCCTGGCTCAGGTAGAAGACGCGGTCGCGGTCGATCAGGTCCTGGAACAGGGTGGGATCGGGGCCGGCGCCGAGCACCAGGTTGATTCGGGTCTCCGCGCCGGGGGTCGACTCGGCCTCCGCGAGCAGCCGCAGGGCCCGCTCGCCGGCGACGGCGCCCCCCAGGGCCAGCACGGCGACCGGCTGCGCCGCCAGCAGGCGCAGGGCCTCCGCCTCGGAACCGGCCACGTGCAGATGCAGCTCGGCCCCCAGTTGGCGCAGACAGGCCTCGACCGTCTCGCCGTCGAAGCCGGTCAGCAGCGCGGTGGGGAATGACTCTCGAATCTCGAAACCTCCTCAGCGTGGGGTGAGCGTGTAGACCGTCGTCTCTGGATTGTACCCCCTCCAGTCAAACCAGTAATCCTTTAGAACGAACACCTTCCCCAGCTTCTTCCCAGCCAGCGGGCCGGCCGCCGCCTCGCCGGCGAAGCTCCACTCGCTCCCCGTCTCGGCGTCCACCAGGCGCAACGGGGTGCCCGGCTTGGCGAAGAAGCTCATCTCGCGGCCGTCGAGCGTCCGCTCGAACGCCCGCACCGACCGGCCGTCCTCGCCGACGACCAGGAGGATGGGGACGCCCCCGACCGCGTCCTGCACCGGGCTCTGCCGCTGCAGCGCCGCCAGCGGATAGGCCCGCGCCATCCCCAGCAGGCGGACCCCCACCACCACGTCGCGGGGCTTCAGCGCGTCCCCCGCCCGCGCCGGGGTCGTCACCGGCAGCTTGGCAGTCTGCGCTTCCCAGTCCTTTGAGAACTCCTCCCAGGGGGCGCCGTCGGCCGGCCGCAGCACCCGGCCGCCCGGGTGCTCACGCCGCCAGCCCGCGAACCCGATCTCCTCATACGAGACGAGATCGAGCCGCCGCCCCTTCAGCGGCCCGAAGACCGCCTCGCCCGACGCCTGCTGCCACCAGGACCCCGTCTGCTCGTCCGTCATCAGGAAGTTCTGGTTGTTGATGCCTGAAAGGTGGAAGCGCAGCCTCCGCCCGTCGATCTCCGCTCTCCACACCAGACCGGTGTGACAGAGCGTTCAGTAGGTGACGGCGACGGGAACCCCGCCGACGACGTCCTGGACGATGTGGTGATAGGCCAGTTGGCGGACCGGATACGCCGCCGAGTCGCCGCCATGGTCGACCGCCAGCACCGGGTCCACCGTCCCCACCCAGTCGGCGGCCCCCGCGGCGGCGAACCGGGCATCCTTCATGGGGGCGAACATCTTCTCGAAGATGTTGACGTGGGAGAGCCAGGCCGC
>JBDSHF010000505.1:0-4399 GCA_039918595.1 Thermoanaerobaculia bacterium
TCGCTCGGATATCGGGCGGCAAGTTCTCGCTTCAGAGCGGAGTACGCGTCCCGGAGTTTCGCATCAGATCGCAGGCGGTCACGAAACCGGAGCGCCTGGTGCCATTCTGCACTATCGAAACGGACAACGTGCAGCAAATGCGTTCGCGGTTGTCCGCGCCCAAAGACCAGGTGACCGGGTACGCCAGCCCAGTGCGCGTATTCGTAGCCGAGGGGTTCGAGCTGAGCGGTGAGCGGACCAGCATCTCCAGGTTGACCTGTCCCGACGAGTACATCCAGGATCGGTTTCGCAATGAGTCCGGGCACACTTGTACTGCCGTAGTGTTCGATCGCCAGAGCCAAGGGGCCGAGCGCTTTGGCAATCCGCTCAGCTTCGACCACGAAGAGTGTCGGCCACCTGGGATCGGAGTCGACAAGACGCACAGCTTGGGCTTCTAACCCGAGTCCAAGGCCGGAATTCTTGTGAGTCATCTCGTGGGTCGTGCGCGAATGGCAGCGCCTGTGGGCAGTCAAAGATGCAACCTCAACCGCGGCGCGCCGCTTCGATTGTGGCGATGTCGATCTTTTTCATTTGCATCATCGCATCGAACGCGCGCTTGGCGACAGCGGGATCGGGATCGGTGACCGCTTCCGTCAGGGCGATCGGCGTAATCTGCCAGGACAATCCCCATTTGTCCTTGCACCAGCCGCACGCGCTCTCCTCGCCGCCGTTGCCGACGATCGCGTCCCAGTAGCGATCCGTTTCGGCTTGGTCAACGGTTGCGACCTGAAACGAGAACGCTTCGTTGTGCTTGAACTCAGGTCCGCCGTTGAGCCCGAGGCACGGAATGCCCATCACGGTAAACTCGACGGTCAACACGTCCCCTTTCTTCCCCGACGGAAAGTCTCCTGGCGCGCGGTGCACTGCGCCGACGGACGATTCGGGAAAGGTCTTGGCGTAAAACCGCGCCGCGTCCTCGGCGTCGCCATCGTACCAAAGGCAAATCGTGTTCTTTGCTGGATTCATCATGTCCCTTCTCCACCGAGATGAGCCACCCGAGGCCGGAGTCAACGATGTGCTCGCAGTCGAAGGGTATTGGCTCGGTCGACATTTCCGCGTCAATGGGCAGCAAAATCTGTACCATCCGACGCTGCTTTACTGTGCTTCGCACAGGCGGGATAACGGAGTATGAGTTCAGCGGCAATACCCCGGGCGAACGCCCGGGTATTGTCGGCTGCAACGAGAGGTTAGACGATGCGCCACGAGCGGTCATTCACGGAGCCCGGACAGGAGTTCATATTTGAGGGCGTTGTTGTCAGCTGAATAGATCCGGATACGCGCCCCACGAAAAGAGACTTCGGTCGGCCCCGAGGCCTCCAGCGTGTAGTGGAGGTCCTGCTGGAATGCTGGTCGCGCCAAGTCGTTCACGTACTCACGGTAGAGGATGGCAACGACATTGCCCGAGATGCCCTCATAGAGCAACTCGTAGCGATAGCCGTGACCGACCCCAGACATGGCATCACCTTGAGCGAGCGTGAAGGATAGTGGCGGATTCAAGGCAATCCAGGTGCGAATACGTGCGCCAGATGGACCTTCAGGAGCCGTCCACTGGTCGAATTTGCCGTCGCCGTTTCGGTCCACCAGGCAAACGCGGACGCGATCTGTGCTCATGGGAATGTGGAGGATCGAATCAGCGGTGCAATAGAAGCTACCTGTAGAGTCTGAGAAGGCGGGCAGAAAATCGCCGGCCTGGACGGTCCAGTGGATTGCCAACTCGTCAAATTTGCCCGCGCTGGTCAGGCGTGCGCCGGAGAGTTGACTGTAGTTGTAGCGCTCGTAGATTGTCTCGCCGACAGAGCGCTGAACGGTGTTACTAACCACTGGAGACTCCCCAACATGGGGCGTAGCTGCCGGAGTCGTCGGCACGGTCGCGCACCCGACAATCGCTGCGACACCGATAGCCACAATCAAGAGCTTGCGCATTCGTAGTCCCTCCTGAGCGTATATCAGGTCGCTCTTGGTCATCGCATCGTCTAAGTTTGACATGAGCGGCAGCCGACAGACAGCGAAGCTGGCTGTCGGATGTCCGCTCGAGAGAAGGGTTAGGCCGCACTTACCGGTGCGACCCCCGAAAGAACGATTGCGTCGAACCCTTCATGCAGCTGGCAGGCGCTGAGCAATTCTTGCCATTCCTCTTCAGGGAGAACGCGGTACGCCTCGTAGATGACAAATAGCAGATTCCTCCATTCGCTTGACCGATAGCCGCTGGCGTCGGCCAGGATCTCATCGCATACCCGCTTCGCCTCAGCCCGGCTAGTTATGAACTTGTACTCGAGGAGAGTCTTGGCGGACGGGATAGCTGAATCGGGCTGGAAGTTCTTGATCGGCTTGGTAAGAAGGGGCTTGCTCTTCAGATCGGGGTAGTAGCACTTGATGATGCCCTCAAGACGAGCATGAACATCTGCCTCATTGCGCGGTGTCACTCCGTAGAGAGACGTATCGCAAATCACGTAGACGGCTCGCCTCAACATCGCCTTGAGGTCAAGAAGCTCAGAGGCTGCGGTCTTGGCCAGACCGTGAGCCGACGCGATGGCGTCGGTGAACAGACGGACGCGACCTGCCCAGTGAAGATAGACCTCGCCATCGTAACTCTCGGTCTTGCCAAAGCCATCACTCTGCGCTTTCTCGAACGCTTCGGTGATCATCCGGTAGGTTGCCATCAGTTGGAGACGATCCGTCAGGACCAACAGTTCGACGAAGGCTCGCTCGACATAGTACTTGCTGCTGTCGAGGTCGTCTTCGTCGTGAGATTCCCTGTAGTACCTATCGCAGGATCGTTCGGCTTCGCGAATCGAAGTTTCGATGGCTGAGATGGCGGAGGAAGGATCAGCTTGCATGGGGCTTCGGGGTCTCGTTGTGCGGCCGCCGAGTAGGCCAAAAGGGCTCTTACTAGCCTCCAGCTCCTCTAAAAACCGTACGTGCGAGTTTCCCCGCATACAGCTCAAGCCTTTCTGTAGGCCGATTTCTCGACCCGGCTGTTGGGTTGTCCGGGTTAGTGCGTTCCATGGCTGCAAGTGCCTTGCTTTGGGCCCGTCGTTTCTCCGGCGCTGCTCCCTCTACACCAGCGGTCGCGGAAGAGCCTTCGTGCGCTGGATCGAACTCAGTAGCTTCGGCTGGTATTTTAACATGCCTCAGGGCTCATGAGGTCTTGGAACCTGGTCCACTTGGGGATTGCGTCCATCCCTTATACACATCTCGTCGGATTCGTGACGTCGAGGGTCGGTGAGGATTCGCGCCGGCATCGCCGCTGCGGAGACGACCCGCCGTCCCCGTGGCCTTCGCAGGGTGTCGTGGACGGGCTGTGTCGTCTCTACGGATACGGTGTTGCGATAGCGGTGGGTGGAGGTTACGGAAATCGCGCAGACGCAAGTTCTCAACGCCGCCGTAACTCCGACCTCGGGCCAAGCCTCCCCACAGCGGAGCGGCCGGCGATCCCTAAGGCAATCGGAAATCGCTATGGATTGATGGTAGCCCGGAAGAAGCCTAAAGGTCAGAAGAGCAAGCCTGGAGAAAACGAGGGACCGCATGGACCAGAGGGACGGCAGGGACGAAATCAGGGCTTCTTCGCCCTGCTGTCTCTGTAGTCCCTGATGTCCCTGCGCGGCTTTTCTACCGGGGCAGGACTTCCAGCATTACCGGCTGGTCCCGATCCAGGTACGTCTGCCCGGCGACGTTGGTGCCGGTCGCCTTGTAGTTGCGGTTGGCGCCCATCCCGCTCAGCTCGAGGACGAGCAGGAGGGCCGCCACGCCGGCGAGGACCTGGAGCAGGCGCCGGGGGGGATCGATCGGCGCCAGGGTGAAGCCGGAGGCGAGGCCGCGCAGGCGCTCGCCGATCCAGACCAGGGCGGTGGCGGTGAGGGTCAGCCAGAAGGGAAGGAGCAGGAGCCCCTGGCGGACGTAGCCGAAGAAGAGGCCGGTGGTGACCATCCCGGTAAGGGTCAGGAGGAGGACGAGGAGCGCCCAGCGCCTCGGCCCTCCCGCCGTCGCCAGGCCGCAGACGAGGCCTAGGAGCGCCAGCGGCAGGCCTAAGGCCCAGCCGGCTCCTGAGTCCGGCGTGAAGACGTCCACCGGCCGGCGCACGCCTTTCAGTCCTCCCGGCCAGTCCCACTGGGTCCAGCCGAGCTTCCAGGCGGAGAAGAAGAGCTCCCACTTGCGCAGCACGAGACGCGCGAAATCCCCCGGATGCTCGCGCATCCATCGGCGGGCGAGCCGGTCGCCGTGGAGGATGAATTTCAGATGCTGCGGGTCCGCGACGTCCAGCACGCCGGACTGGGCCTGCGAGGCCATGAGCTCGCGCGAGAAGGTGCCGTCCGCCTGGGAGTTGTTGGCCAGCGCCAGGTTGACCGGGCCGTAGATCGTC
>JBDSHF010000506.1:0-6683 GCA_039918595.1 Thermoanaerobaculia bacterium
CCTCGGGCTCGAAGACCCCGGAGACCGTCAGCGCCTCGGCCCCGGTGCGCACCATCTCGGTGCTGGCCCGCGCCCCCGCGAGCAGCGAGAGCGAATCGACGACGATCGACTTGCCGGCCCCGGTCTCTCCCGAAAGCACGTTGAACCCCGCCCCGAACTCGACGGCGGCTTCGGCCAGAACGGCCAGGTTGCGGACGTGGATCTCGCGCAGCACGCGGAGAGGGTATCAGAGGGAAACCCGCCTCAGCTTGTGGTAGCCTCCGGCATCCCATCAACCTCGTAGTGGAGAAGGCCCAGCAGGAAACCAGTGCAAGTGAGCGTGAAACCATGACCCGTCTCTTGCACGGTCGGCGCGAGCTGTGGACAAGCCTGCTCATCGGGCTCTGCTGCCTGCTGGTCTACAACGCCAACCTGCGGGCGATCAGCTCCGGCGACACCTACCCGGCGCGCTACCTGCCGTTCGCGATCTGGCAGCACCACAGCATCTTCCTCGATCCGATCGCGACGCTCGCCGCTCAGGGGCGAGGCGGTGAGGCGTACTGGATGATGCGTGTGCCAAGCGGCCACACCATCTCGCTGTATCCCGTGGTGCTGCCGGTGCTCATCGCGCCGCTCTACCTCCCCGCGGTCGGTACCCTGCGCCTGTGGGGCTGGACGGAGGGGCGGCTGGACCACGTCGCGAGAGTCATGGAGAAGCTTTCCGCCTCGCTCGTGGCAGCGCTTTCCGCGTCGCTCCTCTACCTGCTGCTGCGGCGCCGGGCGGCGGCGCCGATCGCCTTGCTGCTCACCCTGGCGTATGCCTTCGGTACCACCACCTGGGTGATCGGCAGCCAGGCTCTGTGGCAGCACGGGATGGCCGAGCTCCTGGTGATCGGCGCCCTGCTGCTGCTCACCGGGCCGTGCACCGCGCCGCGGGCGCTCGCGGCGGGGTTGCTGTGCGGGCTCATCGCCGGCAACCGTCCTCCGGATCTCATCCTCGCGGCGGCGCTGGGCGCTTACGGACTGTTCTGGGCCGGCCGGCGCCGGGTGGCGCTGCTCGCCGCGGCGGCGGCGCTGCCGATGGGCCTGGTGCTGCTCTACAACCTCGGCGTGGCCGAGCACTTCGCCGGCGCTTATGGGCGGGTGGGCAAGGCCAAATTCCTCCAGCACGACCTGCTGTCCGGCCTCGGCGGATTGCTGTTCAGCCCGACGCGGGGGCTGTTCGTCTTCTCACCCTTCCTGCTCTTCCTCGTCCTGGCCTGGCGGCACCCGCCGCGCGACCGCGGCGAGCGCGGCCTCACCCTGGCGATCAGCGCCGGCGTCGTCCTCCAGGTCCTGCTCTACGCCAAGACCGACTGGCGAGCCGGCATCTCCTGGGGCCCGCGCTACATGACCGACCTCCTGCCGCTGCTCCTCTGGATGCTGGCGCCGGTGGTCGCCGCGCTGCGCGGCCTCGGCCGGACGTGCTTCCTGCTCGCGGTCGGCGCCGCGGTCGCCATCGAGGCCATCGGCGCCTTTTGGTATACCGGCGCGACCGACAACGCGATCTTCGCCGTCGCCAGCGGTCCCCACCAGATGCGGGCCGCGTGGGACTGGCGGAACGCGCCGTTCGTCGCTTCCTTGCGGCAGGGCCTCGCGCCGGCGGAGCTGATGATCGAGATGCGCGGCAGCATTGACGCCATCGAGACTGACGCCATCGAGACCGGCGGCCACGCGGTTTCCGCTGTCACCGCCGGCCAGAAGATCGTAGCCACCGGCTGGGCGCTGGCCGGCCACGCGACGCCCTGGCAGGTGGCGGTCGCCATCGACGGCCGGCGGACCGTCGGCTCCCGTACCTTCTTCGACCGGCCCGACGTCCGCGGTGTGCTGCGCGAGGCGAGCCCCGCCGGCTGGCGCATCCCGCTCAGCACGGCCGGCCTCGCTCCCGGCGAGCATCACCTGACCGTCTTCGCCACGGCCTCCGAAAAAGGAGAGGGATATTACCTGGCAAAGCGCACGCTGACCGTGCGGAAGGCACCGGCCGCCAGCGAGGACCTCGACGACGCGTTCAGGACGGCGGCGGCGCGGCTTCGCGCGCACCAGCAGGGGCCGGGCTACTGGCTCACCGCCTACACGAGCGCGGCGCGCTTCCAGGAGCCGCGCCCGGAGATGAACACCTTCCTCACCGCTCTCCTGCTCGACCTGCTCGATCCGCTGGCGGCCACCGGCGATCTCGGCGACAGCCTGCGGCGCGCCCGTCAGCACCTGACCCGCCAGATCGAGGCCGGCGGACTGGTGCGCTACCACGGCCTGCCGGACGCTCCCGGCATCGGCACCCTGGGGTGCGCCATCACGCCCGATACCGACGACACGGCGCTCGTCTGGAGGGTCGCTCCCGACCCCGACCGCCGGCGGCTGCCGGCCGCCCTGGCGACCGTCGACCAATATCGCACCGGCGAGGGGCTCTACCGCACCTGGCTCGCGCCGCGTGAGGCCTACCAGTGCCTCGACCCGGGCGGCGATCCGAACCCTGCCGACCTAACCATCCAGATGCACCTGCTGCTGCTGCTGGCCAAGGAGCGGCCGCCCGCCGGCCGCGCGCTCTGCGCTGCTCTCCGCCCGGTCGTCGACCAGGACCGGGTCTGGGTCTACTACCGAATGGCGCCGCTGATCCCGATCCTGCGCCGGACCGACCTCCAGCGCGCCGGCTGCGAGTTGGAGCTGCCCGAGTCACGGCTGCGGACATCGGTGCCAGGCCAGGAGATCTGGGTGTCCGCCGTCCGGCTGCTGGGCCGCGCGCCGGCCGACGCTGGAGAGATCCAGGCGGTGCTGCGCCAGCTTGCCAAAGACGACTTCGCCCTGTTGCGAAACAATCCGCCGCTCCTCTACCACAACGATCTAACCGCGACGGTCCCCAGGTACTACTGGTCGGAAGACGTCGGCTACGCGCTCTGGCTAAGGCTTGCTTACATCCATGCGCACCTCCGGCAATCCCATTCGAACGGCTAAAACTTCATCGCTATTCGCGGCCGCCGCGCCCGCCGTACCGGCCGCCACCTCGACCGCAGGCCGCCTCGGCAAGCGCCTTCGCCGCTACCTGTCCTGCCTGCGCCTGCCAGAGATCCTGGTTCTCCAGGGCCCGCCCCTGCTCGGTGCCGCCTTCGCGATCCGCCATCCGGCCCTGGAGAACGTCGGGCCGCTGGCGATCCTCACCCTCGCCAACGTCTGCCTGATGGCGCACGTCTTCATCCTCAACGACTGGTCCGGCCTGACCACCGACCTCGCCGACCCCAACAAGGCCGCCGGCGTCTTCACCGCCCGAGGTGCGAGCCGCAAGGAGATCGGCGGTCTGGCCGCCGGCCTGCTGGCCCTGAGTCTCCTTCTCTTCAGCCGCCTCGGCCCGAGCGCCCTCTGCCTGTCACTGGCCATCGCCACCCTGAGCGCCCTCTACTCCCTGCCCCACTTCAATTGGAAAGGCAGACCGCTCCTCAACTCGGCGGTCCACCTGGCCGGCGGCGTCCTCCATTTCCTCCTCGGCTACTCGCTGGGGAACGTCATCGACCGTCGCGGCCTCGCCATCGGCACCTTCTTCGCCCTGACCTTCGCCGCCGGCCATCTGACCCAGGAGGTCCGCGACCACCAGGGGGACGTTCTCAACGCCATCCGGACCAACGCGGTGATCTTCGGCCCGCGCCGCGCCTTCGCCGCCAGCCTGGCCCTCTTCACCCTGGCCCACGCCCTCCTTCTCCTCCTGGCGCTCCAGGGCATCCTCCCCCATCCCCTGGCAGTCCTCGCCGCCCTCTACCCCATTCACCTGCGCTGGTCGCTCAAGACCCTGGCCGAAGGTCTCACCTACGCGAGCATCCATCGCCTGCAAGCACGGTACCGCGCGCTCTACGCCCTCATCGGCCTGGTCATGGTGGCGGCCCTGTGGCTTCAATGAAGAAAACGGGGGTCGAAGCCCCCGTCTTGTCCTGCCTGAAGACTGTCCTGCCTGAAAAGGATGCCGCGCGCCTTACCGGAAGGCGGCGACCGTGGCGCGCGTGTCGTTCAGCACGCGGGCGTTGTGGTTCTTGGTGGTGGTGCCCATGGGATGGCCGTTGTAGAGATTGTTCGGGTTCGACCAATAGTTCAGGCGGGGGCAGCCGCCCGAGCAGTCGTAGGCCATGATCGTGCGCCACTTCGGGCTGCCGGTGTACTGGTAGCCGTGCCCCCACGCATAGGGCGTGGTGGTCGGGTCGTTGGCGGGATCGTGGCGGGCGGACTGCAGATGCCCGATCTCGTGCCCGAAGGAGTAGTAGCCGGTCGCGCAATCCCAGTAGACGGCCACGAAGGCGGTCGAGGCGGTCGAGCCGATGCCGGAGGCGAGGCCGCAGGCGGAGGCGTTGTTGATCAGCAGGGCGGCGACGTCGGCGGTCACCGAGTTGCGGGTGGTGTGGATGCTGTCCATGAAGCCGTCGGTGGTCCCGCGGTAGCGGCTCAGGTCGGTGCTGAAGCTGCCGCTCTCCGTATAGGTCACCTGCGCCTTGCTGGCGAGCTGGAGCGTGATGGTGACCCCACTGTTGGTGTAGCCCTGGTTGGTCTCGGCGACGGCGAGGTCGATCAGGCTGCTGATGTTGCCGGCCGCGGCCGCCGCGGCGGCGGTGTAGCTCACCATCACCCGGATGACGGTGTTCGCCTTGGTCTGGCGGACGGGCATTTTGATGACCGGCAGGCTGGCATACGCCTCCGGGTGATCCGGGGGCATCGCCTTGGAGTCCACCGCCACGATCGCGTGGCCACCCGACCGCAGGGGACGGATCTTGTACCAGTCCCCGTTGTAATGGAGGTTACCGGTGATCATGTCGCCGTCGCGGACCAGGGTGACCACGTTGAGCGGATCGAACGCGAACGCGTCCGGCGCGAACGGCACCCGGACGGCGGCGTCACCGATGACGCCGGACCAGACCAGCGATCCCGATCCGGTGGCATAGGCCTGGATGCGGTGGGCCTGCAGGTCGAGCCCCGAGCCGAGATTGAACGTCAACGTCGCCGCCTTCTCGTTGACCAGGCTCGCGTTGGCCTTGACGATCTCGAGGGACGCCGTCGCCGGGCTGTCCGCCAGCACCTGGTAGGACTTGTCGTTGTTCAGCAGCTTGGCGTACGAGGGGGCGATGTCGAGCGGCGAGAACAGCGCCTGGCTGGCGCCGGCGGCACCGGCGGTCAGCACGAGAGCCATCAATGTGACAAAGGAATAGAGCCCACGATTTCGCATACATCTCCTTGAGAAAAGCAGACGCGTTGCAGATGCTTCCGTCAGGCGGAAGCGGCATGAGGGCCCTCGCTATGGTTGGTGTGTCAGCCGGAAAAAACGGGCCGCAGTTACAAAATTTTTACTTAAGGGATCGTCCCGCTCCACTTCGACCGTCCGCCGAGCTCGAAACCGTCGTTGAACAGCGGCGTGGTCCGCACGCAGTCGCCGGTGTAGTCGTAGCGGTCGCCGCCGGCCACCATCTGGAAGTCGGTCACCTGGAGGGCTCTGAGGTCGAGCGGGCCGAGGAGCCCGGCCCACTTGGCGGTGGTAAAGCGGTCGCTCTGGGCGGTGAGCGCGATGGTGCCGCCGTCGGACAGCAGGATGCCGTACTTCTGCATCGCCCGCGCGACCACCCGCGCGCCCTCGTTCGGCAGGTTCTGGAGGGGGTAGTCCGCCCGCAGCCGGAGGCGGGTGCCGTAGGGGGGCGCCGCCGCGGGCCCGCTGGTAGGGTTGGTCGAGTGGGTCGCCGGATGAACGTACACCAGCCGCCGCATACGATCGTTGGGCAGGATGAAGCGGATGGCGTGATCGATCTGGCCGGCCGCCACCTCATCCGCGTTGAACAGCAGCGGCGCGATGGGATAGCCGGCGGCGTCGGCGCTGGTGCAATCCTGGCCCCGCCCCGCCGGCGGATAGGTGAGGTCCATGTTCCAGACCGCGAGGCAGCCGGCGTAGTATTGCCCGCCGACGACGTTGGCCCGCCACATCTCGTAAAGACGGCGGGTCGGCCGGTGAACCACGATCAGGTGGCAGTCGCCGTCGCCGGCACACTGGTAGCCGCTCTCCCCCTCCAGCGCGCCGCCGTTCGGCAGCGGGACGGACGCGAGAGCGGGGCGGTCGCAGTCGGGGTCGTAAAAATCGGCGGTATCAATAAAGCCGCGGAGCGGTGTGCTGGCGTCCGCCTCCAGCACCTCGATGCTGAAGTCGATCTGCATCCGACCCCCGCCCCAGCCACCGGCTCCGGCGAGCCAGTTGATCACCGTCGCCGACTCGGGGTCCAGCGGCGCCGCGGAGACGTCCTGGTACCAGGGGGAATCGGCGGGAAAGTAGGGGCCATGACCGGCCGGAGGCAGAGTCTGGGCTCCCGCGGCGCCTACGGAAAGGGGGAGCAGCGCGCATCCACAGAGGACCGCGGTTCCGGCCAACCTCGGGCTGATCATAGAAGAGACTCTATACGTTGAAGGCCAGACAAGAAAAGGCCACCCCAGTGGGGTGGCCTCTACACCATTGCTTATCTGCAGCGCCTTTCGGCGCGAAGATTACAGTCAGATCTTGCTGACGTTCTCAGCCGCCGGGCCCTTCTGGCCCTGCACGACGTCGAACTCGACCCGCTCGCCCTCGGCCAGGCTCTTGAAGCCCTGGGCCTGGATCGCCGAATGGTGGACGAAGCAGTCCTTCTGACCGTCTTCGGGCGTGATGAAGCCAAAGCCCT
>JBDSHF010000507.1:0-14268 GCA_039918595.1 Thermoanaerobaculia bacterium
GCTGTCGGTCCGGCGGATGTACATCATGTGCCCCGCCTCGTAGTAGTGCAGTTGGATCCGCAGCGCGTAGTCGGGCTCGAAGCCGATATGGTTGAACGTGTATTCGGCGGCGAAGAGGGGGGTCGCGAGGTCGTAGTAGCCGCAGGCCACGAAAACCCTGAGCGCGGGATTCTGGCTCATCGCCATCCGCAGGTCCTCGGCGACGTTGATGTACTGGTTCCCCCGCCCGTAGTTCCACGGCCGGACACGGTCGGTCAGGATCTCGTACGGGAGATCGCTCTTGAAGCCGAGGTCCTGCCGCACGTAGTCGTTGAGCACGGCGGTGAACGGCCCGGTGATCGCGGCGTTGCTGGGATCGAACTCGGGCCGCTCCCCGGCGGCGGAGCGGTCCCGCCCCTTGAAGCGGCTGTCGAGGCGGCCGACGGTCATCCGCTGGTCCCGCAGCAGCTCCTTGTCGAAAGCCTGGATCTCCGGCCGCAGGTTGGCTTCCTTGACGAATTCGGGCGAGAGGCCGGTGTAGCGGGCGACCTTGGCGGCGGTATCGTTCCACTCCTGCTGCGAGAGGGTGCCGCCGCGCATCAGGGCGAGCGTGTACTCGCCGGCGGCGAAGCGCCTGGATTCCTCGACCGCCTTCTGGAGCCCCGCCGCCTGCAGGTCGGCCGGCAGCTTCTTGTGGTACCAGGCCGTCGCCGTGTAGGTGGGCAGGAAGAGCGGATAGGGGAGGTCGTTGCCGGTGGCGAAACTGGCGGTCTGGAAGTTGAGGATCGAGGAGAGCAGGACGATGCCGTTGAGGTAGATCCCGTGCTTCTGCTGGAGGAGGTTGGAGAGCTTGGCGGAGCGGGTGGTGCCGTAGCTCTCGCCGGCCAGGAACTTGGGGCTCGGCCAGCGGCCGAAGCGCACGGTGTAGAGGCGGATGAAATCGGCGACCGCCTCGGCGTCCTCCTCGAGGCCGTAGAACTTCTTCGCGTCCTTGCCCGGGATGGCCCGGCTGTAGCCGGTGGTCACCGGATCGATGAACACCATGTCCGTGAGGTCGAGCAGGGACTCGTTGTTGTCCTCCAGGCGGTAGGGCGGCGACGGCGCCCACCCTTCCTCCTCCATCACCACCCGGCGCGGACCGAAGGCGCCCATGTGGAGCCAGACCGACGAGGAGCCCGGGCCGCCGTTGTACGTATAGGTGATCGGCCGCTTGCCCAGATCCTTCACGCCGTCCCGCGTGTAGGCGGTGAAGAAGATCGACGCCCGGGGCTTCCCTTCCTCGTCGCGCAGGATCAGGGTGCCGGCGGTGGCGGTGTAGCGGAGGTCCTGGCCGCCGACGACGGCGTGGTGCTGGGTGGTGACGAGGTGGTCCTCGGCCTTCGCCGGCGGGGCGGGAGCCTTCTCGGCCGCCGCGGGCTGGTCCTGCGCCATGGCTTCGTCGTCCATGTCGCGGTCGTGCGGCGGCTGCGCGGCGGCGGGGCGGAGACAGAGCAGAAGGAGGGGGGCGGCGAGCCACCGGGAATTCTTCTTGTTCAAGGATCGATCTCCCCAAAAAAAGAGTTTCAGAACGGCTATTTCAGAACGGCTAGTCGGTGTGCGGCACTTCCCCCTTGGCGGCGGCGAGCGCCTCGGGCGTCGGCGGCACGGTCAGTCCCTGGCGGATCCGGGCGGCGAAGGTGGCGTGGAACTCGGGAGCCCGCGCGTTCCACCAGTCGATGTACCAGCCGGCGACCTGCTCGAAGTTCTTCGAGCTCAGGGGGTTCTTGGCGACCGCCCGGGCCTGCGGCAGCAGCTCGCGGACGCGCTCCCAGACCAGCAGCAGCTCGGTGGTGTTCTCGAAGAACAGCTCGCGGTCGAGCACGCCGTGGACGACGAAGGAGGCCGCCATCTCCCAGTAGGTCAGGACCATGCGGTAGGAGGCGTTGGTATCCGACCCCGGCGGGCAGACGGCGAGGAACTCCTCCATGGTTTTGGCGTGGAAGTGGCGGGTGAACCAGTCGCGCGCCTCGCGCATCCGGGGCTCGCGGCGCAGTTCATACAGGTGCAGGATCAGTTTCGCGTCTTCATGGGTGGCCATGCGGGTCTCCTCTCTCGTGAAGAGAGGATGTATCACAGGTCGAGGAGGGGAACGTAGGGGCGGGGCTCGTCCCGCCCCTACAGAGGCCGCCTAGTACCGGGGCACCGACGGATCGACCATCGTGCTCCAGGCGTCGATGCCGCCGGCGAGGTTGATGGCGCGCGAGAAGCCCATCTCGCGCAGCATGTTCACCGCCCGGGCCGAGCGCATGCCGTGGTGGCAGTGGACCACGATGGTGTCCGCCGGGTCGAGCTCGCCCAGCCGGTCCTGCAGCTCGCAGAGCGGGATCAGCCTGGCCCCCTCGAGCTGGTTGATCTCCCACTCCGGCGGGTTGCGCACGTCGAGGACGGTGACCGGCCGCCCCTCGTCGAGCCAGGATTTCAGCTCGGGCGCGGAGATCTCGAACGCGGTCTCCACCGCCTCGGCCTGGGGGTCGATGCCGCAGAACTGCTCGTAGTCGATCAGCCCGTGCTGCGTCGGATGCTCCGAGCAGATCGGGCAGTCGGGGTTCTTGCGCAGCTTGAGCTCGCGAAACTTCAGCTTCAGGGCGTCGAACAGCAGCAGCCGGCCGATCATCGGCTCGCCGGCGCCGACGATCAGCTTGATCACCTCGTTGGCCTGCAGCGAGCCGATGATCCCCGGCAGCACGCCGAGCACGCCCCCCTCGGCGCAGGAGGGGACCAGCCCCGGCGGCGGCGGCTCGGGGAACAGGCAGCGGTAGCAAGGGCCCCTGGCCCCCCAGAAGATCGACACCTGACCCTCGAAGCGGAAGATCGAGCCGTAGACGTTCGGCTTGGCCGTGAGCACGCAGGCGTCGTTGACCAGGTAGCGGGTCGGGAAGTTGTCCGTGCCGTCGACGACGATGTCGTAGTCCGCGAACAGCTCCAGGGCGTTCGAGGAGTCGAGCCGCGTCTCGTAGGGAATCACATTGATGTGCGGGTTGAGGTCGCGCAGGCGGTCGACGGCGGCCGCGATCTTCGGCCGCCCCACGGCCGAGCGGCCGAACAGCACCTGCCGGTGGAGGTTGCTCTCGTCGACGACGTCGAAGTCGACCAGCCCGAGCGTGCCGACCCCCGCCGCCGCCAGGTAGAGCCCGAGCGGCGAGCCGAGGCCGCCGGCGCCGATCATCAGCACCTTCGCCGCCTTGAGCTTGCGCTGGCCGAGCGTGCCGACCTCGGGGAGGATCAGGTGGCGGCTGTAGTGGCGGATCTCCGGCGCCGAGAGCTCCGGCAGCTCCTGGACCCCGTGCGCCGTCTCCAGCAGGCTGGTGGCGCCCCCCGCGATTGAGGGGATGATCGAGAGATTGTCACCGCTCACCAGCGGCGTGCTCTCCTTGCCGAGGTGGCGCACGTCCTCGTCGTTGAGGAAGAGGTTGACGAAGCTGCGCAGCGTGCCGTCGTCGGTATAGAGGTGGCGCTGCAGGGCCGGGAACTGCCGGAGGAGGTCCTTCAGCGCCTCGCCGACCGTGCCGCCCTCTGCCTGCACCTCCCCCTGCTCGGCCGTGAAGCGCCGCAGGGGGGTGGGAATGTGAATGGTGACGCTCATCAGACCGCCTCCTTCTCGAGTCCTGGGAAACCGGCCGGATCGGCCGCCGGATCGATGATCTCCTCGTCGAACTGATCGCGGTCGTCGGCGAGGCGCCAGCTCCGGGCGTCCGCCGCGCGACCTTTCCGCACGGAAACAATGAGGTACGAGAGCCCCGGCCACGCGTGCTCACGGTCGAAGTCGCTCGGCTTCGACGGATGGTCCGGGTGCGAATGGTAGTAGCCCACCACGTCGGCCCCCGCCGCCCGCGCCTCCTTGTGCGCCGCGAGCACCGTCTCCGGATTGATCACGTACCGGTTGTGGCGGCTGTCCTGGCGCTCGTTGGCCACCGGCAGCAGGCGCTCGACAACCGTCCGATCCCCGCTCGCCTGGCCGATCAGGAAGCCGCAGCACTCCTCCGGATAGGTCTGCTCGCCGTGGCGGTCGATCGCCCGCAGGTGATCGGGGGTGATGAGCAGTCGGTTCATGAGCTTCAGGGCTCCTCCCAGAAACGGTCGGACAGGTACTTGTCGGCGCCGTCGCAGAGCACCGTCACCAGCGTGCCCGAGCGCAGCCCGGCCGCCACCTTGAGGGCGGCGGCGACGTTGCCGCCGGCGGAGATGCCGACCAGCAGCCCCAACTCGCGGGCGAGCCGCTTGACCATCCGGTAGGCCTCCTCGGTCGGCTGCTCCATCGCCTGGTCGGCGAGCGCCGGATCGTAGATCGGGGGGACGATCGCCGAGGCCATGTGCTTCATCCCCTCCATGCCGTGGAATGGCGAGTCCGGCTCCATCGAGATCAGCCGCACCGCCGGGCTCTTTTCCCGCAGGAACCTGCCGACACCCATGAAGGTGCCGCTGGTGCCCAGGCCGGTGACGAAATGGGTGATCGTGCCCGCCGTCTGCTCCCAGATCTCGGGGCCGGTCGTGAGGTAGTGGGCGCGCCAGTTCTCGGGGTTCGAATACTGATCGAGATAGGCCCAGCGCTCCGGCGCCTCGGCCACCAGCCGCCGCGCTTCCAGGATCGCGCCGTCGCTGCCGGCCATCGGATCGGTGATCCGCAGCTCGGCGCCGTAGGCGCGCAGGATCTTCTTGCGCTCCGGGCTGGCGCTGTCGGGCAGGCAGAGGGTGACCGGAATCCCCATCGCGGCGCCGATCATGGCGTAGGCGATGCCGGTGTTCCCCGAGGTGGCGTCGAGCAGCCGCCGCCCCTCGCCGAACAAGCCCCGCCGCTCGGCGTCCAGCACCATGGCGAGCGCCGGCCGGTCCTTCACCGAGCCGCCCGGGTTGGCCGACTCCGCCTTGGCGAACAGCTTCACCTCGTCGCGCCCGGTCAGCGCCGAGAGGTCGATCAGGGGCGTGTTGCCGATCAGCTCCAGCAGGCGCACGGGGCGCCGCCGGTCGATCGTGGGGGTGGGGTTCTCCAGGGCAAGGTGCATGGCAAGTCCGCGGCTCCGGTCTGTCGCTCAAGCTAGCAGACGGGGGTATCCCTGTAAAGGAGAGTGCGTTGGTCATGAATTCCCGGGAAGGAGCAGAGCACGGACGAACACGGACGGACAGGGACAAGCACGGACAGCACGGCCTGATCCCGGCAGTCCGCCGGGCCTGTCCTTGCTCGTCCGTGTTCGTCCGTGCTCGTCCGTGCTCTATCCTTACCCCATGGAAGACGCACCCCACACCGGACCCGACCGCGTTCCCCCGGGCCAGTACGTGACCGACAAGTGGCCGGTCCTCACCTATGGCCGCACCCCGGAGATCGCCCTCGAGAAGTGGACGCTGAGGATCTCCGGCCTGGTCGCGGCCGAGCGTACACTCTCCTGGAAGGAGCTCCAGGCCCTCCCGCGGGTGCGGATCACCGCCGACTTCCACTGCGTCACCCGCTTTTCCACCCTGGACAACGGGTGGGAAGGGATCTCAACCGCCGAGGTGCTGAGGCAGGTCCGGGTCGACCCGGAGGCCTCTCACGTGATGCTCCACTGCTACGGCGGCTATACGACCAACCTGCCGCTGGAGGATTTCCTCTCGGAGAGGGCCCTCTTCGTGGACCGGCACAACGGCAAGCCGCTGCTGATCGACCACGGCGGACCGCTGCGCCTGATCGTGCCCCACCTCTACGCCTGGAAGAGCGCCAAATGGGTGAGCGGCGTCGAGCTGCTTTCCGAGGACAAGCGCGGCTTCTGGGAGGAGAACGGCTACCACACCTACGGCGACCCCTGGAAAGAGGAGCGCTTCAGCTCCCAGGAGACCCGCGAGGCCTATCAGGTACGCCGGCGGGCCAAGGAGCTGGGGATCGTGCCGGAGGACTGATCCTCTACCGCAACCCCGGAATCGGAATCACCAGCGAGGCCACGATCGAGGCCACGGTCAGCCCCAGGCAGACCACCGCCACCAGCCGGTGATTGCCCGACTCCGCCTTCCGGGGATCGAGCAGGACGCCCGCCAGGAAGCCCCCCACGAAGCCGCCGAGGTGGGCCCAGTTGTCCGTGCGGCCCCCCATCAGGAACCCGAAGATGATCATGAACAGGGCGTAGCTCCAGGCGGTCCGCCCCACCACGCTGCTGCCGGTGCGTCGGCCGTAGTAGACGAGAGCGCCGAGCAGCCCCAGGATCGGCGCCGAGGCCCCCAGAGTGAGATGCACGCCCAGCAGGCTGCTGGCGAGGAAGCCGGTGATCGAGGAGATCGTGTAGATGATCACCGTCCGGGCGGGACCGTAGAGCTCGGCCGTCTCCGGAGCGAGGAAGCGGATCCAGTAGAGGTTGAAGCCGATGTGCAGCAGGCCGCCGTGGAGCCAGCCGGCGGAGAGCAAGGTCCACCAGCGTCCCATCCAGAAGACAGGAATCGCGCCAGAGGAGCCGAATCGGAGCATGCTATCCTGGCTCGGGGTGCCGATCGAGAACAGCCCGCCCATCTGGATGTGGCTGGGATCGACGACCAGCATCGCCACATACAGGAAGGCGTTGCCGAGGATCACCGCCTGGACGAAGCCCAGATCCTTCCCCAGGCCGCGCACGGCGGAGGAGAGCCCCCACATCCCCGGGCGCTTGCGGCCGCAGTTGAGGCAGACCTCGTCGTTGACCCCCACCAGCTTGCCGCAGGAGGGGCAGAGAACCGAGCCGGTACGCTGGCGCTTGAGCATGGCGGGGACTTTATCAGGGGTTCTGAGATCCCGCCCTGTGGCGACCCGTCTCGTCCCTGACCCACGTCTTTGACGGGCTCATCGGACCCACGGGTCGAAGAGTCGGACCCACGGGTCGGAGACCGCGACCCACGGGTCGGACCACCGGACCCACGGGTCGGAGACCGCGACCCACGGGTCAGACTACCGGACCCACGGGTCGGAGACCGCGACCCACGGGTCGGACTACCGGGATCACGGGTCGGGAACTACGACCCACGGGTCCGGCCACCGGGACCACGGGCCGGGAACCGCGAGCCGCGGGTCCGGCCGCTGGAACCACGGGTCAGAAATGCGCTCACACTTCGAAGGCGGGCTCTCTGGGATCGGGATCGCGGCGGACCGGCTCGTCCTCCGGCGCTTCCCGGGGATCGTCGATCGGCGGCTGTTCCAGGGGAGATTCGTCGGGATCGTTGATCGGCTCCTCGCGCTTCGGGTTGTCGGTGGGCTCGCGGGGATCGCGGTCGCGGCGGGGGTCCAAGGGGTCTACGGCGGTGATTTCTCGATTCGGCAAAACGGCACCTCCTGGTGGAGGGCTCCAGCAAGGATCGGGCCGGCTATCCGAACTTGATGGGATCGCCCAGGGAGTCGAGCGAGAAGTTGGCCATGATGTGGTGGCCGTTGAAGTCGAGGACCCGCATGTCCGCGTCCTCGCCGAGATCGCGGGCGACGTTGTCGAGGGCGTCGCCGTAGCGGTCGCGGACGGCCGCGAGGTCGACCTCGTAGCCGATGAACTTGTCGATCCCCTTGTAGCGCAGCTTGCTCACCAGGCGCTCGTCGGTGAGCTTGGGGTAGGTCGAGAGGATCAGGATGGTCCCGCTCCCCATGAAGACCAGGTAGGCGCGCATCGGTCTCGGGCTCAAGGATTGTCCCCTTTTTCCCTTCTCACGCCACGAAGTAAGCACTGGCCCGAATTTGAAGACGAGCGCGCGGCTCGAAACCGCTGCCGACCACGGAGAAGGCGCTGGTGCTGCCGAGGATGGGGAGCACGATCCAGCCGTCGAAGCTCTCGCCACCGGCGTAGGGCGGCACGACGGGCTCGATCTCGGCGATCTTGGTCCAGTGGTCCTCGTCGGGATCGAAGGAGGCGCGCAGCTCGACATAGGCGCGGTCGAGGTCGATGGTGCGCTGGCCGGAGGGGTGCCAGATCGAAAAGACGAAGCGCACCTCGTCGTAGGCGCTGGTCCCGAGGAAGGCCTTGCCGGCCACCAGCAGCGGGAAGGTGAAGGAGCCGGCCGTGTCGGTGGCGAAGATCTCGGGCGTGGGGTCGAAGACCACCTGCCGCGGAGGGGTGGGGGGGGTGGGGGCGTTCATCTCATCTCCTCGAGGGAAGCGGTGCCCCGGGCCAGAGCCAGGGCACGCTCGATCCGCCGGCGGGCCTCTGCCTCGTCGGGTCCGACGCCGAGCAGCGGCGCGGCGAGTCCGAAGGCGATCGCGCCGGCCTTGCGGTAGGCGGGGATCTCTTCGACGCCGAAGCCGCCCGCGGCCAGCATGGGGACATCCCCGAGCGGCCCGCGGATAACGGATAGATAGGCCGGCCCGCCCACAGGGGGCAGCGGGTAGACCTTGACAAGATCGGCGCCCAGCTCGACCGCGGAGACGATCTCGGTCGGCGTCAGGGCACCCAGGACCAGGAAGAGCCCGGCGTTGCGGGCCTCCCGGGCGACGTCGGCGCTGACGTTCGGGGTCACCAGGAACTCGGCGCCGGCTTCGATGGCTTCACGGGCACGGGCGGCGGTGGTCACCGTGCCCATGCCGAACCAGGGCGGCCCCTCGGACGCGCGGCCCGCGAGCAGCTCGCGGACCAGCCCCGAGGCGCCGGGGACGGTGAAGGTGATCTCGACGAGCTCGACGCCGCAGGCGGCGAGCGAACGGGCCTGAGCCGCGGCCTCGTCGCGAGAAGCGGTGCGCACCACGCCGATGATCGGCGCGCGGCGCATACTCAGGGCAACGGAATCGCGAATCTGGAGGGTAGTAGCCATGGCGGCGGGAGTCTATCATCCATCTTTCCAAGCGGAATCCCGCTTCCGAGTGGGAAAGATCCCCCTTCCGAGGTATCATTGCGGCAAGCCTCAACGGGGGGACGTTTCTCAGCGGAACGAACGGCATAATGGCAGTGTCTGACCAACAATCGCCCAAACGAGAGTCGCTGGACGAGCTCCTGCGACGGCTTCGCCCGAGGTTGAAGCAGGTCCTCGGGCGCTACCGCATTCCGGTGCACGACGCCGAGGACCTGGTGCAGGAGGCCCTGATCTCGACCATCCAGAAGTGGGAGGTCATTCAGGACCCCGAAGCCTGGCTGCTGGTCACCCTGCGCAACCGGTGCGTCGTCTACTGGCGCAAGCGGCGGAACAACCTCTACAACTCGGTCGACACCGCGATCCTCGAGCTGCTCTCCGAGCCGGTCGCCGCGCCGCAGGAGAAGGCCGAGCTGCTCTGGGACCTCAACAACCTCCTGGACGAGCTGCCGCCGCGCTGCCGCAAGCTCCTCCGCCTGCGCTACGGCCTGGGCTTCGACTCCACGGAGGTGGCCGAGCGCATGGGCTACCACCCGTCGAGCGTCCGCAAGGTGGCCCGGCGCTGCATGGCCGCGCTGACCTACGAGATGGTCTCCCGCGGCTTCACCAAGGCCAGCCTGCCGAAGGTCGACGACGAGGATCCGGACGCGTAGGTGTCTACAGGGCGTAGTACTGTCCTGAGCGTCCTGCCCTTCGAATCCTCACCCTCGATCCCTCTCCCGGGGGGAGAGGGAGGGCCCTTCGGCGCAGGATTGTGGAGGGTCGCAAGCTCCCGATTCGGAAACATTCCGCGGATCGCCCTCCCTCTCCCTCCGGGAGAGGGACCGAGGGTGAGGCCTCGGAGGGGAGGACGCCCCAGAAGGCAATCCCGCTGCTACCCCTCTAACCCTCCTACCCCTTCTCCTTTTCTCCCAACGCGCCCTCGATCCGCCGGCACATGCCGCGCAGGATGCGCACGTCCCGGCTGTCCGGCGCCGCGCGGGCGGCGAGGCGGCGGAGGTCGCGGAGGACGCCCGTGAAGGAGTCGTCGCGGGCGAAGCCGACCCTCTGCAACAGTTGAGAGGCGTGGCCGAGCAGGCCGTCGATCTCGGCGGCGCTCGCCGGCGGCTCGGGGGGCGCGATCGGCGCGGTCTCGCCGCCGCGGCTGATGAACAGCTCGTAGGCGAGGATCAGCACCGCCTGGGCGAGGTTGAGCGTCGGCTGCACCGGCGAGCAGGGGATGGAGACGACCGCGCTCGCCATCGCCAGCTCCTCGTTGGTGAGGCCGCCGACCTCGGGGCCGAAGACCAGGGCGGTCGGGGTGTCGGGCGCGTCAGCCTCCAGCCAGCCGGGGAGCTCGCGCGGCGTCAGCAGGGGGATGCCGAGCCGGCGGTCGCGGGTCGAGGTGGTGCCGATCACCCGGCGGAAGGGGGCGAGCGCGGCGGCGAGGCCGCCGGCGGCGCGGACCGCGTTGTCGAGCACCGGCCTGGCGCCGACGGCGAAGGCGTTGCCGACCTTGCCGATCACCGCCGCCGGCTCGACCAGGATCAGCCGGTCGAGCCCCATGTTGGCCATCGCCCGGGCGGCGGAGCCGACGTTCCCCTCCTCACGCGGGCGGACGAGGACGATTGCGGGGGGGAGTCGCTGCATCGAGCGACTTTACCGGAACCCGCGGCGAAGCTCGCGCTTGAAGATGCCGAAAGCCTCCTCGCCGTGGAGGATGACGACGACGCGGTCGAGCTTCGTCCCCCCCTGGAGGAAGCGGTGGATCTCGGTGAGCAGGATCCGCGCGGCGCGGTCGATGGGGAAGCCGAAGACGCCGGTGGAGATCGCCGGCAGGGCGATCGACTTCACCCCCCGGCGGTCGGCCAGGGCGAGGGCGGCTCGCACGGCGGCGGCGAGCTTCCTGTCCTCGTCCCCCTCCCCCATCCGCGGCCCCACGGCGTGGATCACATGCCGGGCCTTGAGGTTGCCGGCGCCGGTCATCACCGCCGTGCCCACGGGGGCGCCGCCGATCCGGTCGCATTCCTCCTGAATCGTGGGACCCCCCTTGCCGCGGATCGCCCCGGCGACTCCGGCGCCGAGCTGGAGCTGCTCATTGGCGGGATTGACGATCACGTCGACGTCGAGCTCGGTGATGTCACCTTCGATCAGCTCGAGCTGCGTCCCTTCCAGCGTGAAGGTCACCCTGTTTTCGGTCGTCTCTGCCATCCATTCCTCCCCTGTAATGATAGCAGCCCCCTGTATCCTCCTTGGTGTAGACTCCTTGCCATCATGTGGATGGAGCTGAAAAAGAGGCTGGCGGCCGATCTCGCCAGAGTGATCGAGGAGCGTTTCGGCGTCCGTCACGAGCCGGTTCTGGAGGTCCCTCCCCGCCGGGATCTGGGCGATCTCTCGTCCCCGGCCGCCATGCAACTCGCCCGGGTGCTCAAGCGCAATCCGCGGGCGATCGCCGAGGAGCTGGCGGCGGCGATCGGGCGGCCTGAGTTGTTGGGACGAGAGACAATGGTTCGCGATATCCAGATCCAGGGCGCCGGCTTCATCAACTTCTTCCTCGACCGGCGCGCCTTCGCCGCCGCGCTGATGGACGCCTCGCTGCTCGACGGCGGCGTCCGCGGCGCCAAGGTGGTGATCGAGCACACCAACATCAATCCCAACAAGGCGGCCCACATCGGCCACCTGCGCAACGCCGTGCTCGGCGACGTGCTCGGCCGCTCGCTCAAGAGCCTGGGCTACCCCGTAGAGATCCAGAACTACATCGACGACACCGGCGTGCAGCTCGCGGACGTGGTCGTCGGCTTCCTCGACCTGCGCGGCCTCTCCATCGCCGACGTGACGGCGATCCCCGAGCCGTTCGACTACTACTGCTGGGACCTCTACAGCGAGGTCGGCCGCTGGTTCGGGGACGATCCCGAGCGCCAGGCGCTCCGCCGCGAGACGCTCCACGAGATGGAGACCGGACGCGGCGAGCGCGCCGACATGGGCCGGCTGGTGGCGCGGCGGGTGGTCTCGCGCCATCTCGCCACCATGCGGCGGATCGACGTCTCCTACGACCTGCTCACCCGCGAGAGCGACATCCTGGGATTGAGCTTCTTCGAGCAGGCCTTCGGCCGGCTGAAGGAGAGCGGCGCCGTGCACCTCGAGAAAGAGGGGAAGAACGCCGGCTGCTGGGTGATGCCGCTGTCGCAGGCCGAGGAGTTCGCCGGCCTCGAGGACCCCGACAAGGTGATCATCCGCTCGGACGGCACGGTGACCTACGTCGGCAAGGACATCGCCTACCAGCTCTGGAAGTTCGGCCTGCTCGGCCGCGACTTCGGCTACCGCTTCTGGTCTGACGAGGGGGTCTGGGAGACCACCCAGGACGGCGTCGAGGGGCATCCGCTGTTCGGCAACGCCTGGCGGGTGTTCAACGTCATCGACGTCCGCCAGAGCTACCTGCAGAAGATCGTCCGCGCCGGGCTCCAGGCCCTCGGCCACCTCTCGGAGGCCGAGCGCTCGATCCACTTCGCTTATGAGATGGTCGCCCTGTCGCCGGCCACCGCCCGCCAGCTCGGCTTCCTCGAGGACGAAGGCGAGGACAAGGTCCTCGAGATGTCCGGCCGCAAGGGGGTCGGCGTCAAGGCGGACGACCTGATCAGCCAGCTCGAGGTCAAGGCGCGCGAGGAGATCGCCAAGCGCAACCGCGATCTCGGCGAGGCCGAGCTCGACGGGCTGGCCCACCAGATCGCCATCGCCGCCCTGCGCTTCTTCATGGTCAAGGCGACCAACAACCGGATCATCGCCTTCGACTTCGACGAGGCCCTGAGCTTCGAGGGGGAGTCGGGCCCCTACCTCCAGTACTCGCTGGTGCGGGCGAAGAACATCCGCCGCCGGCTGCAGCAGGAGGGGATACCGGCGGACGTCTTCGCCGAGGAGGTCGCCGCCCTCCCCCACGAGCTGTGGGGCGAGGACCTCTGGGGCCTCATCCTGGAGGTCGCGCAGATCGGCGAGACGGTCGAGAGGGCTACCGAGAGCCTGGAGCTGTCGCTGATCGCCCGCCACGCGCTGGAGATCGCGCAGCACTTCAACGCCCTGTACCACCGTAACCCGATCCTGCAGGAGAAGGACCCGCAGGTGCGCGCCGCGCGCCTGGCGACGGTGCAGATCTTCCGCCGCGGCCTCGAGAGCCTGGGTGAGCTCCTGGGAATTCCCGTCCCGGAGAAGATGTGACATGGACCCCTACGGCAACCCGCAACCGAAGAAGACCTCCCCCTGGGTGTATCTCGGCGTCGGCTGCGGCGTCGCCGTGCTGCTCGGCCTGATCGCCATCTCCGGCTTCACCTACCTGGTCTACCGCAAGGGCAAGGAGATGACGGAATCCTTCAAGGATCCCAAGCTCCGCGAGGCGAAGACCCGCGAGGTGCTCCCCTACACCGCCCTGCCGGCCGGCTACTACCCCGGCGGGGCGATGTCGATCCCCTTCCTGATGGACTTCGCCGTCTTCACCGACCGCGAGCCCACCAACGGCCAGGGGCCGGACCAGGGGAACTTCCAGGAACGCAGCTTCATCTTCATGAACATGCGCCACCTCCGCGACAACCGGGAGAAGATGGAGCGCTATCTCCGCGGCGAGGCCGCGGCCCCCGAGGACTCCGCCTGGAGCAAGTCGAACGTCAACTTCGAGGCCAAGAAGGTGATCCGCAGGGGGCAGGTGGAGGTCGGCGGCCAGACCGTGCTCTACCAGGCCAGCCAGGGGGAGATCACCCACAAGGGACCAGAGACGGGCGGCGTCAGCGTCACCCAGAAGAAGGACGGGATCGTCACCATGGTCCTCCCCGAGTGCGCCGACGACCGCCTCCGCTTCGGCATCTGGATGGGCCCGCCGCCGGCCGGAGCCGTGGACGACTACACCGGCACCCCGGCCGACCCGGCGGCGCTCCAGGAGTTCCTGGGGCACTTCCGGTTGTGCGAGGGAAAGGGGTAGGGCGGGGTTCTGGTCCGTCCCGCCCGCAGGGCGGAATTTATCCAGCCTGGGGTGTCAACCCCAGGTACGAGGCCCCACCCATCCCAAGCCCCCGAAGGGGCCGGCAGACCCCTTCGATCCTGGACATCAGCTTGGCTGTACCGCAGGCTTTCTGCCGGCCCCTTCGGGGGCTTGGAGATCCTGGCAACACCCTACCTGGGGTTGACACCCCAGGCTGGATAAATTCCGCCCTGCGGGCGGGCACTAACACCATCTAATCCTCCCGCCTCCGCTTCCGCTCCTCCCACCGCCGGTGCATCCAGAGCCACATCGCGGGATGCTCGCGAATATCCTCCTCGGCGACCTCCAGATACCGGCGGGTGAGGGCTAAAACCGCCTCGTCGCCGCTCTCCCCCTCGGGCGGCAGGATCGGCTCCCGGACCACGACCCGATAACGCCCTCCGGGCTCCGGGTATACCGTGAGCGGGACCACCGGGGTTCCCGAGCGCAGCGAGAGGCGGGCGAGGATGGGGCTGGTGAGGGCCGGGCGGCCGAAGAAGGGAACGACGATCCCC
>JBDSHF010000508.1:0-5022 GCA_039918595.1 Thermoanaerobaculia bacterium
AAACATTCGCCGTTCTGAAACGTAAGGCTCGACAAGTGAGGGGATCGGGACCTCGGGTTCGTTCTACAGACTGTAGGGATGAAACGAGAAGCAACCGGAACCCAAATTAACGACCGTAGATCAATGAAGGAGAACATCATGAGCGATACGACGAGCCAGACCACCATGACCGCGCCCGCCCCTACCACCACCGTCGCCGACCCGAAAAAGACCCCCGATGGCGGCTGCTGCACGGTGCCTGGGGGCGGTGACCCGGGGCCGGGCGGCCCGGGCATCTGAAAGTCTCCTGCTTCCAACAGAACGAGCGGCTCTCCGGAGCCGCTCGTTCTGCTTTTGGGGAGCGGCAGGCCGGCGGATCTTGCCGCGGTGCGGTAAACTTTTGCGGATGCCCCTCGCTCTGATGTGCTTCCTGGCTCTGCTGGCCTCCCCTCCTGCCGGCACCTCTCCTCCGCTCCTCCCGAGCTTCGAGTCTTGCGAGCAACTCGCGGCCAGAGAGCCGGAAAGCGAAGCGGCAGCCTCCTGCTTCGACCAGACCGGCGCGGCTCTCAAGCAGACGGACAAGGCGAGCACGAAGCTCCAGGAGCTGCTGCGGGACCATCCGGGGAGCCCTTGGCCCACGTTCTTCCTCATCTACCGGGACCCGAAAGCGCTGGCTGAGCTCCCCCGCGTGGCAGCCAGCTTCGCTGCGCGGGGAGACGCCAGGGGCGAGGTGTCCACCCGGGTCAATCTTTATCGTCTGCTCTTCAACGCAGGACGGGTGGACGAGGCCGGAGCTCAGGTGGCCCAAACGGTCCGAGCCGCCCAGGCGTCCGGCGATCCCGAGCTGATCGCCCGGAGCCAGGTCCTCAAGGCCCGATATCTCTGGGGTACCGGCCAGGATCTGGAGGGTGCCTATCTCCTGCTCCGGCAGGCGGAGCCCGCGTTGTTCCCGAAAGGTCCCTATTCCGCTCAAAGAGAATGCCTGCTTACCCTGGCGAACCTGAATCTCGAGCTCGGCCGCTTCCAGGAAGGCTTGGCAGCTTTTCGTCGTCTGGCCGAGCTGGCTGCAAAGAACGGAGACTCTTTCTCAGAAGCCAACGCTCGCTATGGTACCGCTCGCGCGATGCTGGACCAGAACGCCGAGCTGCCCGATGAGGATCGCCGGCGCGAGGCCGCCCACCTGGCCCAGCAGGCGCTCGCTCCCGCGATAGCCGCCCGGAACAAGAACATCCTAGTCAGGGTGCACCTGATACTAGGAGTGCTCTCAAAGGGCGAGGAGGCACAGAAACATTTCGATGCCTGCTCAGCCGCCGCCGATACGGTGGAGGACCAGAGCTACTGCCTCGATGGTCTCGCCCGTTTCGTCTCCAAGACCGATCCAGGCGAGGCACAGAAGATTATCGATCGGTCCCTGGCTCTCGCGCGCCAGGCTCAAAACTCCTGGGCCCTGGCCTTTGCCTGGCGCGAGCAGATGCGGGTGAGCTGGGCGGCGGGAAGATCGGTCGAGGATTCGCGTTCGGCGCTCGACGCCATCGAGGCCATGCGGGATCTACAGGCGGGCTCCTCCGGCCAGGCTCAGGCGTTCTCCACCTGGTCCGAGGATTACTACTGGCTCTCCGGTCGGCTGATCGACGCGGGGCTCAAGGAGAAAAAACTGGAGAACCTCGAGCAGGCTTTCCAGATCTCGGAGCGGCTGCGGGCCCGCTCGTTGATCGACACGCTAGAGGCCGCGCACGCGGTCCCCGCCGCCGCGGCCCCCCTTCGGCAGAAGCGGGGCACGGCGCTGGAGCGGATCTCGGCCGTGCAGCGCCGGTTGCTCGATCCCGCCCTGCCGGCGCTTGACCGCGCCGCCGCCAACCAGGAGCTGGAACGGCTGGAGATCGAGGAGGCGGACCTGCGCAACCAGCTCGCCCGCGCCGCCCCCGCCCTTCACTCCTCCCGCCGCCCCGACTTCGCCACCCTGACGCGAGTGCGGCAGGGGCTCGCCGCGGACGAGGCCCTTCTCTCTTTCCAGATCGCCTCCTGGGAGGACGAGCGGGGGGACTTCGCCGGCGGCTCCTGGCTGCTGGTGACGACCCGTGGCGGCACCCGCGCCTACCGCCTGCCGGGGCGCGGCGAGCTGCGGCCGGCGGTCCGTCTCTTCAACGGCACCTTCGACCGCCGGGACGGCTCCGAGGCGGCCCCCGCCGCCGGGCTCTACCGGCGCCTGCTGGAGCAGCCCCTGCGCGAGCTCCCTCCGGGTATCCGGCGGCTCGTCCTGGTGCCGGACGACGCCCTGCATCAACTCCCGTTCGCCGCGCTCCGCTCCGGGCCCAAGGCGCCGCCGCTCGCCAGGCGCTACGAGCTGATGGAGGTGCCCTCGGCCACCCTCTGGCTGAGCTGGAAGGGGCGGCGGCCCGCCGTGGCGCCCATCCCCGCGCTCGCCCTCGCCGATCCGCCCCTGCCCGGCGGGGACTCGGGAGTCCAGCTCGCCGCGGCGAGGGAGCGTGCCGCCGTGGCCGTCTTCGCCTCCGGCATCCGCCTGGGGCCGCTCCCGTACGCCCGGGCGGAGAGCCGCTCCGTGGTGCGCGACCTCGGCGGCGGCAGCGTTCAGCGCCTGGGGGAGGACGCCTCCGAGGTGTTCGTAAAGACCACCCCTCTCCAGCAGTTCGGGGTGCTGCACTTCGCCACTCACGCGGTGACCGACGAGACCCATCCGGACCGCTCCGGGGTGCTGCTGGCGCCCGGGGCCGCCAATCAGGACGGCCTGCTGCAGATCCGCGAGATCGTCGACCTCGGCCTCGACGGCCGCGTCGTCGTGCTCTCCGCCTGCAGCAGCAACACCGGGGCCCTGCTCAGAGGGGAAGGGGTGATGAGCCTCGCCCGCGCCTTCTTCCAGGCCGGAGCCCACACCGTGGTCGCCAGCCTCTGGCGCCTGCGCGACGACGAGGCCGCCGAGCTCTTCGACCGCTTCTACCGCCATCTCGGGAAGGGCCTGAGCGTGGCCGCCGCCCTCCGCTCCGCCCAGCGCGACAGGATCGCCGCCGGCGCCCCGGCCGCCGCCTGGGCCGGCCTCGTCGTTCTCGGCGACGGCGGCCTGGTGCCTCTGCCGGGGGGGAGAAAAGGGATCGCGGTGCCTGTCTGGATCTGGGTGGCGGGGGTGGGGGCGCTGCTGGCGGTGGCGGCTTTTCTGCTGGGGAGAACAGGGACGAACACGGACTCACAAGGACAAACAAGGACAAACAGAAAATAAGAAGGCCGAGGTTTTCCTATCCTTGTGGGTCCGTGTTTGTCCCTGTGAGTCCGTGTTCGTCCCTGTTAGTCCGTGTTCGTCCCTGTTCTCCCCCTCACTGAACCCGCAGAATCTCCTGCCGCACCGTCAGCTCTTCCAAACGGTCCCTGTCCACTCTCACCCCCATGCCCGTCTGATCGAGGGGAACGTCGATCCACCCTTCGCGGTCCATGGTCCATTCGGGGATCACGATGTCCTCGTCCCAGTAGCGCTCGCTCGGCGAGACGTCGCCCGGGATGGTGAAGTTCGGCAGCGAGGCGAGGGCGACGTTGTGGGCGCGGCCGACGCCGCTCTCCAGCATGCCGCCGCACCAGACCGGGATGCCGTGGGCCGCGCAGAGGTCGTGAATGGCGATCGACTGCAGGAAGCCGCCCACCCGGCCGGGCTTGATGTTGACGATCCGCCCCGAGCCCAAGGCGATCATGTCCGCCGCGCGGTCGAGGCTGGTGATCGACTCGTCGAGGCAGATCGGCGTCTTCAGGCGCTTCTGAAGCTCGGCGTGGCGGGTCAGGTCGTCCCAGGCGAGCGGCTGCTCGATCATCATCAGCTTGAGCTCGTCGAGCGCCACCAGGCTGTCGGCGGTTTCGAGGGTATAGGCGTTGTTGGCGTCGGCCATCAGTGGCGCCTCGGGGAGGGCGTCGCGCACGGCGCGGATGTACTCGACGTCCGCGCCCGGCTTGATCTTGATCTTGACCTTGCAATAGCCGCGCTCGAGCGCCGTCCGGGCCTTCTCCACCAGGGCCTTCGGGCTCTTCTGGATGCCGAGCGAGATGCCTACCCGGATGCGGTCGCGCGTGCCGCCGAGCTTCTTGGAGAGCGGCACCCCATCCATCCGCGCCGCGAGCTCCCAGGCCCCCATCTCGACCGCCGCCTTGGCCATGTTGTGGCCGCGAAAGTTGAGGTCGAGCGCCGGAGAGATCTCCTCCGGGCCGGCGAAGGTCTGGCCCAGCACCCGCGGGGCCACCCACTCGCGGATGGCGTGCCAGGCGGTGTCGATCGTCTCCGGCCCGTAGTTGGGGAGCTCGCCGGCCGTGCACTCCCCCCACCCCACGAGGCCGTCGCCTTCCAGCTCGACGAGCAGGATGCGCCGCTCGCTGGCGGTGCCGGAAGAGATCTGGAACGGCTCTTTCAGCGTCAGGGAGATCTCGCGCAGGGTAAGGCTTTCGATCCGCAGCATGTCAGTCCCTTTCAAGTCCATAGAAACAACATCGTTGGTCGGCGTCGCGATAGAACGCCTCGACCCGGTAGCCGCGCGAAAGGTAGGCCTGGAACGCCCGGCGGGTGGTCTCCCGCCAGGCTCCCCCCACCTCCGGCCGCCCCGATTTGAGGTCCTGGATGCTCTCCGGGATCTCGATCCGCACGCGCGGGGCCTCGGGGAGATCCCCGATCGCCGCGCCAGGATTGACGACCGGCGCCTCGCGGAACGGTTCCTCGGCGCCGGCCCGCCGGTCGTCAAGGGCGCGCTCCACCCGCTCGCCGGCGATCTTCCAGGAGAGGATGAAGCGGTCGGTGCCGATCCCCTCGAACAGCTCGCTCCCCTCCTCCCCCGCGTACATCTCCTCGACGTACTCGGCGACCTCGGCTCCCAGATGGTTGAAATTGAGGTGCGCGTTGCGCGCCTCCAGCGGGTCGAAGGTCCACCGGACCTCCTCGACGCCCGTGGGCAGAAGGATCTCCCGCTGGTAGAGCTTGAGCCGGGTGCCGAGCCCGAGGTCCCGCGCCGCGCGGTCGACCGCCAGCATGTGGGACCAGTGGAAGAGGCGGCCGTCGAC
>JBDSHF010000509.1:0-6060 GCA_039918595.1 Thermoanaerobaculia bacterium
CCGCCCTTCTTTAGCCCAGGGCATCGCCCTGGGTTGGATCGGGCGCCACCAACCTGCGCCCCAACGGGGCGCGCTAACCAGCGTGGATGCGCACGATAGCGCGGCCCTTCAGGCCGCATCGGGACCCATCGGATTTCCCAACCCAGGGCGTTGCCCTGGGCTAAAGAAGGGCGGCCCGTTGGGCCTCAAAGGGAGAGGACAAGCCCGGGACAAGCCCCTCCCCTACGAAAAAGTTCAAAAGTTCCGCGGGCCGGGGGTAAGGATTCGAAGGGTCTAATGACCCGCCGAGCACCGCCCCCATGGATCGATCCCGCACCCGGCATCGGCGTCCTGGGTCGGAGCGCTGGCCCCGCACCGGCCCCAGGGTTCGATCGTGCAACCCTCCTTGGTCAAACCGTCCACGGCGAGACGCCACAGGGGGGCGAACACGCCGGCGGCGCTCGGGGCGGCGGCTTTCGAGGGACGGGACGGAACCGCCGGCCGGGCTTTCGCGGCGAAGGCGGACGTTCCGAGGCTGAGCGCGAGGAGGATCAGGACGGCTGCTGTGCGGAGACTTCGCATGACCGGCTCCTTTCGGGAGGCGGCTCGCCGCGGCCTCCATTGACCGCGGAGCCGGACCTCCCAAGATGAATCGTGCGCGAAACAGGGTGGACGGATCCGCCGTCCGAGCGCTGTGACGGCACTGAACAGGAGGATACGTTGGAAGAGGCCGACAAGAACGATCCCGAAGCGCGGCTGGCCCTGGTCCTGTTCCGCCACTCCCTCCTCCTGGATCAGGCCCGGTTCGCCGGCGCCGCCCGCATCGCGCCGAGCCAGCTCTCGGTCTACGAGCGGGGCGAACGGGGGGCGCCGAGAGAGGTCCTGGAAAAAGCCGCCTCGGCGGCCGGCTTCCCCGTCCACCTGCTCGACGCCCTGCTCTGGGGGCTCCGCTCGTTCCGGGCCGCGGCGCGGGGGAGGTCCCGCGTCAACCGCGCCCTGGCGGACGGCGTCGCAATAGAGCTGATCGCGCTGGTGCGGTCGGCGGTCGACATCGCCCTCGAACCCCTCGCCGCGGCGCCCGGGGCGGCAACCGCCCCGCCGGCCGCCGGGGACCGCGCGGCGGCGGCGGCGCTCTGGGCTTCCATGGCGGAGTGCACCCCGGCGGAGCGCCAGATGCTGGTGGAGGAGCTGGACGAATACCAGGGCTGGGCCCTCTGCGAGCAGGTGGCCGCCGAGAGCGCCCGCAAGGCGCCGGACCATCCCGGGGAAGCGTTGGAGCTGGCCGGGCTGGCCCTGCTCATCGCGGAGCGGATTGCCGGGGAACCCGGCTGGGGCCTGCGGGTCCAGGGGTACGCCTGGGCCCACGTCGGCAACGCCCGCCGGGCCTGCGACGACCCGGCGGGCGCCGAGGAGGCGCTCCGCCGCGCCCGGCAGCTCTGGGAGGCCGGCGTCGCCGGAGACCCGGGGCTCCTGAGCGAGGCATCCGTCAGCGAGCTTATGCGGAAACCTTGATGGTTCAATCTTTGCAGAAAATACGGACGGGGAGGGAAGTATTCTTGGACACAAGCTGTACAGCGCCGAGCTCCAATACATCGATCGAACAGGAAAAGCTTCTGGTGGGGCGCGTTGCCGAAGGGGATCGCGAGGCATTCACAGAGCTTTTCGACCGTCTCTCCCCCAGCATTCTGGGGGTCCTGGTCCGCCTCCTGCGCCAGCGCGGCCTGGCCGAGGAGGCTCTGCAGGAGACGTTCTTACAAGCCTGGTTGCAAGCTGACAACTACCGGCCCAAGGCGGGGTCCCCCCGCGCGTGGCTGCTGAACATCGCACGGTCGCGCGGGCTCGACGCCCTGCGGCGGGAGGGTTCGCGGCGGCGGCGGGAGGAGGCGGTTTTTGTTCAGGAACCGAAAATCCAGGAGCCCGAGGGACTCTCCCACCTGGAGGTGCTCGAGAATCAGGCCCAGGTCCGTGCCGGGCTCGCGCGGCTGGCGCCGGCGCAGCAGGCCTGCCTCGCCCTCGCCTTTGTCGAGGAGCTCCCCCATACCGCGATCGCCCAGAGGCTTTCGATGCCGCTGGGATCGGTGAAGTCGCGAGTGCGGCTGGGAATGCGGAAGCTGGGGCGGATGCTGGAGGCGGTACCGGCGTGAGGCGGCGGAGGGCCGGGTCTCCCGCCGCCCGGGATTGAAATCCCGGGCGGCGAGGCCGCCCCCCCTACACCCGAGGCATCCGGCAGGTATCCCCGCCGGCCGCGGGCAGATAGCACTCCTGGACGTAGTCCATCACCATGCGGTCGGCGTTGTAGCGCCAGGCGAGGGTGCGCATGGCGCGCTTGACGCGGGCCATCCAGCCGTTCGGCACGCCCAGATCGTTGCGCTCGTAGTAGAGCGGCACGACCTCTTTTTCCAGCACCTCGAAGAGGAACCGGGCGTCCTGCTCGTCCTGGATCTCCGGGTTGGCGTGGATCTCGCCGTTGCCGACCGCGAAGCCGTTGCCGCCGTCGTACCCCTCGGCCCACCAGCCGTCGAGGATCGAACAGTTGAGCACGCCGTTCAGGATGCACTTCTCGCCGCTGGTGCCGCAGGCCTCCAGCGGACGGCGGGGGGTATTGAGCCAGACGTCCACTCCCTGCACGAGCTGGCGGCCGACGTGGATGGTGTAGTTCTCGATGAACACGATCTTGCGCGCGAAGCGGGGGTCTTTCTCCAGGTTCGCCACCCGCTGGGCCAGCGCCTTGCCGCCGGTGTCGCGGGGGTGCGCCTTGCCGGCGTAGACGATCTGCACCGGCCGCTCGCGGTGGTTGAGCAGGCGGTCGAGGCGGTCGAGGTCCTGGAACATCAGGTCGGCCCGCTTGTAGGTGGCGAAGCGGCGGGCGAAACCGAGGGTGAGCGCCTCGGGGTCGAGCGCCTCGTGCTCCGGCGCGGCCATCCCCAGCCGCTCGCGGCGGTCGGCGAGGCGCCGGCGGGCGAAGGCGAGCAGCCGCGCCTTGAGCACCTGGTGGACCTCCCAGAGCTCGGCGTCGCGCACCTTGTCGATTTTCGTCCAGAGATCGGCGTGGGAGATGCGGTCGAGCCAGCGCGGCCCCAGGTGCTCGAGCAGGAGCGAGTACATGTCGGTCGCCATCCAGGTGCGGGCGTGGATGCCGTTGGTGATGTGGCCGATCGGCACCTCCTCCTCGGTCTTGCCGGGGTAGAGCCCTTGCCACATCTTGCGCGACACTCGGCCATGGAGGGCCGAGACGCCGTTCGAGCGCCGGGTGAGCTTGAGCGCCAGCACGGTCGGGCAGAACGGCGCGTCGGGGTCGTCGGGGTGCTCGGAGCCGAGGGCCATCACCTCGTGGAGCGGCATCTTGAGGCCGCGGGCGAGCGCTTCCAGATGAGAGCTGGCGAGGTCGGCCCGGAAGCGGTCGTGCCCGGCCTCGACCGGGGTGTGGGTGGTGAAGCAGCTCATCGCCGCCACCTCGCGCAGCGCCTCGGCGGGCGCGATCCCCTCCTGCTCCACGAGCTGGCGGGCGCGCTCGAGCAGGGCGAAGGCCGAATGCCCCTCGTTCAGGTGCAGCACCGAGGGCTTGACGCCCACCACTCCCAGCGACCGGTGGCCGCCGACGCCGAGCAGGATCTCCTGCTGGATCCGCATCTCCTGGTCGCCGCCGTAGAGGCGGGCGGTCAGCGCCTGGTCCTCCGGCGTGTTGGCGTCGTCGCGGGCGTCGAGCAGCAGGAGCCTGCTGCGCCCGACGTTCACCCGCCAGATGCGCAGGAAGACGTCGCGCCCGGGGAGCTCGACGCTGAAGCGCACCGGCTGGCCGTCCGCCCCGCGCACCGGCTCGGCGGGCAGCTCGGCGCCGGAGATCGGCTCATAGAGGTCCTGCTGCCAGCCGTTCTCGTCGATCAACTGGTGGACGTACCCCTCGTGGTAGAGCAGGCCGACGCCGACGACGGGCGCGCCCAGGTCGCTCATGCTCTTCAGGTGGTCCCCCGCCAGCACCCCGAGGCCGCCCGAGTAGATGGGCAGCGACTGGTGGATACCGAACTCGGCCGAGAAGTAGGCCACCGGCCGGGCGAGGATCGGTCCGGCATGGACCAGCCCCCAGCTCTCGCCGCCGTGGAGGTAGCTCTGCAGCCGGCGGTGGGCCTGGTTGATGCGGGTCTGCATCTCCAGGTCGTTCACCCGGCGGGCGATGTCCTCGGGGGGAACGCGCTGCAGGAGGGCGACCGGGTTGTGGTAGACGAGGCGCCAGGTCTCCGGATCGAGCTCGCGGAAGATGGCGCGGATGTCGGGCTGCCAGGACCACCAGAGGTTCTGGGCCAGCTCGTTGAGTTTCTGAAAGGTTCCGTCGATCGGTTCGTTCATTCGTCAGCTCCGGTCGCAAGGGAAGGGGGCAATATACCCCAAGGGCGCCCTTGCCGGTCGGAGCGTACTGCCCCGCTACCTCCTACCCCGCCGCCCGCCGCTCCACCGCCGCCAGCAGATCCTGGAGCTCTTTGAGATCGACCGGCTTGACCAGGTGGCGGTCGATTCCGGCCTCCATGGACCGGCGCCGGTCCTCCTCCTGGCCGTAGCCGGAGGCGGCGATCAGGGTCACGCCCTCCATGGCGGGGTCCGCGCGCAGGCGCTCGGCGACCTGGTAGCCGTCGAGGCCCGGCAGGCCGATGTCGAGGAGGACGACGTCGGGCCGGAAGGTGGCCGCGGCTTCGAGCGCCGCCGGCCCGGAGTGGGCGACCTGGACGGTGTGACCGGACATCTCGAGCAGAGTGCCCATGGTCTCGGCGGTGTCTTCGCTGTCGTCCACCACCAGGATGCGCAGGGAGGGAGAGGCGGCGCCGGTGGCCCGCGCCGTCTCCACGTCCGGCGGCGCGGTCTCGAGCAGGATGGGGAGCCGGACCACGAACTCGCTCCCCGTGCCCACCCCCTCGCTGTGCGCCTCGATCTTGCCGCCGTGCAGCTCGACCAGCTTCTGGGAGAGCGTCAGGCCGATCCCCAGGCCGTCGCGGGAGCGGTCCAGGGAGCTGTCCCCCTGGATGAAGAGGTCGAAGATGCGGGGGAGGAGGTCGGGGGCGATGCCGACCCCGGTGTCCTTCACCCGCACGACGATCTCGCGCCCCTCCCGCTCGGCGGCGATCGAGATCGACCCCTTGTCCTCGGTAAATTTGACGGCGTTGCTCAACAGGTTCGACAGCACCTGCTCGAAGCGGGTGGGGTCCGCCTTCAACCAGACCGGTTCCGGCGGGAGCGCGACCGTCAGCTCGATCCCGCGGTCCTCGCAAAGGGGGCGGACGATATCGACCGCGTGGCCGACGGCGCCGCTCAGCTCGATCCGCTCCGTGCGGAGCTCGACCTTGCCGGTGCGGATGCGGCTGATGTCCAGCAGGTCGTCGATCAGGCGCGCCAGCCGGCGCATCTGGCGATCCACGATGCGCCGGAGGTACCAGCGCTGGGGATCTTCCAGGGGCTTCTCGTCGAGCAGGCGCAGGGCGTAGAAGACGGGCGCCAGCGGGTTGCGCAGCTCGTGCGCCAGCACCGCCAGGAATTCGTCCTTCTCCCGGTCCGCCCGCGCCAGCGCCTCGGCCCGGTTGTGCAGCTCCTCCTCCAGCCGCTTGCGGTCGGTGCGGTCGCGCATGATCTTGATGAATCCCTGGAGGGCTCCCTGGGCGTCGCGCAGGCCGGTGGTGATGCCGCTGGCGAAGAAGGAAGAGCCGTCCTTGCGGACGTGCCAGCGGTCGTCGGAAGCCCGGCCGGTCTCAGCCGCCGTCCTGAGCTCCTGCTGGGGGACCCCGCGCTGCCGATCCTCCGGAGTGAACAAAATAGCGGCGTCGCGCCCGAAGATCTCCTCTTTGGCATAGCCGAGGAGGTGCTCCGCCCCCGGGTTCCAGCTCGCCACCCGGCCTTCAGGATCCATCGCGAAAATGGCGTAATCGTGGACCGATTCGACGGCCATGCGGTACCCCGCGCCGCTCTCGAGCAGCTCCCGCAGGTCCGCGGTCCCCGCCAATACTCCTACCTCTTCGGTTTGTCTCGTCATTGATACCTCTCTCCCGGGGCGTGGAGAACAGCAAGGGGCGTGCCGACACGGGAGCAGGGATCTTGGCC
>JBDSHF010000510.1:0-5645 GCA_039918595.1 Thermoanaerobaculia bacterium
CATGCAGACCTTCGACCAGTCGCTCTTCTCGCTCTACAAGAGCGGCCTGATCACCCTCGACGAGGCGCTCAAGCGCGCCACCAACCCGGACGAGTTCCGGCTCAAGATCCAGGGCGTGCAGTTCACCTCCGACATCTCGCGCGACCAGATGGACGAGTCGATCCAGCTCCCCGGCGAGGGGGATTTCATGAGCGGCGGGGATCTGTCGTTTGAGATCGAGCAGAATTAGGGACGGCAACGGGTTGTTGGTCCGAGGTGTTGTTGTTGCTGGGTTGTTGTTTTTCGTAGGGGCGGGGCTTGTCCCCGCCCTCGCCCTGAAAGGGCGAAATTTGAATAGCCCGGGGTTTTAACCCCGGGTAGGCGATCGAAATTTTTCCAAGCCCCGAAGGGCCGGCCGAAACCCCGGCGGTCGGCCGGCCCTTTGGGGCTTGATGTATTAGGCACCACCCGTACCTGGGGTTGAAACCCCAGGCTATTCAAATTCCGCCCCTGCGGGGCGGGAAAACAGACAAACATGCCCCCACCCACCCCCTACCAGAAAGCCCTCCAACTCCTCGCCACCCGCGCGCATTTCCGCCGCGAGTTGGACGCCAAGCTGCGCCAGCGCGGCTATCCCGGCGAGGAGATCGAGGCGGCGCTGGCGAAGCTGACGGCGGAGGGGTATCTGGACGACCGCGCCACCGCCCGCGTCTTCGTCGAGTCCCGCCAGGGTCGGGCCAGCGAGGGGCGGTCGCGGCTGCGGGCGGAGCTGATCAAGCGCGGGGCGCCGGACGACGCCGTCGCGGCGGCGCTGGCCGAGCTGACCCCGGAGGACGACATGGCGGCGGCCCGCGACACCGCGGAAAGCTGGCGCCGCAAGGGGGGCCTGGACCCGCGGGCGCTCGCCCGCCACCTGGAGCGAAAGGGCTTTTCCCGCCGTGCTATCGTCAGCGTTTTGAACGGCGAGCTGGACGGTCTGGAAATCGACGACGGATCATGAAGAGCGCAGACATACGCACAGGCTTTCTCGAATTCTTCCGGGAGCGCGCGCACCGCATCGTGCCGAGCGCGCCCCTGGTTCCGCAGGGCGATGCCACCCTGCTGTTCACCAATGCCGGAATGGTCCAGTTCAAGGACAACTTCCTTGGCCTCCAGCGGCCGGAGTCGCCGCGCGCGGCCTCGTCGCAGAAGGTGATGCGGGTCTCCGGCAAGCACAACGACCTCGAGAACGTGGGGCCGAGCCCGCGCCATCACACCTTCTTCGAGATGCTGGGCAACTTCTCCTTCGGCGACTACTTCAAGGAGGACGCCATCCGCTTCGGCTGGGACTTGGTGACCCGCGTCTGGGGCCTGCCGCCCAGCCGGCTCTTCGCCACCGTCTATGAAGAGGACGACGAGGCGTTCGACCTCTGGGTGAAGCTGTCCACCCTGGGCCCCGAGCGGGTCCATCGCTGCGGCAAGAAGGACAACTTCTGGGCGATGGGCGACACCGGCCCCTGCGGCCCGTGCAGCGAGATCTTCGTCGACATCCACCCCGAGCTTCCCGAGGTGAGCTGGGAGGAGGGATCGGACTCCGGGCGCTACATGGAGATCTGGAACCTGGTCTTCATGCAGTACGACCGCGACGCCGCGGGGACCCTGGCGCCGCTGCCCAAGCCGTCGATCGACACCGGCATGGGCCTGGAGCGGATCACCTCCGTGCTCCAGGGGGTGCCCTCGAACTACGACACCGACCTCTTCCAGCCGATCCTCGCCGCGGCGGCGGAGCTGGCGCGCACGAAGTATGGCGCCGACGCCGAGAAGGACGTCTCGCTGCGGGTGATCGCCGATCACCTGCGGGCGGTCTCCTTTCTGCTCGCCGACGGCGTGATCCCGGGCAACGAGGGGCGCGGCTACGTGCTGCGCCGCATCCTGCGCCGCGCGGTGCGCCACGGCATGCGGCTCGGCTTCGAGGAGCCGTTCCTGTTCAAGCTGGTGCCGGTGCTCGGCGAGGTGATGGGCGGCGCCTACCTGGAGCTGGGGGCGACGCGGCAGGCCTCGATGGCCACCATCCGGGCCGAGGAGGAGAAGTTCCTCTCGACGGTCGCCAACGGCGCGCGCCAGGTGCAGGAGGAGATCGAGCGGCTGCGGCCGCAGGGCGTCACCACCCTGCCGGGCGCGATGGTCTTCCGTCTCTACGACACCTACGGCCTGCCGCTGGAGGTGATCCGCGAGATCGCCGAGGAGGAGCGCTTCCAGATCGACGAGGCGGGCTTCAGCGAGGCGCTCGAGGTCCAGCGCGAGCAGTCGCGCAAGGCCACGGCCGAGGTGCAGAACCGCCTCGCCGCCCTGCGCGAGGTGCTGCGCGGCCACGCCGATCTGACCGCCACCCACTTCGAGGGGTACGACCGCACGGAGATGACCGACACCCCGGCCGAGGTGGTGCGGCTCGCCACCTGGCGCGAAGGGGCGCCGGTGCGGGTCTCCACCCTGCAGAAGGGGCAGGTGGGCGTCGTCATCCTCGACCAGACGGTGTTCTACGCCGAGTCGGGCGGCGAGGTGGGGGACACCGGCGACATGATCTGGGACGGCGGCCGCGCCCGGGTGGTGGACACCCAGAAGGATCAGGCGGGCGTCTTCTTTCACTTCGTCGAGGTGGAGGAGGGGAGCCTCGCCCGCCACACCAAGGTGCAACTGCGGGTGGATCACGACCGGCGGCTGTCCATCCAGCGCAACCACACCGCGACCCACCTGCTGCACGCGGCCCTGCGCCAGGTGCTCGGCAAGAGCGTGCGCCAGGCCGGCTCGCTGGTGGCGCCGGACCGCCTGCGCTTCGACTTCACTTACCACCGCGGCATGTTCCGCCAGGAATGGGAGCAGACCGAGGACCTGGTCAACGAGTGGATCCGCCGGGCGGTGCCGACCGAGTTCGTCTGGCGCAGCTACCAGGAGGCGATCGCCGCCGGCGCCATGGCGCTGTTCGGCGAGAAGTACGGCGAGCGGGTGCGCACGGTGAACGTCCCCGGCTTCAGCCTCGAGCTGTGCGGCGGCTGCCACGTGCGAAATTCGGGGGAGATCGGGCTCTTCCTGATCGACTCCGAGCGCGGCGTCGCCTCGGGCGTGCGGCGCATCGAGGCGGTGACCGGCACCTACTCGCTCGACGAGGTCCGCCGCCAGCGCTCGACCTACGGCGAGCTGGTGACCCGGCTCGGCATCCGTTCGGGGGACTACGACCAGCAGCTCCAGAAGGCCGACCAGCTCCGCCAGCGGCAGAGCGAGCTGGAGTCCGAGATGCGGAAGCTGCGCATGCAGCTCGTCTCGGGCTCGGTGGCCCCCGCGGGCGGGGACGAGGAGCTGCTGGTGGACGGCATCCGGGTGCTCGCCCGCGAGGTGCCCCCCGCCCCGGCCAACGAGCTGCGCGACATGGCCGACGCCCTGCGCTCCAAGCTCGGCTCCGGCGTGGTGGTGATCGGCACCCGCGGCGACGGCAACGTCAACCTGGTCGTCACGGTGACCAAGGACCTGACCGGGCGCGTCAAGGCGGGCGAGCTGGTCAAGCGGCTCTCGGCGATCGTGGGCGGCGGGGGCGGCGGCCGCCCCGACTTCGCCCAGGCCGGCGGCAAAGACCCCGAGAAGCTCCCCGAGGCGCTCGCCGCGGTCGAGGCGGCGGTGCGCGAGCAGCTCGGCCGGTAGGCCCTCATAACCCCGGCCCTCTTCTCCCGCCTGAACCACGGCTCGCGTGCGCCGGACGCGGGGGCTCTGGCGCGCCCGGATCGTCTATCATCTCTGTTCCCCATCGCGGCAGCAGCTCGCGAGGAGAGATGAACGACCGATGACTCAAACGCAGAACAAGCTCTCCGGACTTTCTTCCGCCAAGAAGACGGTTCTTTTTGACCTTCTGCGCAAGAAGAGTCAGGCGGAGGGGGCAACACATCGCATCGAGCCCCGGGAGGACCGGCTCGCTCCGCTTCCCCTTTCGTTCGGCCAGCTCCGGCTCTGGTTCCTCGACCGTCTGCATCCCGGCGATCCGGTCTACAACCTGCCGTCGGCGACGCGCATCCTCGGGACTCTCCACCTGCCGTCTCTGGCTCTTGCGCTCGCGGGCGTGGCCGACCGCCATGAGGCCCTGCGCACCACGTTCGCCGCCACCGAGGACGGCGAGCCGGTGCAGGTGATCGCGCCTCGCTTCGTGCCGTGGCTGCCCGTGGTCGACCTCGGCGCCCTGCCGGCCGCACGGCGGAATCCAGAGATCCGGCGGATGTCCGCGCTGGAGAGCCGCCTGGCGTTCGACCTCGAAAAGGGACCTCTGCTGCGCGCCTGCGTGTTCCGCTGCGCGGACGACGAGCACCTGCTCCTTCTCGAGATGCACCACATCGTGAGCGACGGCTGGTCGATGGGTGTGCTGGTGAAGGAGATCGGAGCGCTCTATCCGGCGTTTCTCGCCGGCCAGCCGAGCCCGTTGCCGGAGCTTACCGTGCAATATCCGGATTTCGCCGTCTGGCAACGCCGCCGGCTGTCCGGAGCGCTTCTGGAGGCGGAGCTCGGCTGGTGGCGCAGCCGGCTGGCAGGCATGTCGCCGGTCCTGGAGCTGCCGGCCGACCACCCGCGGCAGGCGGTCCGCAGCACGCGGGGAGCCGGGCGGACCTTCCTCATGGATCCGGCGGCGCTCTCCGAGCTTCAGGCGCTCTCCCGCCGCCATGAGGCGACGCTCTTCATGACGCTGCTGGCCGGCTTCTTCGTCGTCCTGCAGCGCTACACCGGGGAGGACGATCTCGCCGTGGCGACGCCGATCGCCGGCCGCATCCGGGCCGAGCTCGGACCGCTGATCGGCTTCTTCGTCAACACGCTGGTGCTGCGGACGGACCTCGGCGGCAATCCGAGCTTCAGCGATCTCCTCACCCGGGTGCGTGAGACGACGCTCTCCTCCTACTCGCACCAGGAGCTGCCGTTCGAGCGCCTGGTCGAGGAGCTCGCGCCGGAACGGGATTTGAGCCGGCCGCCGCTCGTGCAGGTGATGTTCACCCTGGAGAACACCCCGGAGGGCGTGCTCAACCATCCCGGCATCGAGATCCTCTCGGAAGCCACCGGGCTGGGGGTCGCGAAATTCGAGCTGACCTGCACCTGCCGGGAGATCGAGGAGGGCCTGCTCGGCATGCTCGACTACAGCCGGGAGCTGTTCGAGGCTTCGACGATGGTCCGCCTGGGCGGACATCTCGAGCGGCTCCTCTCCGGCGTGCTGGCCGAGCCGCAATGGCCGCTCGCGGAGATCGCTCTCCTCGCTCCCGGCGAGCGCCACCAGCTCCTGGCGGAATGGAACGACACGGCGGTGGGCTACCCGCGCGGCCACACCCTGCATGAGCTGGTCGCGGCGCAAGCCGATCGGACGCCCGGCGCGGTGGCCGCAGTGGACGAAAACGAGCAGGTCACCTACCGCGAGCTGGTGGACCGCGCCCGCCAACTGGCCGGCCATCTGGCCAGGCTCGGCGTGAAGCCGGACGGCCGGGTGGGCGTGCTGCTGGAGCGCTCGCTCGCGATGATCACCGGCCTGCTCGGCGTGCTGGAGGCGGGTGCGGCGTACGTGCCGCTCGATCCCACGCTCCCGGGGGAGCGGCTGGCGACGCTCGCCGAAAACGCCGGCCTTTCCGCGGTGGTCACCCAGGACCGGTTCTCGGCTCTGCTGCCGGTGG
>JBDSHF010000511.1:0-9584 GCA_039918595.1 Thermoanaerobaculia bacterium
CCTCCTGCTGCTGATGGAGCGCCACCTGCTGCTCGTGATGCGCGATCCTCGCCTCCAGCCTGGCCAGGATCTCCGCCACGGAAAACGCCGTGCTCATCCTTCGTCTCCTTGTTGCAGTACAGCGGTCAAGGTTCTGCCGCCACGCCTGCAAGATCGCGGCATGTCGCGCCAACACGGCCCCAGATTGCGCTATCCTGGAGCGACCGCGGAAGGGTACCATGAACGGAGCCGCAACAGCCCGCTAAAAACGTGCAATCCGGGTCCTTCTTGCGGCCATCGCCTTGCGCCGCAGCTTTCCGGGAGCTAGAAGTGATGCAAGCCGCCCCTCCGGAGCCCTTTCGTTCAGATCTACAGCATCAAGATGAGCCTGTAACGGTGCAACCGGAGACCCATTGCTCGATATGGCGCAATCGAATGCGGCGAATTCGCCCCACCTTGCGCTGAGGCAGCCTAACTTAGGAACAAAATGGCGCTACGTCACGGCTATTTCGCGCGCTTTTGAACCAAAACGCCGCTAAACTGCCGCATGGTTGCGCGATATCGCGGTGATTGAGGCAGCGGACGGAACTTCATGGCGGGAAGACGGTTCGCCGTGAGGGTACATTGCAGCTCCGGACGCGGACGATGCGGCTCCAGATGCGGATGATGCGGCTCCAGACGCGGACGATGCGGCTATGTCTGGAAACATTGGCCGGTCGCGGGCTTATGGCGCAACGCCTGGGCCGCGCTTGCGCCTCCTCGAGCCCGGATCGCGACGGGCTGGCTTGATGACGGAACAAAGCGTCTTTAGCCTCTGGGACGGCCTGCCCTTCGAATCCTCACCCTCGGTCGGCGGTCTTTCCACGAAGTGGCCACGAAGTGGAGAGGGAGGGCGCGAGTAGGAGAGCGCTCCTCAACCGGAACACCCCCTCCTGACCTCCCCCGTTTCGGGGGAGGAAAATGCCGTGCTCGGCACAGGCCGTCAAGATCCTGTGAGCTGAGGCAGCCTTTCCTACGTGGGCCCTCCCTCTCCACTTCGTGGAGAGGGACCGAGGGTGAGGATTCGAAGGGCAGGCCGTCCCAGAGGGCAGACAAGATAAAAAAAGGCTTTGCCTTTACCGCGCCGGCTTCGCCGCCGGGGCGCCCGCCGGCACGATCCCGCGGGCTTCGTCCACCGTCACCACCTGGTTGGTGGGCACGTTCGCGAACCGCTGCCTGGCGCCGCTCGGCCATTCGACCTCCAGCGCCTGCACGACCTTGTCGGAGCCGAGGCCAAAGGTGGGGGCGGTCTGGCTTTGCGAGCAGTAGGAGGAGCCGCTGCGCACCATGGCCCACTGCTTGCCCGCGGCGCTGGTCACCCGCACGACGGCGCCGAGGCCGTCGCGGTTCGACTTCGCGCCCACGGTGCGCACCCGCAGCCAGCGGTTGCGGTTGCCGCCGTCGTTGCGGAAGACGTAGGTGGGGCCGCCATTGGTGGTGACCACGACGTCGAGGTCGCCGTCGTTGTCGAGGTCGCCGTAGGCCGCGCCGCGCCCGACGATCGGGCGGGCGAGGTCCGGGCCCAGGGCGGCGGCCACCGACTGGAACTTCCCCTTCCCCTGGTTGCGGAAGACCAGCGGCGCCTGCTTGTAGGTCACCCGCGGCTGCACGCGGTTGATCTCCTCCTCGAGATGGCCGTTGGCGGCGAAGATGTCGGGCAGGCCGTCGAGGTCGTAGTCGAAGAAGAAGACGCCGAAGCTGAGGGTCAGCAAGCTCGCCTGCCCCACCGACGAGGAGGGCGCCTCGTCCACGAAGACGCCGTTCCCCTCGTTGTGGTAGAGGGCGAGCATCTCGTTGCTGAAGTTGCCCACCAGCAGATGGGGACGCCCGGAGCGGTCGTAGTCGGCGGCGTCGACGCCCATGGCGCCGCGGGCGGTCCCCTCCTCGGAGAAGGCGACGCCCGCCTCCACCGCCTCGTCCTTGAAGGTGCCGTTCTTCTGGTTGCGGTAGAGCTTGTTGGGCTGGGTGTCGTTGGCCACGAAGAGGTCCGGCCAGCCGTCGACGTTGTAGTCGAGCACGGTGACCCCGAGCGACTTGGCGGAGGCCTCGGCGACGCCCGCCTGCTGGCTGACGTCCGCGAATTTGCCGCCGCCGAGGTTGTGGTAGAGCTTCGGCGGCACCCCCTTGTAGGACTCCGGGGTGCAGTAGGACTTGTGGGCGCCGTCGAGCGAGCACCAGAGGTCCTTGTCGCGGCTCCACTGGACGTAGTTGGCCACGAACAGGTCTGCCTTGCCGTCGCGGTCGTAGTCGAGCCAGGCGGTGCTGGTGCCGAAGTTGGCGTTCTTGATCCCCGCCGCCGCCGTCACGTCCCGGAACCGGCCGCCCCCCTCGTTGTGGAACAGGCGGTCGCCGTCGAGCGAGGTGAGATAAACGTCCTGGCGGCCGTCGTTGTCGTAATCCCCCACCGCGACGCCCATGCCGTAGGTCTCGACGTCCAGGCCGCTCCCGCGGGTGGCGTCGGCGAAGGTGCCGTTGCGGTTGTTGCGGTAGAGGGCCGGCAGCGACTTGCGCTTGCCCGGCTGCCAGTCGCGGCCGTTGACCAGCAGGATGTCGAGCCAGCCGTCGCCGTCGGCGTCGAACACCGCGACCCCGGCGCCCATGGTCTCGGGCAGGTACTTCTTCCCCGAGCGGCCGCTGTTGTGGGTGAACTTCACTCCCGCGGCGGCGGTGATATCGGTGAACCTCACCCCCGCCTGTGGGGCGGGGGCCGGCGCTGGCCCTTTGGGAACCGGCGCCGGCGCCGCGGCGATCAGGGCCACGGCGGCGAGGGAAAGAGCGGAAAGGGTGAACAGGTGCCTCAAAATTTAAGCCTCCTGGCAATCTCGTTCAGGGCGTTCAGCGACGTCCGCCGCCCGGGATTGAAATCCCGGGCTACCGACGAACGTCCCTCAACCGGGACTCCGGAAGTCCGGAGGACGGCCGTGGGTAGCCCGGGATTTCAATCCCGGGCGTGAAACGGCGGATACCCACCGCCCCCTCACCCCCCCGCGATCGCCGCCCCCTCCCCGGTCCGCGGCGGGCTGGGCAGCGGCACGCTCTCGTGCTCATGGATGGGCTGGCGCTCGTTGTTGTCCTCGGGGCTCAGCAGGCGGCGGCGGGCGGTGATCGATTGCGCCGATTCGTCGGCCTTGAAACGCCGGAAGAGCGCCGCCTCGCGCGCCGATTTTTCGGCATTGCCCAGGGCGCGCCAGCAGACCATGGCGGTGTAGTGCATCTGCACGTCCTCGGGGTCGACGAGGCCGACGCGCTCCAGCACGGCGAGCGCCTCCTTGTACTGGCGCTCGAGGAACAGGATGCGCGCCATCTGGTTGAGCACCACGCGGTCGCGCGGGTACTTGGCCTCGACGGTGCGCAGCGAGGCGAGCGCGCCGGCGTAGTTCCCCTCGGCCTTCTCGATCATCGCCTTGAAGAAGTAGCCGCGCGACAGCCCCGGAGTGATCGCGATCGCCTTCTCGACGTACGGCCGGGCGGCCCCTACCTCCCCCTCGCGGATCAGCGCCCGGGCCACGTTCAGCCAGCCGTCGGCGTAGCCCGGCTCGGCCTCGGTGGCCTTCTTGAAGGCGAGCTCCGCCCCCTTGAGGTCCCCCTGCAGCAGGAGGCCGATCCCGTAGTCGTTCCAGCGCTCGCGGTCCTTCTTGTCGGTCACCTGGCGCCACTGCGGCTGGCCGTTGCCTCCCAGGGGGAGCTTGGCCTCGGCGGTGGCGACGGTGACGATCGGCAGGTTGGGGATCTCCCCCTTGATCTTGCCGGAGACATTGGCCGGGATGTTGGCCGGATCGAACGACCACTCGGCGCTGTTGGCGTGGGGGGTGATCAGGTGCGCCTGCCCCGGCTTCGGCTGGCCCGCGTAGGCGAACTGCGTGTAGGAGTGGGCGAACTTCCGGTAGTTGAGCTTCGCCGTCAGCGTGATCGGCCCCACGGCGTCGGCCGGGATGCGCACGCGGTAGTGGGCGACGTCGGCCGCCCCGGGCGGGATCAGGCGGACGTAGAGCACGCTGCGCGACTGCCAGGCGTTGCGCTTGTCGATCGGGTTCCCCTCGCCGTCGAGCTGGTAGGAGCGGTAGAAGTGCGCCCCCGGCTCGACCGGCCCCTTGCCGCCGTCTTCCACGCGGCCGCTCCAGTAGACCAGCTTGCCGGTGGCGTCGCGCCCCTGGAGCTCCAGCCAGACGTCGAAGGCGTCCACCGTGCCGCCCGGAAAGAAGTGGCCGATGGCGCGGGTGCGCACCACCACGTCCACCCGCACCGTCGAGCCGGCCTTGAGCGGCGGCGCCGCCTTGTCGATCGGCGCCGCGAGCTGGCCGACGTCGCGGATCACCACGGCGCCCCCCTGCTCGGCCTCCTCGCCTACCGCGAAGGTGGTGTTGATCTGGGGCCCGGCGTCTTGCGGGGCCTTAGAAGCGCGAGAAGCGCGGGGAACGCTCCGCCGCACCATCGCCGTCTCCCCCTTCCCCTCGTCCACCGGCGAGATCGCGAAGATGTCCGCCGTGATGAAGCCCGACTTCAGGAACTTCTCGACGGCCTCCATCTGGGTCTTGTCCTGGTTGACGAAGGCGAGGGCCGTATTGGCCGCCGGAAAGCGGTGGGAGTGGACCTTGCCGCCGCGGTTGCCGGGGTCCTGCGAATCGACCAGCGGCATGTGGCAGCCGGAGCAGGTCTTGGACTCGGCCGGATAGTAGAACGAGCGCGCCCCCTGCCCCGAGACGCCGCTCGCCTGCCAGTTGTCGTAGTCGTTGAAGCCGCGGAGCCAGCGGTAGGAGTTCACCGGCACGTCGAGGTGCACCTTGTGGCAGGACGAGCAGAACTCCGCCGAGTCGCGCATGAACGGCTTCATGAAAGTGTTCCGGTGCGGCTCGGGCTGGAGATAGGTCAGGAAGCTGTCCATCTTGTGAATCACCGGGTTCTTGCTGCTCGCCAGCTCGTGCAGCGGCGGATACTCGATGGTGAAATCGCCGTTGCCCATCGAGCTGCCGACGTGCGTGATGGCGTGGCAGGAGGTGCAGGCGAGCCCGGCCTGCGCCTCGGCGGTGTCGATCTGCCCCTTGATCGGCTTCTCGAACCGGCCGTTGAAGAACACCGCGTGGTCATGGCAGCCGGCGCACCACTTGCTCGGCTGGGTGCCGACGGTGTCCTGCATGTATTCGATCGATTTCCGGTAGAACTGATTGTTGAACGAGCCGAAGTGGTGGGCCGAGCTGTTCCACTGCTGGTAGATGTCTTTGTGGCACTCGCCGCAGCGCGCCGAATCCATGAAAAAATTGGACGGGATGATGCCGCCGACGTTGGTCTTCGCCGACGAGGGGAAGAACGGCGACTTCGGCCCGCCCCCCTCCTCCTGCATCGAGGCGGGGACGACCCGCGGATTGACGATGCGGTCGTTGGGGTTGGGGTTCGCCTTTCGCCAGAGCATCGCCGCGGCCGGCAGGGCCACCAGCAGCACGGCCGCGACCGCGAACGCCTGCCGGAACCGCGCCCAGCCGGCCCCCGCGTCTCCAACCGTCCGCCGCCGCCAGAGCCAGATCCCGAGGGCGATCACGCCCAGGCCGGCGGCGGCGACGTGGGCCCAGAGCACCGGCCGGTGGGCCCGCACGTTGCCGGCGGTGCTCAGCCAGACTCCGGCGATCAGCGCGATCAGGAAGAGGACGCCCGCCGGCACGAGGCCCGGCCGCAGCTCCGGCCTCCTGGCCAGCAGCACCGCGGAGGCCACGGCCAGGATCACCCCCAGCACCAGGTGGCCCAGCACATTCGTCATATAGAAGATCGTCGGCGAGGCGAACGCCGCGATATACGCGGTGTTGACCAGCAGCACCACGAAGAGCGCCGCCGTCCACTTCGCGAGACCGTTCCCGTTCCTCCGCATTCCCCTGGCTCCTTGCCCCCGCTCCTTAGCCTGCAACCAAAATCATCGGATCCCGAACATCGAATTCCGGGATGATAGACCCGTCAGGCCGTCAACGCACCTTCCACAGCTTGTGCTGCTGGACGGAGAGCCGCCAGGGGGGGTTGTCCCGGCAGAGCCGGATGCACCAGTCGAGGGTTCGGGGGTCGACCTCGGCGCCCTCGAAAGCCGGGGAGATCAGGTAGTGCCCGGCCTCGACCGCCGTCTTCGGGATCCCCTGGCCGTAGCCGCGCACGTACTTGACCTCGCTGGCCTGGAGCTGGCGGATGGCGTGCTCGGCCACCTTCGGGCTGACGGTGATCCAGTCGATCCCCGCCGGCAGTGGGAAGCTGCCGTTGGTCTCGATCGCCAGCTTGTAGCCGGCGCCGTGGAGGACGTCGATCAGCTCGCGGTCGGTCTGGAGGGCCGGCTCGCCGCCGGTGAGGATCACCCAGTCGCAGCGCTCGGAGAGCTGGCGGAATTCGGCCAGGATCTCCGGCGGGGTCATCCACCGGCCGGACTCGAACTCGGTGTCGCAGTCGAAGCCGTGCGTCTCCACCTTGCAGGCGAGGTTGCACCGGGAGAGCCGCAGGAAGAGGTTGGGCGTCCCGGCGCGGACCCCCTCCCCCTGCAGGCTGTAGAAGATCTCGTTGACGAGGTACCGCTCCATGGGGGGTACTTTACCCTCCCGCTCCCGATCGAGGAACCCATAGGCAAGGATCTTGCTAAACCCTCTCCGCATTGAAGGTTTCCGGCGAGGTTTTTATGGGTCAAACGTCCCAAGATGTAAGCTTTGTCCGCCCTGATGAAGAGGCCTCTTCCCAGCAGGAGCGACTGGCCGCGCTCAGCGCCGACGTCAGCGCCGCCCTGGTGCGGGTGCACAGCCAGCCCGAGGCCCTGGCCCACTGCTGCGAGGCGATCGTCACGCACCTCGACGCGGCGCTGGCCCGGATCTGGACGCTCAACCCGGCCACCGGCATCCTGGAGCTGCAGGCCAGCGCGGGACTGTACACGCACCTGACGGGCCCTCACGGCCGGATCCCGGTAGGCAGCTTCAAGATCGGCGCCATCGCGCGGGAACGCCAGCCGCATCTCACCAACGAGGTCATCGGCGACCCCGCCGTCCAGGATCAGGAATGGGCCCGGCGGGAGGGCATGGTCGCTTTCGCCGGCTACCCTCTCGTGGTCGACGAGCGGCTGATCGGGGTCGTCGCCCTGTTCGCCCGCCGCCCGCTGACCAAGGCGACCCTGCAGGCCCTGGCGGTGATCGCCGACGGCATCGCGCTCGGCATCGAACGCCTGCAGGCCGAGGCGAAGCTCAAAGAGCAGACCGAGGTGCTGGAGACCGTCAACCAGATCGGGCGCCTGCTCTCGGCGGAGCTGGATCAGCAGAAGCTGGTGCAGGCGGTGACCGACGCCGCCACCGAGCTGTGCGGCGCGCAGTTCGGCTCCTTCTTCTACAACGTTTACAACGCGGATGGCGGCTCCTACATGCTCTACACCCTGTCGGGGGTGCCGCGCGAGGCCTTCGCGCAATTCCCAATGCCGCGCGCCACGCACCTGTTCGGGCCGACCTTCCTGGGGGAGGGGACGATCCGCGTCGCCAACGTCAAAAAAGATCCGCGATACGGGGCTTTCGCGCCCTATCACGGCATGCCCCCCGGCCACCTGCCGGTGACCAGCTACCTGGCCGTCGCCGTGATCTCCCGGTCGGGCGAGGTCCTGGGCGGGCTCTTCTTCGGTCATTCGGAGGAGGGCGTGTTCACCGCCCGGCACGAGCGGATCGTCGAGGGGCTCGCGGCCCAGACCGCGATCGCCATGGACAACGCCCGGCTCTATCAGGCCGCTCAGCACGCGCTCAGCGAGCGGGAAGCTCTCCTGCACAGCGAGAAGGCCGCGCGGCAGGAGGCCGAGATCGCCAGCCGGGCCAAAGACGAGTTCCTGGGCCTGCTCTCGCACGAGCTGCGCAACCCGCTGAACGCGATCCTCGGCTGGACCCGGATGCTGAGCACCGGCCGGCAGGAGGAGTCGATCTTCAACCGCGCGGTCGAGACCATCGATCGCAACGCCAAGCTGCAGGCGCGGCTGATCGACGACATGCTGGACGTGTCGCGGATCGTCTCCGGCAAGCTCCGCCTCGACGCCCAGCCGCTCGATCTGACCTCGGTCATCCACGCCGCCGTGGACACCTCGCGCCCCGCCGCCGAGGCCAAGGAGATCCGCATCCAGATGGTGCTGGATTTCGGCGCCGGCGTCGTCCTCGGCGATCCCGTGCGCATGCAGCAGGTGATCTGGAACCTGCTTTCCAACGCGATCAAGTTCACCCCCAAGCAGGGGCGGGTGCAGGTGCAGCTCCAGCGCATCAATTCCCATCTCGAGATCACGGTGAGCGATACCGGCCCCGGCATCGAGGAAGACTTCCTGCCGTATGTCTTCGACCGCTTCCGCCAGGCCGACAGCTCGGCGAGCAAGCGGCATGGCGGCCTGGGGCTGGGGCTCGCCATCGTGCGCCAGCTCGTCGAGCTGCATGGCGGCACGGTCGAGGGGGGCAACCGGAGCGACCAGCAGGGAGCCGTCTTCACCGTCAAGCTGCCGTTGATGGTGATTCGCAAACCCACCCAACCGGCGAAACCGGAGGAGGCGCCGCTGATTCATCCCACGGCGAGTGGAAGCGTGCCCTTCGACTGCCCCCCGGATCTTCAGGGCATCAAGGTGCTGGCGGTCGACGACGAGGCGGATGCCCGGCATCTGCTCAAGGCGTTGCTCGAACAGTGCGGGGCCGAGGTGAGAACCTGCGCCTCCGCGGCGGAAGTGTTCGCCGCCCTCGAGGGGTACGAGCCCGACATCCTGGTCTCCGACATCGGCATGCCGGAAGAGGACGGCTATTCTCTGATCAAAAGGGTGCGAGCCCGCGAAGCCACCCGCGGCGGCGGCCGCATCCCGGCCGTGGCGCTGACCGCCTACGCACGGGTCGAGGACCGCCTGCTCGCCCTGAGGGCCGGCTACAATATGCACGTTCCCAAACCGGTCGAGCCCGCGGAGCTCGCCGTCGTCATCGCGAGCCTGACCCGCAGAAAATCTGATTGAAAACGGCCGGCGTTCTTTTCTACTTTATAACCTCCAGCGTGCCGGACACGGGGTGCCACTCCTTGTCGTTGGAGGCAAAGCCGTACAGCCGGCCGGTGTCGAAATTCATCGCGATGGTCAGCGTGTATCCCGACTCCTCGGCGAGGTACGAAACCAGGTGGACCGCCGGCGCGACCTCGAACGAGCCGTACTTTTTCACCCGCGTCGGCTTGCCTTCCCCGGCGCCGTCCAGCTTGCGGAACGAGACGCTGCCGTCAGCATTGAAAGCATGCTCGTAGGTGCCTCCAGCCGTGGGCCCTTCCTCGAACTTCCAGCGGATGGTTTGACCGCTCAGTGAAGTGGCTGTTTTTGTCATGGGCTCTCCTTTGTCACGCGAATTTCTCCCTGTTCATCGAGAGCCTATGCACCCTTTGTGCCTTCAGCTCTTCCAGCGCCAGATGAAAATCTTCTGTGGAAAAAAAGGGCTCCGAATGAACTCCAATCTCCCCGACGATCACAGCTCGGTCTACTACTACGACGGCGACTATCCCGGCCAGGCGATCTCCCCCTTCCCGGAGAATTTCGATCCCGCGACCATCGACCAGGGGATCGCGTACGACATCGA
>JBDSHF010000512.1:0-6461 GCA_039918595.1 Thermoanaerobaculia bacterium
GACAGGGAACGGGACGTCGACGACTCATCTACCATGCGCATTGCAATGTTCTTCATCATTCCCCTTGGGGAATGCCTCTCGAGCGATGGGGAATGCGTCATTCCCCCCAATACCGTTCCATTCCCTATGGGGAATGCGCCTCGTCCTCAGGGGAAAGCGAGCCAAAGGCCGGCGCGAGAGGTCCGAGAGGATTGACAAGCCCCTTCACTTGACCTTATTGTATGTACATCACGACGGTCTGTCGAGTCCCTCTGGGATTCCGGATCGGCGGGAAGGCTCTTTGACAACTGAATGACAGGCAGGGAGGCGGTTCGGGGGCCGCCTCCCCTGCCATTGCACCTCGGGAGCGGTCTGTTAGGCTTCTCTTCCCATGGATCGCCTCGACTCCCGCCGGCTCACCGGCCCCAACCTCCTTCTCGACCGCCCCGGGGCGATCCTCGAGGTCTCCCTGACCCAGGAACAGGCCGCGGCGGCGGTCGCGGCCTGGGCGGCGCAGGTCCGGCGGATGCTCGACGCGGTCGGCTGGAGGGACGAGGAGATCGCGGCGCGGACGTTCGCCGGCGGCGCCAGTCTGGTGATCTCGGCCCCCATCGACGCCCTCTACACCGCGACGGAGATCAACGACTGGGCCTGGGACGCGGTCGAGGCCGAGCTCGCGGGCCGGCAGGCGCCGGACTTCCGGCTGGACTTCCAGAATGCGGCGGCGCGGCTGCGGGATGAGATCGCCCGCGAGGCCAATCCCCGCCTCCTCGCCTTGCGGGATGCCGCGGCCGCCCATGGGGTCTCGTTTCTGTCGGACGACGGCGCCGCCTCGGTGGGCCTCGGCAAGGGCTCGCTCACCTGGCCCGTCCGCGACCTCCCCGATCCGGAGGAGGTCGACTGGAACCAGGTCCGCGACATCCCCGTGCTGCTGGTCACCGGGACCAATGGGAAGACCACCACCGTCCGCCTGCTCGCGGCCATGGTGGACGCCTCGGAGCAGATGGCCGGGGTGACGTCGACGGATCAGATCGAGGTCGGCGGGGAGCTGATCGAGCGCGGCGACTTCTCCGGCCCAGGCGGCGCCCGCACGCTGCTGCGCGACCGCCGGGTGGAAGTGGCCATCCTGGAAACGGCCCGCGGCGGGCTGCTGCGGCGAGGCCTCGCCGTCGACCGGGCCGCCGCCGCCCTGGTCACCAACATCGCCGCCGATCATCTGGGCGAATTCGGGATCCTCGACCTGCCGTCGCTCGCCGCCGCCAAGCTGGTGGTCACCCGCGCGGTGGGGCCGGAGGGGCGGATCGTGCTCAACGCGGACGATCCCCAACTGGCCGCCGCCGCCGCGGCCTTGAGCGCGCCCATCCTCTGGTTCAGCCTCGATCCCGGCAACCCGGTCGTGCAAAAAGCCCTGGCGGCCGGCGGCGAGGCGGTCTACCTCCAGGAGGGAGCGCTGGTGCTGGCGCGGGGCGGTGAGTGCATTGAAATCACCCGGGTGGAGGCGGTCCCGGTCGCCTTCTGCGGCGCCGCCCGCCACAACGTCGCCAACGCGCTGGCGGCGATCGGCATGGCGTCGGCGATCGGCATTCCGGCCGAGGCGATGGCCACGGGGCTGCGGCGGGTCGGCAACAGCCCCGAGGACAACCCCGGGCGGGCCAACCTCTTCGAGCGGGGCGGCGTCCGCGTCCTCCTCGACTATGCCCACAACCCCCACGGCCTCACCGCCCTGCTCGACATCGCGCGGACCCTCCCCGCAGAGCGCCGCCTGCTGGTGCTCGGGCAGGCCGGCGACCGCGACGACGAGGCCCTCCGCGACTTCGTCCGCGCCGCCCTCCCCTTCCAGCCGGACCGCATCGTGGTCAAGGAGCTGCCGGAGATGCTCCGCGGCCGCCAGCCGGGAGAGGTGCCGGCCATCCTCGAGGACGAGCTGCGCCGCCTCGGCATCCCTCCGGAGCGGATCGAGCGCGCCGGTTCGGAGCTCGAAGGGGTGCAAAAGGCGCTGGCGGCGGCGCGGTCGGGGGATCTGGTGGTGCTGCTGGTGCACACCCAGCGGGAGGAGGTTCTGGGGGTGATCCGGGATTGGGTGGGGGCGGGGGGCTTTGTTCCTCCACCCGGAACGGGGGGAGGTTAGGAGGGGGGCGTTCCGGAGTCCGGGATCGCTCCTTGTCTGGGGCACCCCTCCTAACCTCCCCCCTGAAGGGGGAGGAAAAAGCCGCTTTCTCCGGCGTGCCGTCCCCCTACCGCACCCGCCCCGCCGTCATCGCCTCGACCAGCTCCCCCTGCGGGAGATCCCCGGCGAGCGCCGCCGGTCCCGCCGGCTTCACCGCCGACGGCTTGGGCTCGAAGTTGACGATCAGCTCCCAGATGCGGGCGAGCTTGTCGCCGAAGATGACCACCAGGTCGCCGGCGCAGGCCATCTCCATCGCGCGCAGGACGGCGTCCTCCTCCTTGAAGACGTCAGGGACGATCCGCTCGGCCGGGACGCCGGCCTCGAGCAGACCCTGGCGCAGCAGCGCGGCCACCTCGCCGGGCTGGCGGTCCCGCAGGTCGTCGTCCTCGCGGATCAGCACGAGGTCGAAGGCGGGCGCCGCGGCCTTGGCCAGGGCCATGATGTCCTCGTCGCGGCGGTCGCCGGGGGAGGCGATCACCCCGATGCGCCGGCCGTGGACGGCGAGCTCGCGCACCGTCCGCGCCACCGCCTCCATGCCGTGGGGGTTGTGGGCGTAGTCGAGCAGCACCCGGAACGGATGCTCGTTGTAGAAGTTGAGCCGCCCCGGAGCCTGGAAGAAATCGTTGGTGAAGGTGCGCAGCCCCTGCCGGATGTTCTCCACGCCGACCCCTAAGCCGTAGGCGATCGCGGCCGCGAACATGGCGTTCTGGATGTTGTGGAACGCCCGCCCCTCGACCGTCGCCGGGATCTGGCGCGCCCAGAGCAGCGGAATCTGCCGCTCGCCCTGGTAGAGGACGATCATGCGGCCGTTCAGCCCCTCCTCCAGCACCACGGCCTTCCCCTTGGCGCGGACGTGCTCCCGCACGCGCTCGTTCTTGTGATCCATGGTGACCCAGATCGGCTCGGCCGGGCTCGCCTCGGCCATCGCCGCCACCCGCTCGTCGTCGGCGTTGAGCACGCAGTAGTCCTCGGACACCTCGGCGATGATCTGCTTGACCTTGGCGAGGTCTTCGAGATCCTCGATGCCGCTCAAGCCCAGATGATCGGCGGCGACGTTGAGCACCGCCCCGACGTTGCACTTGCGCCAGCCGAGGCCGGAGCGGACCATGCCGCCGCGGGCGCTCTCGAGCACGGCGGCGTCGATCGTCGGATCGCGCAGCACCAACTGGCTCGACCAGGGGCCGGTCATGTCGCCGCGGACGGTGCGGACGCCGTCGATATAGACGCCGTCGGTGGTCGCCATCCCCACCTTGTGCCCCGAGAGCTTCAGGATGTGCCCCACCATCCGCGTGGTGGTGGTCTTGCCGTTGGTGCCGGTTATCGCCGCGATCGGAATCCGGAAGCGCGTGCCGCGCGGGAACAGCATGTCGATCACCGGCCCGGCGACGTCGCGCGGCCTCCCCTCAGTGGGCGCCAGGTGCATGCGGAAGCCGGGCGCCGCGTTGATCTCGACGATGGCGCCCCCCACCTCCCGGTAGCTGCGGGTGATGTCGGGCGAGATGAAATCGACGCCGCCGACGTCGAGGCCGATCGCCTTGACGGCCCGCTCGGCCATCAGCCGGTTGTCCTCGTGGATGGCGTCCGTCACGTCGATCGCGGTGCCGCCGGTCGACAGGTTGCCGGTCGAGCGCAGGTAGACGGTCTGCCCCTCGGCGGGTACGGAGTCGAGCGTCAGGCCGGCGAGCGCGAGCAGGCGCTCCGCCTGATCGTCGATCTCCAGGCGGGTGAGCACCTTCTCGTGGCCGATGCCGCGCCGGGGATCGCTGTTGGTGATCTCGACCAGCTCGGCGAGGGTGTGCCGGCCGTCGCCCACGACGTGCCCCGGAACGCGCCGGGCCACCGCCACCACCTGGCCGTCGATGACCAGGATGCGATAGTCCTGGCCCGGCTGGCAGGCCTCGACGATCACCCGCGTGGACAGCTCGCGTGCCTTCTCGAAGGCCGCCCGCACCTCGTCGAGGGTCTTGAGGTTGATCGATACGGCGTTGCCATGATTGCCGTCGAGCGGCTTGACGACGACCGGGAAACCCAGGCGCACCGCCTCTTCGGCGGCCTCGTCGACGTCGTCGACGATCTCCTGCCGGGGCACGGGCAGCCCGAGCTGATCGAGGATCTGATGCGTCAGCCGCTTGTCGGAGGCGATCTCGGTGGCGATCTGGCGGGTCTCGCTGGTGACCGTCGCCTGGATGCGCTTCTGGAACTTGCCGTAGCCGAGCTGTACGAGCGACCGCTCGTTGAGGCGGATCCAGGGGATGTCCCGCTCCTCGGCGGCGCGCACCAGGGCGGCCGTCGAGGGGCCGAGGGCGCGGCGCTGGGCGAGGCGCACCAGGCTCTCGAACTCGGACCTGAAATCGAACGGCGACGGATCGTGATCGGCGCGCTCGGGGGGCAGCAGGTGGCGGATGATGCGCAGCGCGAGGTCCCCCGCCGCCAGTCCCACCGCCTCCTCGACGTAGCTGTAGATCACGTGATATTGCCCCTCCGGCAGCCCCTCGCCACGCGTCTTGCCGAAAGACACCGGCGTGCCGGCGAGCAGTTGGAGATCGAGGGCGATGTGCTCCAGCACGTGCCCCAGCCAGGTCCCCTCGTCCTCTTTCATCCGCCGCACGAAGCCGCCATCCTCGCCGTAGGAGCAGCCATGCTTGTGGAGCGAAGGGATCATCTCCAGCAGGCGATCGGCGAACCCCGGCAGCTCGGCCGTGGGGAAATCCTCCAGCTCTTCGAGATCCATCCGCAGGCGGATGACCGGCCAGAGGGCGTAGAGATTGGGACCGCGATAGACCCGGGTCTCCAGGATTTTCATGATGCGACGATCTCCAAAGATGTTTTCCTTGGCAAGATACCGATCAGTGGATCATGAGCAAGGCGTATGCCAGTAATCCTTTCTATTCGCCCCCATCCTCGGACGCCTCGATGAGCACCGGCGGACGCTCGGGAGCCCTGCGATCCACCGGCTCGAGGTGGACCAGGGTGGGAGGCGGAGCGATCCCCCGGCGGTTCTTGAGGTCGTAGCGGCAGCCGGTGGTGAGAAAGTCGAGCTTGAGGCCCAGCATGGCGATGGGCTGGCCGCGGTGGATGGCGTGGCTGTCGGTGAAAGCCATCCCCGAGGCGTCGACCACCATCACCCCGCCGGCGCCGAGGACGGAGAGCTCGCCGTTGCCGCTGATGATCGCCGCCGTGTCCTCGTCGATCCCCACTCCAAGAGGGGCGGGATTGTAAGAAAGCGCCGTCAGCAGCCGGCCCAATCGATCACGGCGGCGGAAATGCTGATCGATCACCAGATCGGGGGCGAGCCCGAGCCCCTTGGCGAGGTGAACCAGCCGGCGGCGCGGCGTGGCGCCGCTCTCCCCGAGGGCGATCATGTGCTCGGAGAGCAGGGCCGCGCCGGCGCTGGTGCCGGCCACCACCATGCCGGCGGTGTGGCGGGAGCGGATGGTCTTGGCGATTTCGGTGCCGCCGAGCACGGAGGAGAGCTTGAGCTGGGTGCCGCCGGTGATGAACAGGCCGGTCGCGTACTCCAGCAGGTCGTGCGCCTCGTCGCCGGCGTCCATCGCGTCCTGCCGGGTTTCGATCTTCAGCACCTCGACGTTCTCGGCGCGCAGGGCGAGGAAGAGGTCGGCGTAGCGCTCCCCCGTCTCCGGCGCCTCGGAGGCGGTCGCCAGCACGACGATGCTGGCGTCCGGCCCGCCGGCCGCCTCCAGGAAGTAGCGCAGGATGACGCGCTCGCGGGTCTTGTCCTCGGCGCCGCCGATCGCGATCAGCAGCCCCGGATGGGTCACGTGGGGAATCGTCAGGACGTCCATGCCTCTTTTCCTGGCAAAGAGAATGCCAGATTGGCCGCTTTCGAACGGCCGGCGGTCCTCTGAGGCCGGCACGGTTCCTGCTTTACGCCATTTAGCGAGGGGATTGAGCGCAACGACTTGTGCGGATCTTTGTTTTCGGAGGGACGGAATGATGCAGATCGGGACGGAAACAGAGCAGGCTCTCTCCTGGGCCGATGTCGACAGGCTCTCGCAGCCGGAGACCGCGCGCGAGGATCGCCGCGAGATCGTCCGCCGGTTGATGGCGCGGGCGGCTCTCATGAGAAGGGAAAACCCGAGGGAAACCGGGGCGGCGGCCCAGCTTCCGGCCCCGCCGGCGGCCGATCCAGGCGAGGCCTATGACGCGGCGCTGCGCCGAGCGATCGAGGGGACGCGGCAGACTCACGAGCGGCTGATGCAGGAGAAGCGGAACGCTGGGCGGTTATGGCACTTCCTGGAGAGCCATCCGGCGGCGCACCGGCGGATCCTGATCCGCAACGACCGCCGGTTCCAGA
>JBDSHF010000513.1:0-4038 GCA_039918595.1 Thermoanaerobaculia bacterium
GGGGACAGCGCGGACCGCTCGCAGGCGCTGCGGCTCAAGGCGCCTCCGGTCGAGACGCTCAAGCTGGAGGCGGAGATCGACGTCACGGACCAGCTCGAGCTGCCGGACGAGGGGCAGAACCGGATCGCGGTGGAGCTCGGGCTGCACCCGCAACTGGCGGCGCTGGAGACGATCATCTACCCCTCCAGCGCCCAGGTGCTGGAGAACCATTCGCGGGCCCAGTCGGGGACGCTGGAGATCGCGCCGATGGAGGCGCCGCTGACGATCTTCGTCTGGAGCAAGAGCCGCATCCTGCCCGTGCGGGTGACGGACTTCAGCGTCACCGAGGAAGCGTTCGATCCCAACCTCAACCCCATCCGCGCCAAGGTGAGCCTGGGCATGCGGGTGCTCAATATCAACGACGTCGGCTTCGTCCACAAGGCCGGCAGCCTGTTCATGAGCTATTTCCAGCAGAAGGAGCAACTGGCGGCGAAGATCGCCGGCGGTGGCTTCGGCCCCCTGGGCATCGGAGGCATCCCATGAGCGACCTGTTCCAGAACATGCTGCAAGCGGTCCCGCTTTCCAACACGCTCTTTTCACCCTCCAGCCGCTATTACGGCATCGAGACGGTGAAGCTGATGACGGCGGAGGGCGAGGAGGTCATTTATCTGCGGCGCCGGTTCGTGCCGCGGCCGGAGCGGTTCGGGCTGCTGCGCGTCCACGTGGTGACCGAGGGCGACCGACTGGACAACATCGCGGCCCGGCACCTGGGTGATCCCGAGCTTTTCTGGCGGCTCTGCGACGCCAACCGGGCGTGGCGGCCGGACGAGCTGACGGAGGAGATCGGCCGGCGGCTGCGCATCCCCTTGCCGGAGGGCCTGCCGGGCGGGGTCGATGAATAACGGTTTCTATCTGACGCTGATGGTGGGGCCGATGGTGCCTCTGCCAGTGGGGCAGGACGTGATCGACGCCCTGGCCAGCGTGCAGGTCACGGTGTCGTCCGGCGCCACGGCGGAGAGCGGTTTCCAGCTCACCTTCAACCTGGGGAAGCGGTCGCCGCTCGAAACCCTGTTCCTGGTGGCGGGGAGCTCGCTGCCGCCGATCATCCGCGTCGTTTTGATCGCCACCGTGAACAATCAGGCCGAGGTGCTGATCGACGGCGTGGTCACGCGCACGGATGTCGCGTCCGGCTCGGACAGCTCCACTTCGACGCTGACGGTGACGGGGACCGATCTGACCGCGGTGATGAACTGGGACCTGTTCAACCCGATCAAGAACCTGCCGCTTCCGGCCATGCCGAACGAAGCCCGGGTGCTGCTGCTGCTGGCGAAATACGCGCTGTTCGGGGTGATCCCGATGGTGATCCCCAGCGTGCTGATCGACATCCCGATTCCCACGGACCGCATCCCGCGGCAACAGGGGAGCGATCTGGCCTACATCCGGGCCCTCGCCGAGGAGGTGGGCTACGTCTTCTACCTCAAGCCGGGGCCGGTGACGGGGACCAGCATCGCGTACTGGGGGCCGGAGATCAAAGTCGGCGTGCCGCAGCCGGCTCTCAATGTGGACATGGACGCCGAGACCAACGTCGAATCGCTGAGCTTCAGCTACAGCGGGGAGAATGCCGCGCTGCCGATCGTTTACGTGCAGAACCAGGAGAGCAAGGTGCTCTTCGTGATCCCCATTCCCAGCATCACGCCGCTCAACCCGCCGCTGGGCCTCGTGCCGGCGATCCCCAAGCAGTTTCCGGAGTTTCGGGAAACGGCCAAGTACGGGCCGGTGCGGGCGGCGCTGGTCGGCCTCGCCAAGGCGGCGCAGACGGCCGAGGTGGTGTCGGCGCAGGGGAACCTCGACGTGCTGCGCTACGGCCGGCCGCTGCGCGCCCGCGAGCTGGTGGGGGTGCGCGGCGTGGGCACGGCGTTCGACGGCCTTTATTACGTCAAGAACGTGACGCACAACATCAAACGGGGCGAATACAAGCAGAGCTTCAACCTCGCCCGCAACGGCCTGATCTCGACGGTTCCCAGGGTGCCCGTATGAGCAACGGAGAGAAGTTTTACGGCAAGTACCGGGGCACGGTGATCAACAACATCGATCCCATGCAACTCGGCCGCATCATGGTAATGGTGCCGGACGTCTCGGGTTTCATCCCCACCAGTTGGGCCATGCCCTGCGTGCCGATCGCGGGCAAGCAGATGGGGACGTTCATGGTGCCGCAGATCGGTGCCGGCGTGTGGGTGGAGTTCGAGCAGGGAGACCCGGACTATCCGATCTGGGTCGGCGGCTTCTGGGGGATCGCGGCGGAGGTGCCGGCGGCCGCCCTGGTGCCGCCAGCCATCCCTCCCGGCGGGAACATCGTGCTGCAGACGACGTTGCAGCACTCGATCGTCATCAGCGACGCGCCGCCGCTGCCGGCCATGGCGCCCGTGCCTGCTCCGGCCCCCCCAGGAACGGGTGGCGTGATCCTGCGCAGCCCGACGGGGGCGATGATTGTCGTGAACGACACCGGAATCTATATCAATAACGGCAAGGGTGCTTCGATCGAGCTCGTGGGACCCAGCGTGATGATCAACAAAGTCGCCCTCGTGGTGGTTTAGAAAGGAGAGCGTGCCATGCCGGGAACCCTTCTTCACGTCGGCGCCACGGTGCTCTGCTCGCACGGCGGGCAGGCGCAGCCGACGGTCCCCAATCCCCGGGTGACGGTGAACGGCATGCCCACGGTGACGTTCGTGGCCCCCTACGTGGTGGCGGGCTGCGCCATGCCGCCGCCGCCTGCCGGCAACGGCCCGTGCGTCACCGCGCAATGGATCACCGCCGCCACGCGGATCACCTCGAACGGCCAGCCCCTTCTGCTGCTGGACAGCCAGGCAATCTGCGCGCCCACGGGCACGCCCCTGCTGATCGTGGCCACGCAGACGCGGGCGACCGGAATGTAACGTGAGGACCGGATGAACATCGATTATCCCTTCCATTTCGATCGCCTCGGCCGCACCGCCACGACCGGGACCGACGACCACGTCCGGGACATGATCGAGCAACTGCTCTTCACCCATCCCGGCGAGCGGGTCAACCGGCCGGACTTCGGCAGCGGCCTGCTGCAACTGGTCTTCGCCCCCAACAGCCCGGAACTGGCGGCGGCCCTCCAGTTCACCATCCAGGCCGCTCTCCAGCGCTGGCTGGGCGACGTGATCCAGGTGCGGGGCCTGGAGGTCACCAGCCGCGACTCGACGCTGTGCGTCGTCCTCCAATACGTCGTGCTCCGCACCGGCGAGACGCGCGTCGACACCTTCGAACGGAGCGGCTCATGAAGAGCGATCCCGGATTGATCTGCAACGACGAGCGGCGCCGGCACGATGTCCGCAAGGCGAAGGACTGGAACGGGCTCGACTACCTGGAGGTCGGCGAGGACCAGCGGACGGTCACGCTCTATTTCCTCGACAAGGCACCCGTGGGCCTGCAGCCGGAAAACATTGTCATCGAGCCGTGCGGCGGCGGCCGGCCGGTGCGGGTCGTGGACTTGCAATTCTGCCGCATGGAGGACGAGGAGCGGGACGACTGCCTGCACCTCCGGCTCGACGGGATCGGCGGCTTCTCGCCCTACCGCCTCTGCCTGCGCGAGACGGACGAGCAGGGCCGGCCGACCGCGCGGCCGTTCCCCGGTATCGACCCTCGCTACGCCTGTCTCGATCTCGATTTCAAGATCGGTTGCCCGAGCGATTTCGATTGCAGGGAGGAGCCGCACTGCCCGCCGGAGCCCCTGAAGGAGCCGGCGATCAGCTATCTGGCCAAGGATTACGCCAGCTTCCGCCAACTGATCCTGGACCGGTTGTCCGTCACTCTGCCGGACTGGCGCGAGCGCCACGTGCCGGACCTCGGCGTCACGCTGGTGGAGCTGCTGGCCTACGTGGGCGATCACCTGAGCTATTACCAGGATGCCGTCGGCACCGAGGCGTACCTCGACACGGCGCGGCGGCGGACCTCCGTGCGGCGGCACGTCCGCCTCGTGGACTACCCGATGCACGAGGGGTGCAACGCCCGCGCGTGGGTGTTCGTGGACGCGAG
>JBDSHF010000514.1:0-18015 GCA_039918595.1 Thermoanaerobaculia bacterium
GGTTTCCGCGGCGGCTCGCCGAAGAGGCGCGGCAGGGCGTCCGAGTACATCCGCCGGCCGCGAATGAAATCGAAGTACTGAAGGTCGAGCCGGTATGGCCCCGCCCGTTCGGACGAGACGAGCCGGCGCATCTCGTCGAGGAAGCGCGGCTCGCCGTAGGGGGCGAGGCCCATCACCTTGTACTCGCCGTCGTTGACCTCGAAGCCCAGGTAGGAGGTGAGGGTGGCGTAGAGCAGGCCCAGGGAGTGCGGGAAGTCGACCTCCTCGAACAGCTCGACCGCGGCGCCGCGCCCGCGGCCATAGGTCGTGGTGGCCCATTCGCCGACGCCGTCGACGGTGAGGAGGGCGGCTTCCGGAAACTCCGAGAAGAGGAACGAGCTGGCGGCGTGGGAGAGGTGGTGATCGAAGGTGAGGATCGGCCCGTCCCATCCCAGCCCTTCGCGGATCGCCCGTTCCGGAGCCCGCGGATCGAGCCAGTCCAGGTCCGGGGAAGCTCCCGTGGGGATGCCGGCCCAGAGCTGGCGGGAGAGCTTCTTGACCGGCGACTCGTAGTAGGCGACGGCGTCGAGATCGGTAATGCCGAGGCCACCCGCGCGCAGGCAGAAGCGGAAGGCGGAGACCGGCAGCCGGGGATCGTGCTTGACCCGCGAGAACCGCTCCTCCTCGGCCGCCGCCACCAGCCGGCCGCCACGCAGCAGGCAGCAGGCGGATTCGTGGAAGAAGGCGGAGAGGCCGAGGATGTTCACGCGGGGAGTTTACAGGCGCGCCACCTCGCGTTGCGGCCCCGCGTTCGCCAGCGACGCTGCCAGGATCGCCAGCAACCCGACGAGCGGCATGTGGTGGCGGGCTCCGCTCTCGAAAACGCTGTCGATCGCCCAGAAATAGAGGATGGTCAGCAGGAAGAGCACGACCTCCGCGCGCCGCGGCCAGGAGGTGGCGGCGCGGAGGAAGAAGGTGGCGAGCACCAGGGCCCAGATCCCCCACCAGTAGGCGCTCGCGGCGAGCTTCGCCACCGCGTACAGAGGGCCGGGCACGCCGAGCCCCCGCTTCAGGGTCTCATAGACCGCCACCGCGTCGTCGCCGAGGAAGAGGACCTGCTTCTTCAGCGCGAGGAGCGCGAACTTGCCCGGGTTCTCGCGGACCCACTGCTGGCCCCATTGATAGCCGAGGCGGTTGCGCGTCAGCTCGTCGTAGTCCCGCAGGGGGCGTTCGCCGTCCTTGACCCACCCCCCCGTCGCCAGCGGATTGTTGGCCCGGTAGAAGACGTCGCCGCCGTTGGTGGAGACCAGCACGAAGGTGTGGAGCACCCGGTGGTTCCGCGCGGTCCAGGGGAGGATGACGATCAGCATGCCGGCGACCATCAGGGCGAGGCGCGCCGCGGCGCGGAGCCAGGGAGTGCGCAGGAGCAGCTCGTAGACGGCGAAGACGCCGCCGAGCAGCATGATCCCCGGCTGGGTCAGGGTGGCGTACCCGAACACCATGCCGGCCGCCAGCCGCATCGCCACCGCCTTGCCGGGCGAGGTCTGCTCGCCGGCTTGCAGGTAGAGCAGCAGGAGCACCGGCAGGAGGAAGACGATCACCATCTCCTTGCTCGCCACGCTGGCCGAGGCGATCAGGTTGGGCCAGAGGGCGAGCAGGAGCGTCGCGAGCCGGGCGGTGGCCTCGCCGAAGCGACGGGCCAGGGCGTAGACGGCGAGCATCGCGCCGGCGAAGAGCAGGAGATTGGCGACGTTCACCGCCAGGAGGCCGACGCCGAGGAGCCGGAAGTGGGCCAGCAGGATGAAGGGGTAGCCCGGCGGCCACTGGGCCCATTCCCCTTTCGGAGTCTGGTAGGTGAGGCCGTGCGCCAGCCGCGCCGCCAGATCGTAATAGGCGAGCCCGTCGGAGGCGGGCGGAGCCGGGAACAGAAAGATCCAGGCGAGGCGCAGGGCGATGCCGACCCCGATCACCAGAAAGAGCCAGCGCGCCCGGGGGATGGCCGCCAGCCGTTCGCCCACCGACCGCAGCAGGGCCCCCAGCCGGTGGCGGCCGGCCCAGAGGAGGGCCGCGGCGAGGGCCGCGATGCCCAGGGCCAGCAGGATCCCGATCCCTTCGCGGCCGCCGGCGACGAGGTCCCAGGTGTATTTGGGAACGGTGTAGAGGGTTTCGAGGGCGACGATCACGAACAGCGCGGTGAGCAGCCGGCTCGCCCCGGCGGTCCACCCCGCGGGGACGTTCGCCGGGGCGGCCCCGGCCACCGGGACGGCCTCCGCGTGGAGCGGCGTGAGCGCGCGGATCCTCTCTGAGGGTTCGGACAGCATCGCTTTTCTCCTCGGGACGCGATGGGACGCAGGGCGCGGAGGCGCCGTCCGGGAGCAAAGCAAAGATGGGGCCAGAGCGGCTCAGAGCGTGGCGCGGCGCTGCGGCTTCTTCTCCTTCTCCCCGCCGAGGGCGCCGAGCCGGCGGGTGGCCAGGGCGTGGGTGGACATCGGCCCGGGTTCCAGGCTCTTGGGCGGGGTCACCTTCCGGTAGTACTTGCGGGCGACGTCGGGCAGGCCGTACTGCTCGGCGAGACGGCCGAAGATGTACCAGTCGTCGGCGCCGGGGGCCTCGTCGGGCTTGGCGCCGATCGCCTGCACGATGATCCGGTAGGCCTCGGCGGTGCGCCCCTTCTCGGCGTAGAGGCAGGCGAGGGTGTGGAGGATGGGCGGCTGCGTGTAATCGGAGAGGGTGGCGGCGCGCTGGCCGAAGTCGAGCGCCTCGTCGTCCACCCGGCCCCGCTCGAGGAGCAGCCAAGCGAGCTCGTTGTAGTCGCTCGCATCCGCCTTGCCGGATTTGACGATCTGCCGCAGCCGCGCCTCGGCCTGGTCGAGGTCGCGGGCGTGCAGGGCGTCGCTGGCGAGCAGCTCGAGAGCCCAGGGATCGTCGGCCGCGCGCTGGAGGCGCCGCTCGGCGAGCGCGCGGATCTCTCCCCAGCGTCCGAGGGAGATCAGGGCCAGGGTATGCAGCCGCTCGGCGCGCTCGGATTCCGGGGCGGCCGCCAGCAGGCGCCTCGAATCCTCTTCCATCTCGGCGAACCGGTCGGTGGCCGCGTCGCCCAGGGCGAGCGCCAAGTCGAAGGCATTGCGCCGCGCCGGATCGCCGGCGGCGTCGCGGCAGGCGCGCAGGAAGGGGAGCGCCTTGGCGCTGCTCTCCCGGGCGGTGGTGAGCAGGGCGGCAGCGGCGCAGCGCACGTCGTCGGCGCTCGCCGCGGACTTTTCGGCCCATAGCGCCGGGAAGGGGTTCTGGGGGATGGGATCGCCGCCGTTCCCCTCGTCGGCGCCGGTCTCCTCGCGCGCCCAGTCGAGCCACTTGCGCGCTCCGGCGAGATCGCCGTGCTGGACCCGCCGGAGCGACTCCTCGCCGAGCATCGAGACGACGGTGCTCAGCGCCGCGATCCGGTACTCCCCGGCGTCGGGCACGACATAGACGTTCAGGTTCATGGCGTTCTTCTCGAAGGGGAAGGAGAGCCCGACGCGATAGCCCCCGGCATCGTCGCCGCTGACCGTCTCCTGCAGGGCGCCGAGGGCGAAGTCGACCGCCACGTTCCAGGGTACCTGCTGCGCGCGGAGCTGCCGGCGGGCCGGAGCGGTGCCGGCGTCGAGCAGCCGCTGGGCCTGCGCGCCCTCCTTGAGGATCCCGGGCTGGACGTCGCGGGAGAAGAGGGAGGCCAGCTCCTTGAAGTCGAGCCTCTCGCCGGTCGTCATCGCCATCAGCCGGCGGGCCGGGGTCGCCGGCTGATCCGCCGGCAGCACGATCTCCTCGTGCCGCCGCGCCCGGCGCAGGGCGTCGGCCATCGAGAGCAGGGCGGCGGCGTTGTCGGACTGGCGGCTGGCCCGCTCCATCAGGGCCGCGGCTTCGGGGTAGCGGCGGGCCAGCGTCAGGTTCTGGGCCGCCGCCTGCAGGGCCGAGGCCCGGGCGGTGTCGTCGCTGAACGCGCGCTCCCCCTCGCGCACCGCGGCGTCGATGCCGTCGGTGGCCGCGGTGGCGACCAGCGCGAGGATGGAGCCGGTCTGCGAATCCTTCATCTGGGCCGCCAGCTCCTTGGCCTCGGGGAAGCGCCCCGCCCGCACCAGGGCGATCAGCAGGCTGTCGTCGACGGTCTTCGCCGCGAGGTCCTTCTTGAGCGCCTTGTACTCTTCGATCGCCGCCCCGAGGTCGGCCTGCGGGCTGTAGCGCAGGCCGTGGGCGTCGTGCTCGAGGAGGATGGCCAGATCGGCGCGGGTGACCGGGTCTTTGGGGTCGAGCTCCCTGGCCTTGCGGTAGGCGGCGAGGGCGCCGGCGCGGTCGAAGCCGGGGCCGAAACGGCGGCCGAGCTCGTCGTGCTGCAGGACCCAGCCGAGCTGGCGGTAGGCGGGGGCGAGCTTCGGCTCGAGGCGGATGGCCCGCCGCGCCTCCTCGCGCGCGGCCTCGCCCATGCCGCCGGCGAGCAGGGCGCGGGCGATGCGGGTGCGGGGGAGGGCCTTGCCGGGCGCCGCCGCGGCCAGGCGCTGGAACTCCGCCAGCGCCTCGCGCACCCGGCCGGCGTTGAGGTGGGCCTCGCCGACCTGATCGAAGAGCAGGAGCGCGACCTTGTCCTGCTGCGCCTCGCGCACGCCCGACCGCAGGGCCTCGAACTCCTTGGGGGAGATGCGGCGCTTGCCGGTGTCGAGCCGGAAGGTGGCGGTGACGACGTTGCCGTCGCCGGCGGCGTATTCCTCCGACAGGATGGCGGGGCCGAGATGGCGCACCCGCGCGGCGGGCAGCGGCTGCGGCGCGTAGCCCGCCGGCGGCACGATCCGGTAGCGGACCTCGATCGTCATCGGCCGGCTGAAGACGTAGTCGGCCTGCCGGGGCTCGGGGCTCGCGTCCTCGCCGCCGCCGCCGAGGATCTCGTCGGGGAGGCGGTTGAGCAGCGCCGCTGGGCTGATTCCGACCCCGGCGTTGCGCTCGTCGGTGAAACCGCGGCGGGCGTTTTTCACCTCGATCCGCAGGCGCATCGGCGCCGAGAGGTCGGCGGCGCTCGAGTGGCTCACCGCGCCGAGGTCCTCGGCCAGATAGGCGGTCGTGGCGTACTCCTTGAGCGCCTGGCGCACCGTCTGGCCGTCCTGCAGCCCGTAGAGGGCCCGCACGTCGCGCTCGATCGCCCCCTGGTATTCGCTGGTCTCGACGACGCGCGAGGGGCCGAAGTCGGCGAGGAAGACCTCGCGGGTCTCGACCTGCCGGTTCTCGGCCGCGGTGGCCTCGGGGGTGCGGACCAGGCCGGTGGCGGTGGGGCTGGCGACCAGGCCGCGGCGCCCCTGATCGGCGACCGGCAGCTCGCCGGCCCGGGCGTACGGGTCGGTAGGGTCGATCCAGATCGCCGGCGCGCCGGGCACGACGACGATCGCGTGGTTGAACAGGCCGAAGCCGGGGAGCGACTCCTCGACGTCCTGATCGCTCTCGTCGGCGTTGAGCAGGACCACGTAGGCGGGGATGTCCGAGGCGCGCAGCAGCGCGGTCAGCAGCACCGCCTTGTCCTTGCAGTCGCCGAACCGGCGCTTCAGCGTCTCGGCCGGGGTGCGGGGGATCAGCCCGCCTTCGCCGAGCTCCATGCCGGTGTAGCGGACCTCGTCGCTCATCCGGGCGAGGATGCGGTTGATGGTCTCGAGCTGCGAGGCCGGCGGGGCTCCCGCCGACGCCGCGCGCAGGAAAGGCGCGATGTCGGCGCCGCGGATCGAGCGGTCGACGATCTCCGAGTAGCGGCGCGCCAGATCGGCCCACGAGCGGCCGGTCGAGAAGGCCACGTAGGCCGAGCGCGGCGTCTCCGCCGGCAGCCCCGGCTCGGGGTCGTCCGCCGGCTCGAGGTCGCGGGCCTCGAAGGTCAGCCGGCGGCGCCCCGCCGCAATTTCCTCCCGCGGGGAGACCCCGGGCAGCTCGCGGACGACCCAGCGCAGCGGCATCGCGGCCGGCGCCTCGAGCGTCAGCCGGGCATGGAGCAGGGGCATCCCGGGATCGAGGCTGTGCAGCCGCATCACGCCGCCGTCGAAGAACGGCGCGGTGTCGCGCACCGTCACCTGCTGCTCGACGACGGCGCCGACCCGGGTGGCGGGGAGCGGGGCGCGCAGTACCCGGCCGTCCTCGAACATGTCGGCGGCGTCCCGGGTGGCGCTGTTCTCGGCGATGGTCGTGGGGTCGAGCAGGTGCTCGGCGCCGTCGGGCGTGATGACGCGGGCCCGGATCTCCGGCCGCGCCTGGTGCCACGGCTCCCACCCCTCCTCGACCGTCGACCAGCTCTCGTGGGCGCCGGCGGTGAGGATGCGGTAGACCAGCCGCTGGCTGTAGGTCTCGCGCCCGGCCTCGTCGAAGCTGTAGCTCGCCTCCATCAGGAGCACCACGACGTCGTCCCCCTCCTCGCCCTGGATCCTGGCGGCGGCGCGGGCGACCGCGGCGGGATCGCCTGCGAACGCCGCGCCTTCCCAGGGCGCGGCCGAGCCCGTGCCGGTGCCGGCGAACAGCGGCAGGCTCGCGAGCGCCAGCGGGGCCAGCAGGGACATCGACTTCAGGGCGAAGCTGCGGCGGGGGTGGAACTTGACAGGCATCGCTTCTCCAGGGGGTGCGAGGGGACTCCCGGTTCGGGCCGGCGGGGTCGATGGGATTCTAGCATGTCGCGGGGTGCCTTCCGGGGGCGCAGGGGCGGTATAGAATCGGCGAGCCGTACAACCGAATTGCCATCCGGAGACATTGAGATGACAGGGCGTCTGTTTCCACGCTGGCTCGCGGCCCTCTGCCTCGGGCTCTTCTGCGCCGTGGCGGTGGCGGCCGCGCCGCTGGCGGCCCCCGGCCGCCTCGCCGCCGTGACCCTCACGGCGACGGCGGCGCAGCTCACCTGGAAAGACCGCGCCGCCGGCGAGACCGAGTACCGGGTCGAGGTGAGAACCATCGACGGCGCCTTCGAGGACGTCGGCGCGGTTCCGGCCGGCTCCAGGGAGGCCGAGGTCCAGGGGCTGCAGCCGGCGACCGCCTACGTCTTCCGGATCCGCGCGGGCCGCTCGGGCACCTTCTCGGACTACTCCAACGAGGCCGCGGTCACCACCTTCGCGGTGCCGGGCCCCTGCGTGGCCGACGCCCAGACGCTCTGCCTCGGTGGCCGTTTCCGCGTCCGGGCCGCCTGGAAGGCCGCCGACGGCCGGGCCGGCGCGGCTTCCGTCCTGCCGGTCCCCTCCAGAGACTCCGGGATCCTCTGGTTCGTCTCGCCCGACAACCTGGAGCTGCTGGTGAAGGTGCTGGACGGCTGCGCCGACAACGGCCGGCACTGGATTTTCACCGGCCCCGCCACCAACCTCCAGTACCTGCTGACCGTGACCGACACCCGCACCGGCAAAGTCCGGGTCTACTTCAACCCCCAGGGGGTGACGCCCCAGGCGGTCACCGACACCCTCGCCTTCGCCGGCTGTCCGTGACAAGATCGAGGAAAAGAACGTAAAGGCGTTTACGGCACCTTGCCTGCTCTGGTATCTTTGTGAGTCCTGATACAGGGAGGCGTCTGTCTTTGTCGCTGCGCGGCCAGAGACCCCACCGCCCTAAAAAAGGTGACCGCCGGCGGCGTCCAGGGCCCGGCTCACCGAAAACTACGGCCTCATAGAGACCAGGAGCGACAGAGAACATGGGAAAGAAGCTTTTCGTAGGCAACCTGAACTTCAAGACCAACGACGACGATCTCCGCACGTTGTTCAGCCAGGCTGGCACCTGCGAGTCGGCGACGGTCATGATGGATCGCGCCACGGGCCGCTCGCGCGGCTTCGGCTTCGTCGAGATGAGCTCGGACGAGGAGGCCGTGAAGGCGGTCCAACAGTTCAACGGCTACGATTTTCAGGGGCGCAACCTGAACGTCAATGAGGCGCGCGAGCGCACTCCTGGCGGCCCGCGGCCCGGCGGCTACGCTGGCGGCGGCTATGCCGGCGGCGGCGGCGGTCGCGGCGGCTACGCCGGGGGTGGCGGTGGCGGCTACGGCGGTGGCGGCGGCGGCTACGCCGGCGGTGGTGGCTTTGGCGGCGGCGGCTTCGGTGGCGGCGGCGACTTCGGTGGCGGTGGTGGTGGCGACTTCGGCGGCGGCTTCGGCGGCGGCGGCGGCGGCAGCAACTTCAAGCCGCGCAAGGAAGGCGGCAGCCGCCGCGGTCTGCGGGCCAAGAAGCGCAGCCTCTGATCCTGCCGGGATGAGCACGCTTCCTGCCGAGGAGCCCGTCAAGGCGCCGTCGCTGGGCGCTCGCGCTCCTCTTCCCGTCCTCGATCTCGACTTCGCCCGGGCGCAGTTCCCGGCGCTCGCCGGCGGCTGGGTCTTCCTCGACAATGCGGGCGGCTCGCAGGTGCTGGCCTCCGTGGCCGACCGGGTGAGGGAGTACCTGCTCACCTCCAGCGTCCAGGTCGGCGCGAGCTACGAGCCGTCGCGCCTGGCGGCCGAACGGATCGCGGCCGCGGCGCGGGCCTGCGCCCTGCTGGTCAACGCCGCAGACCCTTCCGAGATCGTCCTCGGCCCCTCGACCACCCAGCTCCTCCAGAACCTGGCCCGGGCCTTCCGCGAGCGGATCGGTCCGGGGGACGAGATCGTGGTCACCAACGCCGACCACGAGGCGAACGTCACCCCCTGGTTGCGCCTGGCCGAGGAGCGCGGCGCCACGGTCCGCTTCTGGCAGGCGGACCCGGCCACCGCCGGCCTCGACCTCGCCGGCCTCGACCTCGCCGGCCTCGTTCCCCTGATGACGGGGCGCACCCGTCTGGTCTGCTTTCCGCACGTCTCGAACGTGGTGGGGACGGTGCATCCGGTGGCGGAGATCGCCCGCTTCGTCCACCAGCGGGGGGCGCTGGTCTGCGTCGACGGCGTCGCCTACGCCCCGCACCGGGCGGTGGACGTCCGCGCCTGGGACGTCGACTTCTACGTCTTCAGCCTCTACAAGGTCTTCGGCCCCCACCAGGGACTGCTCTACGGCAGGCGGGATCTCCTGCTCGACCTCGCCAACGTCAACCATGTCTTTGTGCCCAGAGACGCCCTGCCGTACAAGCTCCTCCCCGGCAATCTCAACTACGAGCTGGCGCACGGGGTGCCGGCGATCGTCGAGTACCTGGAGGAGCTGGGGCGCCGCGCCAATGCCAATGCCAATGCCAATGCCGCTTCGGACAGCGCGCCGGACGCCACTTCCCGCGAGCGGATCGAGGCCGCCTTCGCCGCCATCGCCCGCCACGAGGAGGGCCTCACCGCGCCGCTGCTGGAGTACCTCGCCGGCAAGCCCGGCGTCCGTCTCCTGGGCGACCCCGCGCCTAGCCGGGCCGGCCGCATCGCCACGGTCGGCTTCTCGGTGGAGGGGCGGAGCTCCGCCGAGATCCCGGCCGCGATCGACGCCTTCCGGATCGGCATCCGTTACGGCGACTTCCACGCCCGACGGCTGATCGAGAGCCTGGGGCTGGCGGAGCGCGGCGGCATCGTGCGGATCTCGATGGCGCACTACAACACGCCGGAGGAGATCGAGCGGCTGATCGCGGCGCTGGAGACGGTGCTGTAGGGGTGCCCCCTCAGTAGAGGTCGAAGACCAGGATCCGCCCTTCGGTCGGACCGTTCATCACCGGGATGCGGCGGCGGGGGCGGAGCCCGATCTGCTTGCCGCGGTCCTCGCCGGTCAGGATGGCGGCCTTCCACCCCTTGAACTGCTGCTTGAGGAGATCGCCGACGGCGCGCCAGCGGCCGGCGTCGGTCTCCAGGCGCTCGCCGTGGGGTGGGTTGATCAGGACCAGGCCGGGGCCGGGCGGTGGCTCGAAGACGGCGGCGTCGCCGCGGCTGAGGGTGGCGCGGTCGAGCAGGTTGGCCTGCTCCAGGTTGGCCCGCGTGGCGTCGAGCGCCTCGGCGGAGAGGTCGTTGCCGTGGACGCGGACGTCGGGGCCGGCGGCGAGGAGCGGCTCCTGGAGCACGGCGGTGAAGGCCTCCGGGTCGTAGCCCGGCAGGCGCTCGAAGGCCCAGTGGTGGCGCAGGCGGCCGGGCGCCCAGCCGAGGGCGAACCAGGCGGCCTCGATCAGCAGCGTTCCCGAGCCGCACATCGGATCGACCACCGGCCCCCGGCCGTCCCACCCCGAGGCGAGCACGCAGGCGGCGGCGAGCTGCTCGCGCACCGGCGCGGCGGCGGTGACGGCGCGGTAGCCGCGGCGGTCGAGCGGCTCGCCCGAGGTGTCGAGGAGGAGGGTCGCGCGGTCGCGGTGGAGGCGCAGGCGCAGGTGGAGATCGGGGTCCTCGCGGTCGACGTCCGAGCGCCGGCCCCAGCGGTCGCGCTGGCCGTCCACCAGGCCGTCCTTGAGCGACATCGCGGCCCAGCGAGTGTCGCGCACTTCGGAGGCGGTCGAGGTGGCCTGGATGAAGAAGGTGCGGTCGGGGTGGAAGAGGGCGGCGGCGTCGAGGCCGCCCCGCCAGAGCCGCGGGCCGGGGCGGCCGGAGATCAGGGCGCGCGCGCCGGCGGCGATGCCGGGTCCGTCCTGTGCGTCCCAGGAGGCGAGCTCGACGAGCACCCGGTTCGCCGTGCGCAGCCGCCAGTTGGCGCGCCAGCAGTCCCGCCAGTCGCCGCTGAACGAAACGGCGCCCCGCTGGCGCTCGATCTCCCGCGCTCCCATGCCGCGCAGCTCCCCTTCGAGGATCTCCTCGAGACCGAGGACGCAGGTGGCGACCAGTCCAAGTCTTGCCATCAGCCGCGGTGGCGCTCCAGGAAGGGGAGGACGGTCTCCAGGAACGCCTCAGGCTCCTCTTCCATCGGGATGTGGCCGCTGTTCGCGAAGAGGACGAACTCGGCGTGGGGCATGCGTGCCGTGGCCCGGCGACCCGCCTCCGGCGCGATCAGTGTGTCGTGGGCCCCCCAGATCACCAGGGCCGGGATGTCGATCTTCTCGAGCTCCACCGGCTCGCCCAGGGGGGCCGGCGCGGTCAGGCCGTAGAAGGCGAAGCTCACCCCCTCGACCGTCAGGCGATCGAGGTAGGCCCGCACGAGCTCGGGAGTGACCAGGGAGTCGTCATGGAAGGAGCGCAGCAGCCCCTTCCGGATCGAGCTCGGGCGCAGGGCCACGGTGCGGACGAAGAGCGCGGAGAGCGGGCGGAAGGCGGCGGCGCGGCTGCGGCGGTCGTCGGAGTAGGTGGGGGCGGAGCTGTCCACCAGCACCATGGTGCGGAAGCGCTCGGGGTAGCGCGAGGCGAGGTAGAGCGTGATGCCGCCGCCGTAGGAGTGGCCGACGATGTGGGCGCGGTCGATCCCCAGCGCGTCCATCGTTCCCAGCACCAGCTTCGCCTGCGCCTCCCGCGTGTAGCTGGCGCGGGAAGCCGGCCGCTGGGTGTAGCCGAAGCCGTTGAGGTCGATCGCCACCACGCGATGGGAGGCGGCGAGGGCCGGCATCACCTTGCGCCACGAATAGGTCGAGGCGCCGAAGCCGTGGAGGAGCACCACCGGTTCGCCTTCTCCCGTCTGCTCGACGTGCACGAATTGCTCGCCGACGCGGATGAACCGGTCGGCGGGGAGCGAGCGGCGGATCTCCGCGAAGGACCGCAGCGAGACGCAGCCGGGCAGGGCGAGGACGAGGACGAGGATCAGCGCGAGCCGCATGGGGCCGGAGTCTATACCGCCGGCTTGCGCCCTCCCTAGCCGATGCCGGCCGCGCCCTTGCGCTCGTCCTTCCGCACTTCCTTCCCCTTGACGTCCTTCTTCTCCTGCCGGGGGACGGTGACACCGTTGAGGTGGGAGTCCCCCATCCGCCGGTAGAGAGAGCTGGCGCGCTGCAGCGTCTGGGCGGCCTTGCCGTACTCGCCGAGGTCGCAGAGCAGCTTGACCAGCCCGCCGAGCAGGCCGGCCTCTTCGATCAGGTCGCCGGTGCCCATCTCCAGGTTGATGCGGGCCTGGCTGAAGGCCAGGCGCGCCCCGGCGAAGTCGCCGGCCAGCCGGCGGGCATCCCCGAGGGCGCCGAGAGCGGCGGTCTTGAAGTCGGACACGCGCTCCTCGCCATAGATCTCGGGGTCGAGCCGCTCGGCCGCGGCGAGGGCCAGCTCGGCGAGGCTCACGGACTCGGCGGTGTCGCGGTCCGCGGTCTCGCGGCTCTTCTCGAGCAGCAGGTCGAAGAGCCCCCAGTGGTGCAGGCGCTCGTCGTTGCGGACCATGACCAGCCGCCGCGTCGGCGGATGCCCTTCCAGGCTGCCCCACTGGCCGGCGGCGAGCTGCCGCTCGCGCTGGATCCGCTCGTGGGCCTCGACGAGGCGCCGCTCGGTCCTGCGAAAGGCCTCGTCGTAACGGACGTTTTCATCGCGTCCCCCGAGGCCGGATCGGTTCATGCCATTCTGGGTCGATGGCCGCGGCGAGCCGCCGAGCAGCCGGCGCACGACCTCGCGGTTGTCGTCCCGGGAGAGCTTCGCCTTGGCAAAGCGCTCCAGTCCCTCCGATACACGATTCTCCTCCACGCTGACTCCTCCTGAAGCAGATCAACAAATCGCCTTCAAAGAATAAGTTGCCGCAGGAGACCGAAAGGGGACAAGAAAAGAGAAGAAACTTTCTCCGACTTCGGGCAGGTTCCAAAATCCCCATTTTTTGTCACCGCCTTTCGACTGACAGTGTCACCGCCGCACCCTATTCTCGGCCTCGTTCTGGAGGCGAGCGATGTCCATTGTTCTTGAAGACCTGACCAAACGGTACGGGGGGCACCCCGTGGTGAGCTCCGTGTCGCTGGAGGTCGGCGACGGCGAGCTCTTCGTCCTCCTGGGCTCCTCGGGGAGCGGCAAGAGCACTCTGCTGCGGATGATCGCCGGCCTCTCGGAGGTCGACGCCGGGCGGGTGATGCTGCACGGCCGGGATGTCACCGACCTGCCGCCGGCCGGGCGCGGGGTCGGCTTCGTGTTCCAGAGCTATGCCCTGTTCCGCGGCATGTCGATCGCGGAGAACGTCGAGTTCGCCCTGGCGGTGCGCGGCGCGCCGGCGGAAAAGCGGCGGCGGCGGCGCGACGAGCTGCTCGAGCTGGTCGGCCTCTCCGGTCTCGGCGGCCGCATGCCGCGCCAGCTCTCGGGCGGCCAGCAGCAGCGCGTGGCGCTGGCGCGGGCGCTCGCCCATCAGCCCGAGGTGCTGCTGCTCGACGAGCCGTTCGGCGCCCTCGACGCCAAGGTCCGCCTGGAGCTGCGGCGCACCATCCGGGAGATCCAGCGCGAGCTGGGGATCACCACCGTCTTCGTCACCCACGACCAGGAGGAGGCCTTCGAGCTCCCGACCGGCTGGCCGTGCTGAGCTTCGGCCGCCTGCTCGAGGTGGGGCCGCCGGACGAGCTCTACCTGCGCCCGGAGACCGAGTTCGTCGCCACCTTCCTCGGCACCGCCAACCTGATGGTGGGGGAGGCCATCGCGGACGGGGTCCAGTTGGGGCCGGTCCAGTTCCCGCTCAACACGCGGGCGGAGCCGGCGGACGGCGCGCGGCGGGTGCAGGTGCTCTTCCGCCCCGAGGACGTCGCCTTGCGCGATTCGGCGGAAGACCGCTCCTTCCCGATCCTCGGCCAGGCGGTGGTCGAGCAGCGCTCGTTCGTCGGCTCGTTCGAGCGGCTGCGGCTGCGCCTGCCGCCGCTGCCCGGCGTGCGGGCGATCGCGCCGCCGGTCCCTTTCGGCCGCGACGAGGTCTGGATCGAGGCCACCCGCTCGCAGGACCAGGCGCGGCGCTTCCCGCTCCGCCCGGGGGACTCGACCTGGGTGGGGGTGCGGCGGGTGCACGCGCTGGTGCATCCGGGGCTGCGTTTTCTGCTGCTGACCGGCTTTTCGGAAAGGGCGTCGGGGCGGTCGCGGTCGGCCCTGGCGCTGGGCGGCGAGATCGCCCGCCGGGCCCACGCGCGGGTTGCCGTGCTGGGCCCCGCGACGCTGGACGACGCCGGCGAGCGGGCGCTGCAGGAGGCTCGCGAGGCGCTCGGCAGCGGCCTCGCCGCCCTCGAGACCCGCCTGACCGCCGGCAAGCCGGCCGAGGCGGTCGCCGAGGAGGTCTTCCGCCGCCCCTGCGACCTGGTGATCCTCTCCCTGCCGCCCCGCGACGGGATCGAGATGGCCGAGGGCGTGCTCGCGGCCGGCCAGCATCACCTCCTGCTCACGCCGGCCACGGACGGCGCCGGCGGCGCCGCCGGCCGGGTCAACGTGCCGGCGCGGCTGCTGATCTGCGTCGCCGTGGGCGAGCCCGGCAAGGAGGACGTCTCTTTCTCCGGCCGCCTCGCCCGCCACCTGGGAGCGGAGGTGACGATCCTCACTGTGCTGCCGGAGGTGGCGCGCGGCACCCCGTCGGAGACCCTGGCCGAGCGCTTCCTCGCCGGCAGCGCCCGCACCCTCAACCGCATCGGCGTGCCGGTCGCGACCCGCGTCCGCTACGGCGGCGTGCGCGAGGAGGTGGTCGCCCAGATCGCCGAGGGGGAGCACGACCTGCTGGTGCTGGGGGCGCCGCTGCCCGGGCGCGACGGGCGAATCGCGCTCGGCGGCTTCGTCGGCCGGCTGCTGCCCGAGGTGGCCCATCTGCCGGTGCTGATCGTCCGCTCGCCGGAGGCGGTGTCGTGAGACTCAACCCTGATCCCTGGAGATTCCGATGAAGAACGTTTCGCTCTGGCTGTGCTGCTGCCTCCTGTCCCTGCCGGTCGCCGTCCGGGCGCAGGATCCACCTCCCGCGAGTGTCGAAGACAAGCTCCAGGAGCTGGATCAGAAGATCCGCGTCCTCGACCGCAAGATCGAGATCGACAAGGAGGCCGCCGCCGAGAAGGCGAAGACCGCCGGCCAGGTGGTCGCCCAGATCGCCGAGGGGGAGCACGACCTGCTGGTGCTGGGGGCGCCGCTGCCCGGGCGCGACGGGCGGATCGCGCTCGGCGGCTTCGTCGGCCGGCTGCTGCCCGAGGTGGCCCAGTTGCCGGTGCTCATCGTGCGCTCGCCGGAGGCGGTGTCGTGAGACTCACCCCTGACCTTTTGGAGCCTGACTCTTGGAGATTGCCGATGAAGAACGTTTCGATCTGGTTGTGCTGCGCCCTGCTGGCCCTCCCAGCCGCCGTCCGGGCGCAGGATCCACCTCCCGCAAGCGTCGACGAGAAGCTCGAGGAGCTGGATCAGAAGATCCGCGTCCTCGACCGCAAGATCGAGATCGACAAGGAGGCCGCCGCCGAGAAGGCGAAGACCGCCGGCCAGGCGGTCGCCGGCAAGGACGGCTTCTCGCTGCGCTCGGCCGACGGCAACTTCGTGCTCAAGGTGCGCGGCTACGTACATTTCGACGGCCGCTTCTGGGTCGACGACGAGAAGAAGCCACAGGCGGAGACCTTCCTGCTGCGCCGGGTGCGGCCGATCTTCGAGGGGACCGTCTACAAGATCTTCGACTTCCGCATCATGCCCGACTTCGGCGCCGGCACCACCGTGCTCCAGGACGCCTATCTGGAAGGGCGCTTCAACCCCGCCTTCCGCGTCCGTGCCGGCAAGTTCAAGCCGCCGGTCGGCCTTGAGCGCCTGCAGTCGGCTACCGACATCCTGTTCGTCGAACGCGCCCTGCCGACCAACCTGGTGCCCAACCGCGACCTCGGCATCCAGGTCGGCGGCGACCTCGCCGGCGGGGCGGTGAGCTATGCCCTCGGCGTCTTCAACGGCGTGGTCGATCTCGGCAACGGCGACGCCGACACCAACAACGACAAGGACGTGGCGGGCCGCATCTTCTTCCAGCCGTTCGTGAAGGGGGCGGGCCCGTTCAAGAACCTCGGCTTCGGCATCGCGGCGAGCCAGGGGGACCAGAACGGGACGCCCACGGCCTCCAGCCTGCCGTCCTATCGCACGCCCGGACAGCAGACCTTCTTCTCCTACCGCTCGGACGCGACCGCCGCGGGCACCACGGTGGCCAACGGCACCCGCACGCGCCTCTCCCCCCAGGGGTACTTCTACAGAGGGCCGTTCGGCCTGCTCGCCGAGTACGTGACCTCGCGCCAGGACGTGCGCCGCGATCTCGTCTCCGACACCCTGGAGCACAAGTCCTGGCAACTGGCGGGATCCTGGGTGATCGCCGGCGGCGAGCCCACGTATCGCAGCGTCAACCCGAAGACGGTGTTCGACCGGGCTGCCCACACCTGGGGCGCCTTCGAGCTCGCGGCGCGCTACAGCGAGCTGACGGTCGACGACGCCACCTTCCCGGCCTTCGCCTGCATCACCAGCTCGGCGCGCTCGGCGAAGGCCTGGGCGGTGGGGCTCAACTGGTATCTCAACCGGAACCTGCGGCTGATGTTCGACTACGAGACCACCGAGTTCGAGGGGGGCGCCGCGACCGGCGACCGCGAGGACGAAAAGATTTTCTTCAGCCGCTTCCAGATCGCTTTCTAGACAGGAACCAAGCCATGAGCCATCTAAAATTTTTATCGACAGCCGCCCTCGGGCTCTCCCTGCTCGTCGCCGGGTCCGCGCATGCGGCGGAAATCAAGCTGCTCAACGTCTCCTACGATCCGACGCGCGAGCTCTACCAGGACGTCAACACCGCCTTCGCCAAGGCGTGGAAGGCGAAGACGGGGCAGGACGTCACCGTCCAGCAGTCGCACGGCGGCTCCGGCAAGCAGGCCCGCTCGGTGATCGATGGTCTGGGCGCCGACGTCGTCACCCTGGCGCTCGCCTACGACGTCGACGCCGTGGCCAACTCCGGGCTGATCGCCAAGAACTGGCAGACGCGGCTGCCCAACAACAGCACCCCCTACACCTCGACGATCGTCTTCCTGGTGCGCAAGGGGAACCCCAAGAAGATCCGCGACTGGGACGACCTCACGCGCCCCGGCGTCTCGGTGATCACCCCCAACCCGAAGACCTCGGGCGGCGCGCGCTGGAACTACCTGGCGGCCTGGGGGTACGTCCTGCGCAAGTTCAACAACGATCCCGCCAAGGCCAAGGACTTCGTCGGCCGGATCTACAAGAACGTGCCGATCCTCGACACCGGCGCCCGCGGCGCCACCGTCACCTTCGTCGAGCGGGGGATCGGCGACGTGCTGATCGCCTGGGAGAACGAGGCGATCTTCGCGGTCAAGGGGGAGCATGGGGACTTCCAGATCGTGGCGCCGTCGATCAGCATCCTGGCCGAGCCGCCGGTCACGGTGGTCGACAAGGTCGCCGCCAAGCACAAGACGGTGCAGGTGGCCACCGCCTATCTCCAGTTCCTCTACACCTCCGAGGGGCAGGAGATCGCGGCCAGGCACTACTACCGCCCGCGCAACGAGGCGGTCGCCGCCAAGTACGCGGCGCAGTTCCCGAAGGTGCAACTGTTCACCATCGACGTCTTTGGCGGCTGGACCAAGGCACAGCAGGCCCACTTCGCGGACGGCGGCGTCTTCGACCAGATCTACGGGGCCGGACGGTGAAGAAGCGCCTGCGGGGGGGCAGCGTCCTCCCCGGCTTCGGGCTCTCGCTCGGCTTCACGCTGACCTACCTCGCGCTGCTCATCCTGATCCCGCTGTCGACCGTCTTCCTGAAGTCGGCCACCCTCCCGTGGGCCACCTTCTGGGCCGACGTCAGCGGGCCGCGGGCGCTCGCGGCCTACCGGCTGAGCCTCGGCTCCGCGTTCGCCGCCGCCGCGATCAACCTGGTCTTCGGCCTGCTGGTGGCCTGGGTCCTCGAGCGCTACAGCTTTCCCGGCAAGCGGCTGGTCGACGCCCTGGTCGACCTGCCGTTCGCGCTGCCCACGGCGGTGGCCGGCATCGCGCTCGCCACCCTCTACGCCAAGAACGGCTGGCTCGGCCGCTGGCTCGTCCCGATAGGGGTCGAGGTGGCCTATACCCGCCTCGGCGTGGTGGTGGCGCTCACCTTCATCGGCCTGCCGTTCGTGGTGCGCACGGTGCAGCCGGTGCTCGCCGATCTCGATCCGGAGGTCGAAGAGGCGGCGGCCAGCCTGGGCGCGGGGCGCTGGCAGACCTTCCGGCGGGTGCTCTTCCCCGAGCTGCTGCCGGCGGCGATGACCGGCTTCGTGCTCGCCTTCGCGCGCGCCTTGGGCGAGTACGGATCGGTGATCTTCATCG
>JBDSHF010000515.1:0-6700 GCA_039918595.1 Thermoanaerobaculia bacterium
GCCGGCTTCGGCGACCAGGACGGAGCTCTCCGGCCGCTCCTCGAGATCGCGCAGCCGGGCCTCGGCCTCCTCGGGAGTGGTGGGATAGCCGAGCTGGGTCGCCAGATCGGCGACGGCGGCGGAGTCCGCGGACGTGGCGGCACGGATCTTCATGAGGCGGACCTCCCCGGCCCTAGCGCCCGCAGGGCGTTGAGGATCACGGCGACGTCGATCGCCTCCTGGAACAGGGCGCCGCCCAGGGGCGGGAGATAGCCGAAGGCGGCCACGATCATGGCGGCGAGCGACAGGCCCATGCCGGCGACCACGCTCTGCAGCGCGATCGATCGCGAGCGGCGGGAGATCGCCAGGGCGTCCACCAGGCGGTCGAGGCGGTCGAGCATCAGCACGGCGTCGGCGGCTTCCGACGAAGCCGTGGCGCCCCGCGCTCCCATCGCGACCCCGACCGTGGCCGCGGCCAGCGCCGGCGCGTCGTTGACGCCGTCCCCCACCATCACCGTGGGGCCTTTGGCGCTCTCGGCCTTCACCGCGTCCACCTTCTGCGCCGGCGAGCACTCCGCCAGCACCGCGTCCACGCCCAGCTCGCGGCCCACCCGCTCGGCCACCGTATGGTGATCGCCGGTCACCATCACCACCCGCTCGATGCCCAGTCCGCGGAGCCTGGCGAGAGTGGCGGCCGAGTCCTCGCGGATCGGATCGGCGAGGATGATCGCACCGGCCGGATGGCCGTCCACCGCCACGAAGACGTTGACCTGCCCCTCGGTGGAAACGGCGCGGCGCAGCTCCTCCAGGCGCGCGGCCAGCGGGCCGCCGCCGCCCGTCCGCTCCTTGACCCAGCTCGCCTTTCCCAGCGCCACCCGGCGGCCGTCCACCAAGCCCTCGATCCCGGAGCCGAGCTGTTCCGCGACGCCGGTGGGAAAAGTGAGCGGCAGGCCGCGGTCGCGGGCGGCGGTCACGATGGCGGCGGCGAGCACATGGGGAGAGACCTGGTCGAGAGAGGCCGCCAGGCGCACCAGCTCGTCCGGCGGCAGGCTGCCGGGCAGATTGTCGAACGTGTCGACGCGGGCGATCGTGGGGATGCCGGTGGTGAGAGTGCCCGTCTTGTCGAGCAGCAGGGTGCGGGCGCGGGCGAGCCCCTCGATCGCCGCGCCCCCCTTGATGATGATCCCCCGGTGGGCCGCCCGGGAGATGCCGGCGATGAAGGCCACCGGCGCCGCCAGGATCAGCGGGCAGGGGGTCGCCACCACCAGCACGGCGAGGGCGCGGACCGGCTGGCCCGAGAGCTTCCAGGCGAGCCCGGCGATCGCCAGCGTCAGCGGGAGGAAGACCAGCGAGTAGCGGTCGGCCATGCGCACGAAGGGAGGGCGCGAGGCCTCCGCCTCCTGCACCAGCCGGACGATGGCCGCGTAGGTGCTCCGCTCTGCCGTGGCCACCGCCCGCAGATCGAACGGGCCGCCGTCGTTGAGGCTGCCGCTGGGCACCCGGTCGCCGGGCCGCCGGTCGACCGGCGTCGACTCGCCGGTGAGGGCGGATTCGTCCAGCACCGCGTCCGGACCGAGGAGCACGCCGTCCACCGGCACGATCTCCCCCGGCTTGACCAGCAAGCGGTCGCCCGGCCGCACCTCCTCGATCGGCGGATCGGCGAGCCGGTCGTCCTCATAGCGGTGGACCACCCGCGGCGCGCGCTCCACCAGGCTCGACAGCTCCTTGCGGGCGCGGGCGCCGGCGTAGATCTCCAGCATCTCGCCGCCGGAGAGCATCAGCGCCACCACCGCCCCGGCCAGATACTGGCCGAAGGCGAGGGCGCCGGCCATCGCCAGCAGCGCGATGGCATCCACCCCCAGCTCGCGCCGGCGCAAGCTGGCGACGATGTCGAGCGCCAGCGGCAGCAGGACCAGGATGATCGTCGCCTGCCAGAGATGGCCGGCCGCGCGCTGGAGCCCCGCCAGCCAGGCAACGCCCCCGGCGAGCAGGCCGAGCACCGTCAGCGCGAACGCCACCCGGGCGAAACGCTGGGACTCCCACCAGGAGGTAGGGTGCGCGGGTTGCGGGGAGGCGCTCATCGGCGGCCACTGTAGCCGAAGACGGGGCGGGGGAGGCCCAGGGGACAGATGAAGATCAGGAACGCCTCGCCGCCCCTACGCCGCCGCCTCCTCCTTCACCCCGGCGATGAACTCGCGCAGCGTCTTCTTGGCGTCGCCGAGCACCATCATCGTGTTCGGCTGCACGAAGAGGTCGTTCTCGATCCCCGCGAAGCCGGTGTTCATGCTGCGCTTGAGCACGATCACGGCGCGCGACTCCTCGACGTTGAACACCGGCATGCCGTGGATCGGGCTCCCCGGATTGTTCTTCGCCGCCGGGTTGACCACGTCGTTGGCGCCGACGACCAGAGTCACGTCGGTGCGGGAGAACTCGTCGTTGATGTCGTCGAGATCGAAGAGCTGCTCGTAGGAGACGTTGGCTTCGGCGAGCAGCACGTTCATGTGCCCCGGCATGCGGCCGGCGACAGGGTGGATGGCATATTTTACCGTCGCGCCGTTGGCCTCCAGCGCCTGGGCCAGCTCGCGGACCGCGTGCTGGGCCTGCGACACCGCCATGCCGTAGCCGGGGACCACGATCACCGACTGCGAGGCCGTCAGCACGCCGACCGCATCCTCCACCGTCGCCAGATTGTAATTCGCGGCGGGACCGGCGGCGCCGTCGGCGGCGGGGGCCACCTGCCCGAAGGCGCCGAACAGCACATTGGCGAACGAGCGGTTCATCGCCTTGCTCATCTTCATCGAGAGCAGGAAGCCCGAGGTGCCGTCGAGGGCGCCGGCGATGATCAGCACATTGTTGCCGAGGGCGAAGCCGGTGGCGGCCGAGGCCAGGCCGGCGTAGGAGTTGAGCAGCGAGATCACCACCGGCATGTCGGCGCCGCCGATCGGCAGCACCGCCAGCACGCCCACCAGCAGGCCGAGCGCCCCCATCGCATAGAAGAGGACGGCGCGGCTGGGATCGATCACCAGCAGCACCAGCAGCACCAGGGCGCCGAAGAACATCGTGATGTTGGTGGCGTTCTGCCCCTTCCAGGTCACCGGCGCGCCGGCGATCAGCCCTTGGAGCTTGCCGAACGCCATCAGGCTGCCGGTGAAAGTGAGGAAGCCGAGGAAGACCTCGAGCCCGAGGGCGCCCATGGTGAAGCGGTCGATCGACGCGCCCCGGTGGTGATACTCGACCACGCCGACGAGGGCCGCCGCGAGGCCGCCGAAGCAGTGCGAGAGCGCGATTCGCTCCGGCATCTTGGTCATCGGGATCCAGATCGACATCGCGGCGCCGATCAGCGAGCCGATGATCAGGCCGGCGGCGATCCACTTGTAGTCGATGATGCCGGCCAGGATCAGCGTGCCGACCACGGCGACCAGCATGCCGAAGGCCCCGATGGCGTTGCCCCGCCGGGCGTTGGTGGGGGACGACAGCCCCTGCAGCGCCAGGATGAAGCAGACCGAGGCGATGAGATAGGCGAACGTCAGGTAGGGGGAGACGATGTGGTTCATCCCTTGGCTCCCCGCCGCTTGAACATCTTCAGCATCCGGTCGGTGATCAGGAAGCCGCCCACGGTGTTGATGGTGGCGCAGGTCACTGCGACGAAGCCGAGCAGGGTGGCGGTCCACCCCCAGCCGGAGCCGGCGGCCACCAGAGAGCCCACCAGCGAGATGCCGGAGATGGCGTTGGTGCCCGCCATCAGGGGGGTATGCAGCAGGGGTGGCACCTTCTCGATGACGTAGTGGCCGAGGAAGCCTGCCAGCACGAAGATGAAGAGGCCGAAGAGGAGCTCGTTCGCCATGGCCCTCCCTTTCAGAGTCCTGAAATTCTCGCGGGAATCCTAGCATGGGGCGCATACCCATCCGCGGTGACGTGAACAGGCCGTCCGGGGCCTTGCGGCGCGAGGACCGTGCGGGTCGATCTGTGGGGGTGGCGGCGGGAGAAGTGGAGTTTTGAGAGCCTCAGTTCGGCTCGTCGATGACCGAGGTGACCGAAGTGGCGACGGCGGCCTTCTCCAGCCAGCGCTCCAACCGCTCGGTATCCTGCTGGGCCAGGATGCGCTCGCGGACGGCGTCCGGCACCGCGATGCCGCGAGCCCGAAGCACGGTCAGCAGCGCACGCGCCGCCTCCTCGGTGCGTCCCTCGGTGCGTCCCTCGGTGCGTCCCTCGGTGCGCCCCTCGGTGCGCCCCTGTGCCACGTATTTCTTCGCGAAGTCGCTCTGGTATTCGTAGCCCTTCATCATCGCCTCCATGGCGCGGCGAGCCGCCTCATTCAGGGAATTGTACACGAGGTCGTAGTACAACCTGGCCCTGTCCTCGTCGAGCTCCCGGAGAGCGGGCAGCACCGCGGCGGCGATCGACGCTCCCTGCTCGGTCTCGCCGTGCGCCATCGCGGAGAGCACCCCGAGCTCGGGCCGGCGGGCCGCTTCCTCAAGATCCGTCACCACCGGAACGGCGCCGCGGTGCAGCACAGGCGGATGCAGGATGAAGCCGGGCACGCCGATCGCGATCGGTTCCGCGCACCACCGGGCGACAGCCAGGTCGGGGGCGACGACGAGGAGATCCGCCGGGCAGCCGTGAATGGCGCGCGCGCCGACTACGTAGGCGGGCCAACTGAAGCGCTTTCTGAGATCGATCGCCAGTTGGACCTCGACGATGATCACCCGGACAGGGATGTCGCGTTCAAGAAGGACGACGACGATATCGGCGCGGTATTCGGCGGGCTGGATCTCGGTCAAATCGGTCGAGGTGAGGCGTGATTCGGTGTAGGCCGGCAATGAGACGCCCAGCACCTCGGCGAGGATCTCGGCGGCGAGCGAGGGGCGGTTCTTGAAGAGATCCACCAGGATCTCGTGGGCCATCGAGGGCATGGCGGGCGGTGTCCTCCAGGTTCTTGAATCCGCGACAAGATACCATCTCTCGGGTTCAGGAGAAGGCGATGCCCGCGTGGGCCAGCGCTCCGTCCCCAGACGGCGGCTCTTCGTTCCGGGACGGAGCGCCTCCCTCCCTGGACGGAGCGGCTCCGTCCGCGTCCGGAGCCCGCCGTCCCGGGACGAAGCGCCTCCGTCTCGATCCGGAGAGTCGCCATCCGCTTCCGCAGCGGCTCCATCCCAGTCCGGAGCCTCTCCGTCCCTGTCCGGCGCCCGCCGTCCGCGTCCGGAGCGCTGCCGTCCCGGTCCGGAGCGTCTCCATCCGCGTCCGGAGGCCGCCGTCCCGATCCGGAGAGCCTCCATCCGCGTCCGGAGAGCCGCCGTCTCGGGACGGAGCCGCTCCGCCGGGTCCCTTTTCAAGCCGGATTGAAGGCAAAAAAAGAGGGAGCGTGCCGGGCACGCTCCCTCGCGATCGAACGACGAGCTACGAATTACGACTGAGGATCGGCGGCAGCCGCCGGGGTGGAGGGGTGCTGCGGGGTTCCGGGGGTGCCGGAGACCTCCGGACCGCCGGGCGTCTCGGGAGAGCCCGGGTCGATCGCCTTCCTGGCGCGGCCGCGGAACGGCTGGTGCAGGAGCTTCTGGGTTACCAGAGCGTAAAGACCACGATGATCTACACCCGTGTGCTCAACCGGGGTGGCCGCGGAGTCAAGAGTCCCGTCGATCTGCTGTAGACCTCTTGCCTCGCCGACTCGAAGCGGGCTTCCCCGGGAGGGGGCGCCGCCCGCGTCGCCTTGTAACCGCGGCGGGGGAGGGGACTGCCGCTCAGCTCACGGATTGTCCGCCACACCTTATCTGTCCATTCGCAAGCGTATAAGACTCCCACCCTCCGGAAGTCACCTCCGGCAACTCTCTGATTCAATGCAAGATCGGCGCACCAATCTCAAAGACAGCGCCTACATATTGGCACGTATAAGCATCCTCGCCGCCTGATTTCCGCGAGGCTTATACGCTTTAGAGAATCGGTAACCGTCATCTTGAGTGACAGATAGCTCTTCCTCAATGCGGGCTGGATAAGGCAAGGGAGCAGGGTGAGGCCACGGGTGTTTTGCGGTATCAAACCCGTCTTCGTCCTGTGGTATTGACGATCCTGATGAAGGGGTATAGGATGCAAGCAACCTAGAATCAGCAACATACTATTCTACATGCCAACTCCCTTGCGCTCAGAAGCTAGCAATATGGATTCAGGGGGTGGGGCGGTGAAACGTTAATACATAGGTTCTGCGGCTTGGAAGATTGGCGAGAACGAGCCGTAGCTCGGTCACGAGGAAGGAGGTTCATATTGCGCTAAAGACGTAGAGGCGACTCTCAACGCAAGGTGGTCAAGCCTGGGTCCTGCAGACTTGGCTCTGGCAACCACTCGACCAGTCTGGATAAAGTCCAAACGAACGAACGGAACCGTAGAAGCTAAGGAGGCAACAGATGGTACTCTCAGGATTCCACTCTTTCAGCTCTGTGAACTACCCAACACTCTTCATGGCCCACAAGAACTTTCTCGGAGTCATTATCGAGCTGACAGAGCCAGACAAGGAAAATACGACCTTCCAAATTGTCCAAGGTCTGGCGGCCATAGGCAATCCGCGGGCCATTTCATTTGAGTCGTTAAACTATCCAGGCTATTACTTTCAACATTCTAACTTTCGTCTCCACCTGCAAACTAGTGATGGTACACCCGGGTTCAAGGAAAATGCCACGTACTGGATTGAGCCAGGCAATACAAATCCCACCCAGGCGGGTTTAATATCGTT
>JBDSHF010000516.1:0-12467 GCA_039918595.1 Thermoanaerobaculia bacterium
GTACGGGCGACCTCGTGCGGCGGCTGCCGGACGGCGACTTCGACTTCCTGGGCCGGCTCGACCACCAGGTGAAGATCCGCGGCATGCGGGTGGAGCTGGGGGAGATCGAATCGGTGCTCGGCCGACACCCGGGGGTGCGCGAGGCGGTGACGCTCGTCCGCGAGGACCGCCCGGGGGACCGGCGCCTGGCGGCTTACGTCGTCGTTGCCGCGGCGGGGGAGACGCTGCCGCCGTCCGCCGGCGAGTTGCGCGAGTCCCTGGAGCGGGAGCTGCCAGCGTACATGGTGCCGCAGGATTGGGTGTTCCTCGGCGAGCTGCCGCTGACTCCCAATGACAAGGTCGACCGGCGGGCGCTGCCGGCTCCCGAGCGCCAGGTCGAGACGGCGGCGGCGCCGCGGACACCGCTCGAACAGTCGCTCGCCGGCATCTTCCGCGAGGTCTTCGGCCTGGAGACGGTCAGCGTCCACGACGACTTCTTCGCGCTGGGCGGTCACTCGCTGCTCGCCACCCAGGTGGTGGCGCGCGTCCGGCGCCTCCTCGGCGTCGACCTGGAGATCCGCGTCCTGTTCGAGGACTCGACGATCGAAGGGCTGGCGCGCCGCATCGAGGCCGAAGGATACGAGGCGCGCGAGAGCTTCGCCTCTCCGCGCACCCCGCTAGAGGAGCTGATCGCGGAGATCTGGAGCGAGGTGCTGAGCCTCGACCGGGTGGGCGTGCACGACAACTTCTGGGACCTGGGCGGCCGGCCGCCGCTCGCCGCCGAGGTCCTGTCACGAGTGAACGAATCTTTCGGAATCGAGCTGCCGCCGCAGGCGCTGGAAAGCTCGCCTACCATCGCCGGCCTGACCGCCGCGATCGGCGAGATCCTGCTCGCGGAAGAGTTGGACGACCTGGAACCGACGGGAATGGGGAAAGCTTGAGCAAGCAGAACGTAGAAGACATCTATCCGCTGTCGCCCTCGCAGCAGGGCATGCTGTTCTATCTCCTGTTGACCGGCTATACGTCGGAGGTCTACTTCGACCAGTACGTGGCCACGCTGGAAGGGCGCCTGGACTTGGCGGCCTGGCGCCAGGCGTGGCAGCGGATCCTCGACCGCCATCCCGCGCTGCGGACCCTTTTCCTATGGGAGCGGAGGGACCAACCGTTGCAGGTCGTGCGCCGCGACGTCGAGCTGCCCTGGCAAGAGATCGACTGGAGCGGGCTGCCCGAGGCGGAACGGGACGAGCGATTCGCCACCTTCCTGCGCGAGGACAGCGACCAGGGCTTCGATCTCCGCAAGCCTCCCCTGATGCGGGTCTCCATGATCCGCTGGTCGGCTGGCGCCTACAAGCTGGTCTGGAGCTTCAGCCACCTCATCGTGGACGGCTGGTCGATGGCCATCCTCCTCTCCGAAGTGCTCGCCGCCTACCGGGCGCTCTCGCACGGCGCCGAGCCCCAACTCGCGCCCGCGCGCCCCTACCGCGCGTATATCGATTGGCTCCAGCGCCAGGACGTCGCCAGTGCCGAGGCGTTCTGGCGCCGGGCGCTGGCCGGCTTCTCGTCGCCCACTCCAGTGCCGTTCGACGGCACCGGAACCGGCGGCGAGATCGTCGGCCGGGCGGCCCGCGACGAGAGCCTCAATCTGGGCGAGGAGGCGGTGCGCGGTCTCCAGGAGCTCGCCCGGCGTCACCAGGTGACCCTCAATACCCTCCTGCAGGGCGCCTGGGGTCTCCTCCTCGGCCGATACACCGGCAACGTCGACCTGCTGTTCGGCGGTGTGGTCTCGGGGCGTCCGCCGGCGGTGGCCGGCATCGACACGATGGTGGGGATGTTCATCAACGCATTGCCAGTGCGGCTGCGGATCGATCCCGAACGGCGGCTGGGGGACTGGCTCGGGGAGTTGCAGATCCAGCAGATCGAGCAGCGGGAGTACGAGTATAGCCCATTCGAGCAGATCCAGGCATGGAGCGAGATCGAGCATGGCGTGCGCGTCTTCGAGACCCTGCTGGTGTTCGAGAACTACCCCGTGGACAGCCTCGACGGCAGCGAGGACCTGGGCTTCGAGATCCGGGAGTCGGTCCTCGCCGAGGCCAACAACCACGCGCTCACCCTCTTCGGCAGCCCGCAGCGGGGGGGGCTGGAGCTGAAGATCTCCTATCACTGGACCCGTCTCTCGGCGGCGAGCGCCCGCCGTCTGCTGGAGGCGCTGGCCGGTCTGCTCGCCGCCATGGTCGCGCAGCCCGAAGCGCTGCTGGGCGAGCTGGCGGTCCTCTCCCCGGCAGAGCGGCACGAGTTGCTGGCGGCCGGAGCCGGCCCGCGTGCCGGCGCGACGGGCAACGCCTGCATCCACGCCCTGGTCGCCGCGACCGCCGCCCACGCGCCGCGGGCGGTGGCGGTGGAGCAGGGGGATCTGCGCCTGACCTACGGCGAGCTGGAGGCCCGCGCCTCGCGGCTGGCCGGCCATCTGCGGCGTCTGGGGGTGGGAGCCGAGTCGATCGTCGGCCTCGCCGTGGAGCGCTCGCCGGAGATGTTGGTCGCCATGCTCGGCGTGCTCAAGGCCGGCGGCGCCTACCTGCCGCTCGACCCCAACTACCCGCGGGAGCGCATGGCGCTGATGCTCGAAGATTCCGAAGCGGGCGTGCTGCTCACCCAGGAGCGTCTGGCCGACCGCCTGCCGGCGACCGCCGCGCGGGTGGTCTTCCTGGATGCGGAATGGCCCGCGATCGAGGCGGGGGAGGCGTTGGCGGGGGACGGCCCGGCGCTGCCGCAAAGCCCGGCCTACGTCATCTACACCTCCGGCTCGACCGGCCGACCCAAGGGGGTGCTGGTCCCGCACGCCGGGCTCGTCAACTACGTCCGCGGCGCGATCGCGGAGTACGGGGTCGGTCCCGCCGACCGCATCCTCCAGTTCGCCTCGGTCAGCTTCGACACCAGCGCCGAGGAGATCTACCCCTGCCTGCTCGCCGGTGGCACGTTGGTGCTGCGCGACGACGCCATGATCGGCTCGCTCGACGGTTTCGTGCGCGCTGTGGATCGGCTGCGGATCACCGCTCTCGACCTGCCCACCGCCTACTGGCACGAGCTGGCGGTCGAGGCCGACGCCCAGGGGCTCGACCTTCCCGCGTCCCTCCGCTTGGTGATCATCGGCGGCGAGGAGGCGCTCGCCGACCGTCTGGCCGCTTGGCGCCGGCGCGTGGGGGAGCGGATCCGGCTGGTCAACACCTATGGGCCGACCGAGGCGACGATCGTCACCACCCAGCTCGACTTGACGGCTCCGGCGGCGGACGGCGCCTCCCGGCCGGCGATCGGCCGCGCCGTGCCGAACGCCCGCACCTACATCCTGGACCGCCGCATGGAGCTGTTGCCGCGAGGGGTGGACGGCGAGCTCTACATCGGCGGCTCCGGCCTCGCGCGAGGCTATCTAGGCCGCCCCGACCTCACCGCCGAGCGTTTCCTGCCCGACCCGTTCGCGCCGGAGGACGGCACGGCCGGGGGCGAGCGCCTCTATCGCACCGGCGACCTCGTCCGCCTGCTGAAGGACGGCACTCTGGAGTTCCGCGGCCGTGCCGACCACCAGGTGAAGATCCGCGGCTTCCGCGTCGAGCTCGGCGAGATCGAGGCGGCCCTGCGCCGCGTCGAGGGGGTGCGCGAGGCGGTGGTGGCGATGCAGGGCGATGCCGGTGAGCAGCGGCTGGCCGCCTGGGTGGCGGCGGCGCCCGGCGCCATCCAGGCCGGCGGGCTGCGGACGGCGCTCAAGGAGACTTTGCCCGAGTACATGATCCCGGCGGCCTTCGTGCTGCTGGAGGCCCTGCCGCTCACCGCCGGCGGCAAGGTGGACCGCCGGGCGCTGCCGGCACCGGACAGCTCTCGCCCGGAGGTCGATGCCAGCTACGCCGCGCCGCGCAACCCGGTCCAGGAGGTCCTGGCGGGGATCTGGGGCGAGCTGCTGGGCGTCGAGCGGGTCGGCGTCGAGGACGACTTCTTCCAGCTCGGCGGCCACTCCCTGCTGGTGGCCAAGCTGGCGGCGCGGGTGCGCCAGGTGTTCGCGGTCGAGCTGTCGCTGGTGGAGGTGTTCAAGAAACCGACGGTAGCCGAGCTGGCCGACGCCATCGAGCGGGCGCAGCGCGGGACCTCCGCCTCCGAGCTGCCCGAGCTGCCGCCGATCGGACGCGCTCCGCGCGACCGGCCGATCCCGCTTTCCTTCCCGCAGGAGCGGGTCTGGTTCCTCGACCAGCTCTCCTCCGGCGGCAACATCGCCTACAACTTCCAGGTCTCGACCTGGATCCGGGGGCCGCTCGACGTCGCGGTCCTCCACCGCACGCTCGACGAGCTGGTCCGCCGCCACGAGGTGCTGCGCACCAGCTTCCCGTCGGTGGGCGGGCTGCCGGTCCAGCGCATCCATCCGCCCGCGTCGGTGGAGCTGCCGGTCCTCGACCTGCGGCAGGTGCCGGCGGGCGAGCGGCGGGACTTCGCCGAGCGGATCTTCGCCGAGACGGTCAGCATCCCGTTCGATCTCACCCGCCCGCCGCTGATCCGTTGGCGGCTGCTGCGCCTGGAGGACGACTACTGGGAGCTGATCCAGGTCGAGCACCACTTCGTTCACGACGGCTGGTCGTTCGCGGTCCTCTTGGGCGAGATCAAGGCGATCTACCCGGCGTTCCTGCACGGCGAGCCGTCGCCGCTGCCCGAGCTGCCGGTGCAGTACGCCGACTTCGCCGTCTGGCAGCGGCAGTGGATGGCGGGCCCGGTGATGGACCGGATGCTGGACTTCTGGAAACGGAAGCTCGCCGGGGCGCCGCACGGTCTGGAGATCGCGACCGACCGGCCGCGGCCGGCGAGGACGTCGTTCGCCGGCGACGTCGAGCTCTTCCTGCTGCCGCCCGACCTCTATGACGGGTTGCGCAAGTTCAGCCGCCGCGAGGGCTTCACGCTCTACATGACGATGCTCGCCGGCTTCTTCGCCCTGCTCCAGCGCTACACGGGCGAGCAGGACATGGTGATCGGCACCAGCAACGCCAACCGCCGGGCGCGCGAGATCGAAGGGATGATCGGCATGGTGGTCAACAGCCTCCTGCTGCGCGGCGACCTCGCCGGCAACCCCACGTTCCGCGACCTCCTCGGCCGGGTGCGGGACCTCACGCTGGAGGTCTACGCCCACCAGGACATGCCTTTCGAGCGGCTGGTCCAGGAGCTGAAGCCGGAGCGCCAGCTCGGCCGCAATCCGCTGTTCCAGATCATGTACAACTTCCACGACGCCGCGGTGCCGGACCTCGAGTTCGGCGGCCTCGACGCCAAGTTCCTGGTGCGCGGCAACCGCTCGGCCAAGATGGACATGAACGTCATCGTGATTCCCCGCGCCGAGCAGCGGGTGGGCCTCGGCAAGGCGGGCGAGGGGGACAACCGGGCGATCCTGCACTGGGAGTACAACACCGATCTCTTCGACCGCTCGACCATCCTGCGCATGGTCGACCACTATCTGACACTCCTCGCCGGGGTCGTCGAGGACGCCCGCCGTCCGCTCTCCGAGCTGCCGCTCCTCACCGACGCCGAGCGGCAGGAGCTGCTCGCCGACTGGAGCGTGGCCGCGAGCCATCCTGTCGAGGAACCGCTGCACCGCCTCTTCGAGATCCAGGCCGCGCGGACGCCCGATGCCGTAGCGGTGACGATGGGGGAGGAGCGGCTCACCTACGGTGAGCTCAACCGCCGGGCCAACCGGCTGGCTCACCGCCTGCGGGCGCTCGGCGTCGGTCCGGAGAGCCCGGTGCCGCTGTGCGTCGAGCGCTCGCCGGACGTGGTGGTAGGCATTCTCGGCATCCTCAAGGCCGGCGGCGGCTACGTGCCCGTCGACCCGAGCTATCCGGCGGAGCGGATCGACTGGATCCTGGCCGACTCGCAGGCCGGCGTGGCGGCGCCGCTGGTGGTCACCCAGGGCGCGTCGACCGCTTCGCTGCCGGCGGGCCGCGCCCATGTCCTCCGCCTCGACGATCCGGAGCTGGCGGCGGAGAGCGACACCGACCTGGACGCCAACCCGGAGGGCGGAGCGAACGCCGACAACCTCGCCTACGTGATCTACACCTCGGGTTCGACCGGTCTGCCCAAGGGGGTGCCGATCCGCCACACCAACGTCGTCCGCCTCTTCGCGGCCACCGATTCCTGGTTCGGCTTTGGGTCCGCGGACGTCTGGACGCTGTACCACTCCTTCGCTTTCGACTTCTCGGTTTGGGAGCTTTGGGGGGCTCTGCTGCACGGCGGCCGCCTCGTGGTAGTGCCCTACGTGACCAGCCGGTCACCGGAGGCGTTCTACCTGGAACTGGCGCGCGAGGGAGTGACGGTGCTCAACCAGACCCCCTCCGCCTTCCGCCAGATCTGCGAAGCGGAGGAGGCGGTGCACCGGCGCGGCGAGACGACAGACGAGCTCGCGCTCCGCTACGTAATCTTCGGCGGCGAGGCCCTGGAGCTGGGGAGCCTGCGCCCCTGGTTCGAGCGCCACGGCGACGAGCGGCCGCGTCTGATCAACATGTACGGCATCACCGAGACCACGGTTCACGTCACCTACCGGCCGGTGACCCGGGAGGACGCCGAGGCAGGGGGTCTGGGGAGCCGCATCGGCCGGCCGATTCCCGACCTCTCGCTCCATCTGCTCGATCCGGACCTCAACCTCGTCCCCCTCGGGGTGCCGGGGGAGATCCATGTCGGCGGCGCCGGCCTGAGCAGCGGCTACCTGAACCGTCCCGAGCTCACCGCCGAGCGCTTCGTTCCCGATCCCTTCGCGGGCCGGCCGGGAACGCGGCTCTACCGTTCGGGCGATCTCGCGCGGATGCGCCCCGGCGGCGACCTCGAATACCTCGGCCGCCGCGACCACCAAGTCAAGGTGCGAGGCTTCCGCATCGAGCTCGGCGAGATCGAGGCGGCGCTCGGCCGGCATCCGGCGGTCCGCGAGGCGGTGGTGTTGGCCCGCTCCGAGGGAGGCGGCGAGACGCGGCTGGTGGCCTACCTGGTGACGCCGGCCGAGGAAAGCCCGAGCATCGAGGAGCTGCGGCAATTCCTCAAGGCGAGCCTGCCGGAGCCCATGATCCCATCCGCCTTCGTGGCCCTGGAGGCTCTCCCCCTCACTTCCCACGGCAAGGTGGACCGCAAAGCCCTCCCCGCTCCCGAGGCCTCGCGGATCGGGGCGGAGACGACCTTCGTGGCGCCTCGCTCTCCCGTCGAGGAGACGCTGGCGGCGATCTGGAGCGAGGTGCTGGGGGTGACGCCGGTCGGGGTGCGGGACGATTTCTTCACCCTCGGCGGCCATTCGCTGTCGGCCGTGCGCATCCTGGCGCGGGTGCGCGACGCGCTGGGAGCCGACCTCTCCCTGCCGGTGATCTTCGAGCACCCGACGATCGAGACGATGGCCACCGTCGTCGAGGGTGCCGCGGTTTTCCCGCCCGAACCGCTGATCCCGCTGATCCCCGACGCCGAGGAGGAGGCGCTGGTCTCCCGCGCGGCGGAGCTTTCGGACGCCGACCTCGACGCTCTGCTGGGCCGCATGATGGCCGAGGAAGGCAAGTCTTGAGCGGTCCGGCGCAGCTCTCGGAGCTCTCGCGGGAAGAGAAGCTCGCCCTGCTGGCGCGCCTGGCCAGGGAGCGCGCCCGGGCCAGGGAGGTCGCGGATGGGCCACAGGTCTTCCCCCTGGCGTTCGCTCAGCTGCGCTTCTGGTTCCTCGACCAGTTGGAGCCGGGCTCCTATCTCGACAATATCTTCCGGGCGCTCCGCTTTCAGGGCGACCTGGACCGCGGGGCGCTCGAGCGCGCCTTGCGGGAGCTGACGCACCGCCACGGCGCCCTGCGCACTCATTTTCCGGTGGAGGGCGGAGAGCCCCTGCAGGTGGTCGAGCCCGAGCTGCCCGGAGGGGCGCCGGAGCTCGACCTGATCGACCTCTCAGGGCTGCCGGCCGAGGCGGTCGAGGCGAGGGCGACCGAGGTGGCGGGCGAGGAATCGCGCCGACCCTTCGATCTCGCGCGGGGGCCGCTGTTCCGCGCCCGCCTGCTGCGCCTCGGCGCCCGGGAGCATGTCCTGCTGCTGTGCGTCCATCACATCGTCAGCGACGGCTGGTCGCTGGGGCTGCTGCTGCGCGAGCTCGCGGCGCTCTACAGCGCCTTCGTCGCCGGCGAGCCCTCGCCGCTCGCCGAGCCGCGCGGGCGCTTCGGCGACTTCGCGCGCGAGCAGCGGGAGCGGCTCCAGGGTGAGACGCTGGCTCAGGAGCTGGCCTTCTGGCGCGATCGACTGGCCGGCGCCCCTTCCGTCCTCGAGCTGCCGGCCGACCATCCGCGCCGCCCCATGGCGTCGCCGCGCGGCGACATCGTGGCATTCGAGGTCGCCGCTCCGGCCGCCTCCCACTTCAGGGCGCTCGCTCAAGGGGCGGGTGCGACGCCGTTCATGGCTTTCCTCGCCCTCTTCGACCTCCTGCTGTTCCGCTATACCGGGCAGGAGGACTTCGTGGTCGGCATTCCGGTGGCCAATCGCCGCCGCACCGAGCTTGAAAGCGTCGTCGGCTGCTTCGCCAGCACCCTGCTGGTACGCGCCGAGGTCGCCCAGGAGGCGACTTTCCGCGAGCTGCTGGCGCGGGTACGGCGTGAGTCGCTCGCCATCTTCGCCCACTCGGACCTGCCGTTCGAGAAACTGGTCGAGGAGCTGCAGCCGGACCGCAACCTGTCGCACAACCCGCTCTTCCAGGTGATGTTCGCCCTCCAGGGCGCGGGCGCCGGCAAGCTCGCCCTGCGCGGCCTCGAGCTGGCCTCGCTGCCGGTCGAGCGCGGGCTCGCCAAGCTCGACCTGACACTCGACATGGTGGAGACTCCCGGCGGCTTCTCCGGCTATTTCGAATACAGCACGGACCTGTTCGAGCGGCCGACGGTCATCCGCCTGGCGACCCACTTCCAGGCCCTGCTCGCGGCGGCCCTGGCGGAGCCCGACCGCGCGGTGGGCGAGCTGCCGATCCTCTCGGGGGACGAGCGGCGGCAGATCCTGGTCGACTGGAACCAGCGCTACGAGGGGCCGCCGACGACGATCCTCGATCGCGTGACGGAGCAGGCCCGCCGCGCTCCCGACGCGCCGGCGGTCTTCTTCGGCGACGAGACGCTCACCTTCGGGGAGCTCGACCGTCAGGCCAACCGGCTGGCCCGCCGTCTGCGGCGGCTGGGCGTCGGCCCGGAGATGTCGGTGGGGGTCTGCGTCGAGCGTTCCCTGGAGATGCCGCTGGTCCTCCTCGCGGTGCTCAAGGCCGGCGGCGCCTGGGTGCCGCTCGACCCGGAATACCCGCAGGAGCGGCTGGCGCTGATGATCGAGGACACCGCGATGCCGGTGCTGCTCACCCAGGAGCACCTGGCCGACCGCCTCCCCGAGGCCGCGGGGCACGCCGTGATCCACGTCGACCGTCTCGACCTCTCGGCGGAGGACGCGTCCGATCCGGACTGGCCGATCCATCCCGAGAGCCTCGCCTACATCGTCTACACCTCGGGCTCGACCGGTCGGCCGAAGGGGGTGGCGGTGCCCCACCGGGCGATGATCAACCACGTCGACGCCTGCGCGCGGCGCTACCGGATGGGGCCGGCGGACAGGGTGCTGCAGTTCACCTCGATCAGCTTCGACATCACGTCCGAGGAGATCTTCCCGACCTGGATCCGCGGCGGCGCCGTAGTCCCCCGGCCGCCGGGGCTCTTCCCTTCCTTCGGGGAGCTGCGCGCGCTGATCGAGCGCTACGGCATCACCGCGATGGACCTGCCCACCGCCTACTGGCACGAGTGGGTGGGGGAGATGCGCCGCACGCGGACCCCGCCGCCCTCTTCGCTGCGCCTGGTGGTGATCGGTACCGAGCAGGCGCTGCCGGAGCGGGTGGCCGAGTGGCTGGAGCTGGTGGGGGACCGGGCGCGCCTCAATAACAGCTACGCCTCGACCGAGGCCACCGTCACCGCCGTGGTCTACGAGCCCGAGGTCGCGGATCTCGCGCGTTTCCGTGCCGGCGACCGGGTGCCGGTCGGCAAGACCATTCCCAACTGCTGCGCCTACGTGCTCGACGCCGGCCTGGAGCCAGTGCCCGTGGGGGTGCCTGGCGATGTCTACATCGCCGGCCCCAATGTCTCGCGCGGCTACGCCAACTGGCCGGACCGCACGGCCGCCAGCTTCATGCCCGACCCCTTCGCCGCCGCCATGGGCTATGGCGAGGGACAGCGGATGTACCGCCAGGGGGACGTCGGCCGCTGGCTGCCCACCGGCGACCTGGAGTACCTCGGCCGCCGGGACGACCAGGTCAAGATCCGCGGCTTCCGCGTCGAGCCGGCCGAGGTGGGGGCGGTGCTGGCGCGCCACCCGGCGGTGAAGGACAGCATCGTCGTGGTGCGCAGCGACGGCCCGCTGGGCAAGCGCCTGGTGGGCTATCTGACGCTGGTGCCGGGGGAGACCGCTACCGCCCGGGAGCTGCGCGAGTTCCTGCGCGAGAGCCTGCCCGACCACATGGTGCCGGCCGCGCTGCTGATCCTGGAGTCGCTGCCGTTGACCTCGAACGGCCGGGTGGACCAGCGGGCCCTCCCGGCGCCCTCCGTCGAGCGGTCGGAAGCGGAAGGGGGCTACGCGCCCCCCCAGACCGCGGTCGAGGAGATCCTCGAGGGGATCTGGTGCGAGGTGTTGGGCACTGCGCGGGCGGGCATCCACGACAACTTCTTCGAGCTGGGCGGCCATTCGCTGCTCGGCACCCAGGTGGTCTCCCGCACCCGCGAGCAACTGGGGATCGAGCTGCCGTTGCGCGCCGTCTTCGAGAATCCGACCCTCGCCGGGCTGGCCCGCCGCGTCGAGGAGATCCGCAGCGCCGGGCCCGCAGGGCCGGGCGTTGCGCCGCCGCGCATCGAGGCGGTGCCGCGCGAGGAGAACCTGCCGCTGTCGTTCTCCCAGCAAAGGCTCTGGTTCCTCGACCGCCTGGAGCCGGGGACGGCCACCTACAACATCCCGCTGGCGCTGCACTTCGAGGGCGGGCTCGACCTGCCGGCCCTCGCCGCCGCCCTCGGCGAGGTCGAGCGCCGGCACGAGACCTTGCGCACCACCTTCACCGAGACGGGAGGAAAGCCGGCGCAGCGCGTCCATTCACCGACGCTACCGACGTCGGCGAAGCTGCCGGTGATCGACCTCGCGGGGCTCTCCCCGGAGCCGCGGCTGGCCGAGGCGCGGCGCCGCATGGCCGCCGAGGCGGGCCGGCCGTTCTCGCTCGATCGCGGCCCGCTGGTCCGCGCCACCCTGCTGCGCCTCGCCGCCGACGAGGAGCTGCTGCTGGTCACCATGCACCACATCATCAGCGACGGCTGGTCGGTGCCGATCTTCACGCGCGAGCTCGCCGCTCTCTACATGGCGGTCCGGGAGGACAAGCCGCCGTCGCTGCCGGCGCTGCCGGTCCAGTACGCCGACTTTGCCCACTGGCAGCGCGACTGGCTCCAGGGGGAGGTGCTGGCGGCCAGGCTGGCGCACTGGCGGGAGCGGCTGCAAGGCGTGCCGCCGATGATCGAGCTGCCGACCGACCGGCCGCGGCCGGCGGTACGCACCTGGCGCGGCGCGGTCCACCGCACGGAGCTCGCCGGCGACTTCGGCGCCGGGCTGCGGGCGGCCGGGCGCCGCCAGGGAGCGACGCCGTTCATGGTGCTGCTCGCCGGCTTCGGGGCGCTGCTCTACCGCTATAGCCGCCAGGAGAGCTTCGCGGTGGGCGTGCCGGTCGCCGGCCGCAACCGGATGGAGATCGAGCCGCTGATCGGCTTCTTCGTCAACACCCTCGTCCTGCGCTGCGACGTCGACGGCTCGGCGGACCTGCGCGCGCTCGTCGAGCGGACCCGCGAGACGGTGCTCGACGCCGACGCCCACCAGGACGTCCCGTTCGAGAAGCTCGTCGAGGAGCTGTCGCCCGAACGCAGCCTGAGCCACTCGCCGATCTTCCAGGTGATGCTGACCTACCTCAACGTCCCCCGCGAGGAGTTCGCCGCCGAGGGGCTGAAGATGACGCCGATGGGCATCGCCAGCGGCACCGCGAAGTTCGATCTCACCCTCTCCGTGCGGGTGGACGGCGAGCGGACGATCGTCGACCTGGAGTACAGCACCGAGCTGTTCGATCCCGCCACCATCGACCGGATATCCGGGCACCTCGTGCGCCTGCTCGAAAGCGCGCTCGCCGAGCCCGGCCGGCGGATCGCCGAGCTGCCGCTGCTCGGCCCCGGGGAGGAGCGACAGCTGCTCGAATGGAACGCCACGGCGGCGGCCTATCCCGTGGAGTCCTGCCTGCACGAGCTGATCGAGGCGCAGGTGGAGCGCGCGCCCGAGCGGGTGGCGGTGACGGGCGACGGCCGGACCCTGACCTACCGCGAGCCGGGCTCCGCCGCCGACCGGCTGGCGCTACGGCTGCGCGAGGCCGGGGTAGGGGCGGAGAGCGTTGTCGGCGTGCTCGCCGAGCGCTCTCTGGAGATGGTGGTGGGCCT
>JBDSHF010000517.1:0-3956 GCA_039918595.1 Thermoanaerobaculia bacterium
CTGGCTGGGATCGACCCGGGAGACCAGCTCCAGGGAATCGGCCGCGAGGCCGGGGGCGGCGCCCAGCATCGGCAGCGCGAAAATCAGTACGAAGGCGCCTCTCATCCGCGCAAGCGGGGTCTTCATGCTCATCTCCTCAGGGTACATAGGCGTTGACCTCGACGCTCACGCGGACGGTGCCGTTGCCGGCGACGAAGGGGAGCAGGGCGATCGTTCCGGTGCCGTTGGTCGACAGGGGGAGGGTGAAGGCGGCGGCGCGGGTCGCCCCCCGCTCGAAGCGGAGGATGCCGGCGGCCGGGTTGGCGACGTTGCCGGGGTAGAGCTGGACGTTCCCCTTGCCGGTCCCCTGCGAGACGGTGATCTTGACGGCGACCCGCTTCGCCCCGGCGGGCACGCCACAGGAGCCGGCGGCCTTGAGGACCTTGCGGGCGTTCGAGCGCAGGGGGCCGGTGAACAGGGCGCAGGGGGGCACCTGGACCGGACCGCCCGGCGGCACCGGGACGGCGGCGTCGAACAGGTAGGCGTCCCAATTGTGGTTGAAGTCCCCGGGGACCAGCAGGGAGACGCTGGTGAAGGCGACCTGGCGGCCGTCGGCGGACAGCCGGGGAAGCTGCGAGAAATCCACGCCGGTCCCGTTCGGGACCGACCTCACCCGGCCGGCGAGGGTGCGCGAGCCGGTGATCCGCTCCTGGACGAAAAGGTTGAGGGACGAGCCCGTGCTCTGTCCGGGGACGAGATTGGCCGCGGTGCTCAGGAAGGTGATCCGGCTGCCGTCCGCGCTGATGCCGGGCTCCACGGCAAAGCTCGCGACGTCGGGAGACCCGGCGGCGGAGCTGACCAGGGCGACCCCGCCGGAGAGACGGTCGTAGAGGTAGACGGTGATCGCCTTGTTCGGGTTGACCCCGCCGGGCACCAGGTCGGTCGCCTGGCTGGTGAAGACGATCCAGCGACCGTCGGCGCTGATCCCGACCGTTTGCCTGCCGGCGTAGTCGTCCAGGTCGCCGCTGCCCGCGGTCACGGGCGAGGAGCTCGCGTGGCTGACCAGGGCCGTCGCGCCGGAGACCCGGTCGTAAAGGAAGACGTCGAGGATCCCGTTGGCGTCGGTCTGGCCCGGCACGAGATCGGTCGCGGCGCTCCGGAAGACGATCCAGCGGCCGTCGGCGCTGAGGGCGGTCGTATAGGAGCTGCCGGTGGCGGCGGTGGCCGAGCCCGCGGCGTGGCTCACCAGGGTGACGTCGCCGGCGGCGCGATCGAAGACGAAGACGTTCACCGCGCCGGCGGGGCCGGTCTGGCCGGCGGCGAGGTTGGTGGCGACGCTGCTGAAGACGACGAAGCGGCCGTCGGCACTGATCCAAGCCCCCCCGGAATCGCCGTCGCCGGTCGTCGCGGGCGAGCCGCTCGCGTGACTCACCAGGGCGTTGGTGCCGGTGACGCGGTCGTAGAGGAAGATGTCGGCCTGCTGGTCCGAGCCTCCGCTCTGCTGACCGGGGACCAGACGGCACCCGTCGCACTGGTAGGCGAGGTAGCGGCCATCCGCGCTGAGGGCGGGCCGGCCCCGGGGGGCGCCGTCGGGCCGACCTGGCGAGCCCGGCGCGTGGTTGGCGAGGATCAGCGTGTCCGTCTCCCGGACATAGACCTTGAGCCGGCCCAGGGGCACGCCGTTGGGGTCGCGGTAGGGGGCCACAAAGGCGGCGAGCTTCCCGTCGGCGCTGATCGCCGGGTCGATACCGCTCGTGGCGGTCGGCGGCGCGGCCTGCGACCGGCTCAGCAAGGTGGTCGTGCCCGCCTTCCGGTCGCGCAGGAAGACGTCCCAGGTCCCTTTCTCCTCGTATGGACCAGCCGAGTAGGGGGTGTCGACCTGGCCGGGAACCAGGTTGGTCGCCATGCTGGCGAAGACGACGAACCGGCCGTCCGCCGAGATGTCGGCCGCCGAGCTCCGGCCGACGGGACTGACGCCGGTGAGGCCCGGATCCGGCGGCAGGGAGAGGTTCGTCACCTCGGCCGACCTCCGCTCGAAGAGGAAGAGGTCGATGAATCCGTTGGGATCGATCTGTCCCTCCGCCAGGTCGGTGGCATAGCTGCCGAAGGCGACTACGCCGCCGTCGGCGCTGATCAGAGAGGAGAACGAGTGTCCGTTGGCGGCCGTGGAGAGAGAGGAGCGGACATGGCTCGCGAGGACCGTGGTCCTGGCGACCTGGTCGTGAACGAAGATGTCGAACCCGTCGAGGACGTCGGTCTGGTGGGGGACGAGATCGACGGCGAGGCTGTGATAGGCGATGTAGCGGCCGTCGGCGCTCATGCTCAGCCCTCTGGACGTGGAGCTGGACGGTGTGGTGACCGCGGAGTCCCGGTGGTGGCTCACCAGCGAGATCACGTTGGCGATCCGGTTGTAGAGGAACACGTTGCTGCCGGGGGCGAGGGTCACCTGTCCGGGGACCAGGTTGGGGGCTTCGCTGAGGAAGGCGACATAGCGGCCGTCCGCGCTCATCGCCAGAGAGCTGGCGGACCCGGAGGTCTGGGGGGAGGCGGTGGTGTGGCTCACCAGCCGCATCTCTCCCGAGACCCGGTCGTAGAGGAAGGCGTTGCTCTGACCGGCCAGGGGGATTGGAACCTGGCCGGCGATCAGGTTGGTCGCCTGGCTGAGGAACGCGATCCAGCGGCCGTCGGGGCTGATCCGGGCCCCCAGGGAACTGCCGTTGGGGACCCCCAGGGGGGAGCCGCTGGCGTGGCTGACCAGGAAGGCCGCGCCGGTGGCGCGCTGATAGAGGAAGACGGATTCCGGTATCGGGGCCAGGCCGGCGATCAGCTCCGAGGCCCGGCTCACGAAGGTGACATAGCCGCCGTCGGCGCTGATCTGGGGGGCCAGGGAGTCTCTGCCGCCCCCGGTCGTGGGGGCGCCGCTCCGGTGGCTGATCAGGGTGATGGAGCCCGAGGGGCGGTGGTAGAGGTAGATGTTGAAGCGCCTTTCCGGGGCCGAGGGGATCTGGCCGGCGACGAGGTTGTCCCCGTCGCAGGAGAAGGCGATGTAGTTGCCGTCGGCGCTGATCCGGGCTTCGAAGGCGTGCCCCGCGTTGGCGGCCGGATCGCCGCTGGCGTGCGAGATCAGAGTGGTGGCCCCGGTCACCCGGTCGTAGAGGAAGACACCGGGGACATGTCTGGCGTTCGACTGGCCGGGAACGAGATCGGTCCACGGGCTGGCGAAGACGACGTAACGGCCGTCGGCGCTGATCTCGGCATCCAGGCTGTGGGCGCCGAGGGGGTACTGCTCGGACGCATGGCCCGCCACGTTGGGCTTGCCGGCCGCGTGAGAGATCAGCGTGGTGGTGCCGGCCACGCGGTCGCGGAGGAAGAAATCGTAAAAGCCGTTGTCGTCCACCTGTCCGGGGATCAGGTCGGGCGGGTCGCTCTGGAAGACGACGTAGCGCCCATCCGTGCTCATCGCCGAGACGAAGCTGTTGCCGTAGCTCTCCGGGGCCGGATCGGCCCTGGAGATCAGCTCGAGCGGTCCGGCCGCAGCGCCCGCTGTCAGAAGCAGAGCCAGGACGGCCTGCGAGTAGAACAATCTCCAAGTATTTTTCACGCCGGCCTCCCAGAAGCTCAAATGGAGTGATGAACGTACTTTATCGCACCGCCTCGCCGTTACGGCGTATACCCGTTCACCTCCACGCTCACTTTGACCGTGCCGTTGCCGGCCACGAAGGGGAGCAGGGCGAGGGTGCCGGTGCCGTTGGTCGACAGGGGGAGGGTGAAACCGGCGGCGCGGGTCGCCCCTCGCTCGAAGCGAAGGATGCCGGCGGCCGGGGTTCTGAGGTTGCCCGGGTAGAGCTGCACGTTCCCCTTGCCGGTCCCCTGCGAGACGGTGATCTTGACCGCCACCTGTTTCGCCCCGGCCGGCACGCCGCAGGCGCCGGCGGCCTTGAGGACCTTGCGGGCGTTCGAGCGCAGGGGGCCGGTGA